>JAZKGL010000370.1:0-6694 GCA_040385935.1 Bdellovibrionota bacterium
TTACCTCCACAGGCACGGGGGATTAGGAAATCTTTCATGATCTTATGCAATTTCGCCAAACGGCGGTAGTGCTTCGCATTAGAGACAGGCTTCAGCGCTGCATGGTATCCGACGGGATCGCTCTTTCAGTCTATTCTAAGCGAAAAATTCTGTCGTCATAGTCCTTGCCGTCAATACTTTGTAAAATTTAAGAATGCCATCCTTTGCTGATTTTACTAGGGCTCAAGAGAAAAGCCAGCTATGAAATGAATATAAAGAACGAGTGAAATTCGGAGCGCGATCCATGAAACCCTGTATATTTCAACGCATAGCTGATCTGGATAATCTTGTGACCAAGAGTTCGTCCGCCCAGAACACAAAACGTTGCGTCGTTCTCCTGCATGGTTTCGGCGCCAACTTCGAAGATCTCGCGCCCCTAGGAGAAGTGCTCGACCCCTTGGGCGCCTTCGACTGGTATTTCCCGAATGCCCCACACGAAATTCCTATCGCTCCTGGATATGTCGGGAGGGCCTGGTTTCCAATCGATTTGCAACGTTTGCAGCTTGCCCTCATGCAAGGCGTACCTGAGCCCCTTGCAAATGAAGTTCCAAATGGATTTTCTGAAGCGAGTTCCGCACTCGGTCGGATGATAAAAGAACTCTCAACCCAGTACTCATCGATCACGGTGGGAGGATTCAGTCAGGGTTCGATGGTCGCAACTGACTTTGCCCTCAGCGCCAACGCCGATATTGATGCGCTTTTGCTGCTATCGAGCAATATGGTCGCGCGGCCTCGTTTTCAGGAAAGCCTTAAAAACAGGCTTCAAAAAGGTAAGACTCGGTTCAAGATTTTTCAGTCCCACGGCGACCGCGATCCAACTTTGCCTCGGGCGGGTGCGGATAGTCTGTACCAGTTCTGGCTGAATGAAGGATTTAATCCCGAGTACACCGTCTTTAACGGGGGACATGAGATACCCTTTCCGGTTTTAGAAAAGCTAAAAACCTTTCTAAAGGCGCTTTGATATTCATGTGTTCGGATTGATTAAAGCTTGAGCTACTCCGATGACCCTATAGTTTTCGATGGAAAAGTCGATAACTTTGCAGGACTTAGAGGAGATCAGGCGTGCAGGCATCAAGCCGGAAAATTGCGATTCGACACTTTCTGCAGACCATTGGGCTCTGTACAGTGCTCGCTGTTTTGTTCGGCCTCCTTTATTTCTATGTGCAAAAGGAAACCGATTCGCAGTTTATACGTCTAGGTTTTGGTTTTCTCAGCGTCTTGACCATGGGTGTTTGTCTGACGATCCATGCACACTTCGTATTGATTCGCCCCCTTCATACACTCAGTCGTGGCCTGCGCAATCTCGATAGTCAGGCTTTGATGTCCGAGGATTTTGTCATACTTAAGACCAGCGGATTGATCTGCGAATTCGAAGAAATCGAAAACGAGTTCCATTCCCTGATTCAAAAACTTCATGCGCGGCATCGCGAAGTGATGCTGGCTAAGAATAATCTTGTTCACCTATCCGCCAGGTTTCACGAAAACAAATTAAACGCGTTGGGTGAGATGGCGGCCGGCATTGCTCACGAGATCAACAACCCTCTAGCGATCTTACTTGGGCGCCTTGAGCAGCTCCGCGAACTCACACGTCCCGTCTCGAACGCGAAAATTGATTCGGTCGTACTCAGCATGGAAAAGACTTTCTTTCGAATCCAGGAGGCGGTTGCGGACCTTGAGCTGATCGCATCGAACCCTTCGGCGGAAGAACTTCGGGCCGTGAATATCAGCCGTCTGATTACACGTCTGAGTAAAGTCGTGAGAAATCGATTTGTGACAGATGAGATTTTGTTTGAATGTCTCGTACAAAACGATCTCGAACTGCAAGGTCGCGAGGTGGAGTTGAGTCAGGCATTTCTCTACCTACTCGAAAATGCTGCCGAGGCAGCGCAAAAAAGCGAAGATCGCTGGGTTCGCATTGAGCTGCGGGTCGAGAGTGAAGAGGGTTGCCGTATACTTCTAAGCGACAGCGGCACTGGCGTTCCTAAAAATTTGCGTCATAAATTATTCGAACCGTTTTTCAGCACCAAAGATGAAGGTCGAGGTATGGGCCTTAGCCTATCCAAATCGATAGTCATCGGCCATGGTGGTGAACTCATCTTCGACTTCGACGCTCCGCACACAACGATCTGCATCGAATTACCTTTCAAGCAATCCAAAGTTTCGGCCGCTTAACGCCACCATTGCGTGGATTCAAGTTGCGAATCCTGCAGCCTCTCAAGAATGTCTACGTCCGGTGGACACCATTTCAGCGAAAAAAATCGATCAGGCTTTACCCATTGAAACGATTTGTGTTCTTTCAGAGCAAAAATCCCGTCGTCCTGCCACGTGCAAAGCAAGGGATGCAAATATATGAGTTTCTGGTTCTGTAAAGACACTGAAGGACGTAGAATACCTCGAATCGTAACTTTGGCTGTCAGCTCTTCGAGCACTTCGCGATGGAGTGCAAGACTCAGAGATTCGCCCTTCTCGATCTTGCCGCCTGGGAACTCCCAGAGCAAAGGCTCACGCATGATCTCGGACCTCTGACACGCTAAATACTGATCGCCGTCGCGAATCACTGCGCAGACGACGTCGAGTCGAGGATATTTACCGGTGTCAGGGGATAAATTCATGAGTGGCTCCGAGAGTGTTGGTTTCTCTGCGTCTTTGGCTAAACATTCCGCGCTTAGTCTTGAGCTTAAGAAACGATTTCAAGACGTAACCTTTCATAAACCAAAATCGGCTGTGAGCCAATTAAAGAGCACCGAAGATAAACTTCGTTGGCTGAGGGCCAACAAAGTCGGGCGTCTGACCATGATACCGGTGCGCGATTCCTTTCGCTCTATGCTTCATCTTGATTACACCGCCTCGGCTCAGGGCCTGGAGGCGATCGAGCATTATCTATCGGAATGCCTTTGCACCTACGCAAACACTCATACGGAAACGTCAGCTACAGGCAAATTCTCGACTCTGAGATTTCACACCGCGATCGAAAGCATACGTGAGCACGTTGGGGCTTCGAGCGAAAGTTTTGTCGTTCCTTCAGGATTTGGCGCAACGGGTGCGATTGAAAAGGTGCAAAAAATTCTTGGACTTTATCTTTCGCCGAAAGGTCAGCTGCTCATTCGCGAGAAGCTTGGCATCGACCTTAAAGATTTGATGGCAAAGAAAGTTGTGGTTTTCGTCGGCCCTTATGAGCATCACTCTAACGATGTGTCCTGGCAGGACTCGGCGCTTTGTCATTTTGTTCGTATCAAAGCGCTGCGCAAAGGCCCATCGATCAATGACATCGATTTAGAGGACTTGGAGACTCAGCTCAAGAAATATCCCGATTATTTGAAAATCGGTTCTTTCTCTGCGGCGTCCAATGTCACAGGCTTTCGCTCCGATCTAAAAACTTTGGGTGAGGTCCTTCATCGTCACGGTGCGCTTTACTTTGTCGATTACGCGGCGTGTAGTCCTTATGCCGACATCAATATGAAACGCGATGGCATTGATGCCATCTATCTATCGGTGCATAAGAACCTCGGTGGCGCAAACCTAGGCTTTCTCGTCGGCAGTCGGCACATCTATGATCACAACGTCAATCCAAGCTTTGGCGGCGGTGGAACGGTTTCGGCTGTGACGCCTTGGGAATACTATTTTCATGACTCCATTGAGGAACGTGAATCGGCCGGTACACCCGCTATTCGCCAGACTTGGCAAGCCGCGCTTTCCTTTCAGATCAAGGATTGGTTGGGACGCGATACGATTCATCATCTGGAACAAAATATTTGCCGTGAGATGATGACCTTCTTTGCCGAGCATCCTAAACTTCAGCTGCTTGGAAATGACAACCCGGAAAAGCGTTATCCGATCTTTTCTTTTCTGGTCAATCACGGACAAAGAAAGTTTCACCATACCTTTGTCGCTGTTCTCCTCAATGATTTCTTTGGTGTTCAGGCGCGATCGGGCTGCGCTTGTGCAGGACCTTTTGGTCACGAGCTTTTAAATATCGAACGCGAGCAGTCCAATAAATATGTGGATTTGATTCTGCAGATTCTTAACGGCTTTAAGCCGGGCTGGACACGCATAGGTCTTCACTACACGCTAAGCCCCGAAGAAGTGATGTACACCAAAAAATCGCTAAGTGCGATTGCGTGGTTTGGGGCTTTGTTTATGGATGAGTATTCGTTTGATCCGTATACGGGCGAATGGCTTCTTGATGGCGCAAAGACCGAGCCCCTCGACTTTGGTTTTGAGGATGTGCTGAAGTTCTCGGAAGGCGGGTCTATTCTTCCTAAGCTTTCCAGTGAGAACGATCTTTATAGAAGTTTTGCCAATCAACTCGAAGAGTTTTATGCTAACGCAAGTCTTCGCATAGCCGATGCGGCTATCGTCATGGCTGGCGCTAATCCTTCTCTTAAAGATGCTTTAGCCACTGGGTTTTACCCGATTGTTCGCAATCATATCGAAACGCTCTCAATCGATGAAGAAAAGCTTTTAGAAGCGCTGTCGCGTCACGCCTGTGATTTGCTTTTGCCGGCAGGTCAGGAGAAGGGCGAATGTCGCCTGAAGGTGCGTTTGATGATCGATGGGCTCATCGCTCATCCGGAGAAAATCCAAGATAACTTTGAGAAGTTTGCTGAGATCGATCCCAGCATTTCCTTCTTCTACGTGCGCAGCGGCAAACTCAGCCGATCGATTACACTCGATCTCAGCAAAGCGCCCTCGCGGGCCTGTACGGCCGCGGCGCTCGTGCCTTGATGCTCAGTCGAGACCAAAGATCTCTTCGATGATCTTTGCAAATCCGTCTTCGTCATGATGAGGAGCGAGGCGGTCGGCCACGGCCTTGACCTCATCATCGGCGTTGGCCATCGCAATGCCAAGGCCGGCGCGCGTGATCATCTCGAGATCATTGGCGCCATCGCCGATGGCCACGGTTTCGCTGATGTCGATTCCTAGACGCTTGCAAACCGCCTCCATCGCGTTGCCTTTATTGGCATGAGCATTGGAAAGCTCTATCCATGGATATTCTCGAAAATATGTGAAATGCACGGCGTCTGCGAACTTCTCCTGCAGTCGCTGATAAATCTCGCGGCGATTGTCTTTCGAATGAATGAGCAGCGATAAGACAGGCGCGGTTGGAATCTGATCATAGGTGAAAATCTTTGGATGCTTGTTATACATCCCGATAAATTCTTCCATCACCGCGTTGTGCTCAAGCGCGTAAAAGCCGTCCGACTCATCCAAAAGAATGTTGCCGACGCCGCCCATGGTCTGACATTCACGCAAAATACCGTGCACAGTCTCCATCGGAATAGCCAAAGCTTCCCAAGGCTGACCAAACATCGACTCATGTATCATCGAACCGCTGAGAGAAATCGCAGGATCGCTAGAGTGAACCGGTCCGACGATCTGCCGAATGGATTCGATCGGCCGTCCGGTGGCAATCACCGCTGTTATGCCCTTAGCCTTGAGCTTTTTGAGGCAGCTGATCGTACGCTCTGTAAGCTCTGATCGTTTGTTGAGTAAAGTACCGTCCATATCGATAAAAACAGCCTTATAGAGGCCCATGCGATAGATCCTTTCGTAGGCTGAGGCGGGTCGAAAGATCCGGCTCGCTCAGTTCGTCAAATAAAGTTTTTGAATGGCGTTTCATAAAGTCTTGGCGAAAGACTTTGCTTACATGGCAGCCGTGAAAGCGCACATAGCCTTTAAAGGTTCGTGAGCCTGCGAGCACCTGTACCGTATCTTCTGCATCAACCATGTCGCCCGGAAGTTTACGCGCATAAAGGTAGGAGACAGGCAACGAACGTAGATCGATGCCGAGCTGTTTAGAAACCTCTCGCCAATAGGCCGAATGATGAACGTCCCGAGGAACAGGCGCCCGAAAATGACACCAGTTTTCTTCTTCACCCTCTTTTAACATTCCGCAAAGCCCTTGATGCGGACAAGGCGCTAAGAATGTGTGCGTCGCACGCAAAGTCTCGCGCAGGCGGCTAAGCCTTCGGCTTTCCTGATGACGACCTGACTCCACCCAGATGATCGAATCGGCCTGAGTTAGAAGTGGGAGAAAATCTTTTAAACCCTGCTCGGGCAGTTCTGAGAAAACATGGCTAACGAGCAAAAGATAAGGCTCGTGCGGAACCTTCGTCTCAATTCTTATGTGGGGAAATTCTTCGCGAAGTTTTCGCGAAGCGAACTGAACCGCACGCGCCGAACGATCCAGGAGAACGACCCGGTCGAAACCGTTTTGAGCGAGACTCAAAACCTCTCGCGAAGCAGCGCCGGTTCCACACCCCAGATCCACAAGTGTTCGAGGGAGCGTCGAAGTCTGCGGCAGTGCGTCCCAAACTGCCCGCCATTTCCAGCGAATACGCTGAGCGAGGGTTTCATCATAAGCCGTTAATAATTCATCATCCGCCCAGTAATCGGGCAAATAACCTTGGGCATTCAAGTAGGATTGACGCAGCTTATGGATACGATTCCAGGCGATGTTCGAACTTGATTGAGGTTTGATCTGACTCATGATTTCCGCGCTAGAGGTTGGTCAAAAAAACCAAAGGAAGACTGCGGAAGATACGGTAAAGTCGAGAAGGCGTCAACGCAGGTCTAAGGCTAGACCCGCGTTTTAAATCCTTCGAGTAAGGGGACTTTCGCAGTCAATGTCATTCGTTTAAGCCTGGCTGCTATA
>JAZKGL010000371.1:0-1800 GCA_040385935.1 Bdellovibrionota bacterium
CTTTGCGAAACGTGATGGGAGCGCTTATGGCGAAGGCAGCAACAAAGAAGAAATCTAGCGGTGCAAAAAAGAAAAAGGTAGCAGGCAAGGCTAAGTCCAAGAAGAAGTCGAGCACCAAGGCCGCTGTTAAGAAAAAGGCGAGCAAGGTCAAACGTAAAGTCGGCGCAAAAAAAGCCGCTGTGAAAAAGAAGAAGTCGACTGGCAAAACCACGACGACTAAGAAAAAGTCGACAAAAAAGGCCACCAAGAAGAAGTCGACTGGCAAAGCCAAAAAGAGCAAGACTTCGAAAAAGGCGACCCGACGCGCAGGCGCCGTTGACGGCCGCGAGAAAAATGAAGGCGCAAGCTTCAGCGAAAGCCTCTCGGATGCCACTGATCTCGTTAAGGAAAAAGTCAAAGAAGGCTATGATCGCGTCGTTGATGCGTTCAGCTCGGAAAAAGATAACGAAAGAAATTAATAGTTCTGCACAAATATCGTTCTCAAGCGGGCCCTTTCGGGCTCGCACTTTTCCCCCCAAACTTTTAAACTTCATGAGGTTTAGCCTCCCCTTCGAAGGGAGTTGCGCTAGATGAGTGACCCTAGTTGCCCAGTTTAGGAGAGATTCATGAGTTTTCTCGAACAAGACATGCGATCCATAGCCCGAGATCAGGTTGATCAGCGCGCAACGAAGTTCATCACTGATGTCTATGTGCGAATGATGCTCGCACTCCTAGGCTCAGCCGTCATCGGTTACTTTTCGGTGACATCGGGACTGTTGATGACAGGCCTTGAGAACTTTGGTCGCGGACTTTCCTTAGGAATCTTCGGAACTCAGCTTCTTACCGTTATCGCATTGCAGACTCGGGTCTTTCAGATGCGCCCGGCTATGGCTCAGCTCCTCTTCGTACTCTATGCCGCCGTCACCGGCCTGACCCTCGGTATGGTCGGACTCATTTATACGCTTGATAGTATCTTTACAGTTGGTCTGGCTTCGGTCGGCGGTTTTGCAGGTCTAGTGGCCTTCGGCAAGATCACCAAACGCGATCTCGGCCCGATTGGAACCTTCTGCATCATGGGTCTTACAATGCTTATGGTCTATTCGCTTGGCGTTTGGGCTGTCAGCTACTTTGCGCCTTCGGCAGCTTACATGGCAGGAGCTATCAAAATTCAAGGGATACTTGGCTGTCTCTTGTTCTCGGGCATCACAGCTTATGAAGCTCAACGATTGAAGAAAGTCGCCTATAGCCTCGCCGAGCAAACCCCGAGCGACAACGAGCTTGAGTCGTTTGTAAATGCCGGCGCCTTGAACATGTATATGAACTTTATTGGTCTCTTCCTAAGCATGATGCGCGTATTTGGCGGTCGAAAGTAATCGCCTCAGGCGGATTCCGGACGAAAAAAAGCGATTCCAAACTCAACTGGTTTGGGATCGCTTTTTTTAATTCTTAAAGACAAAACTTTTCAGTTTGGTCCGACTACGTCGTCAACTGCGATGTTCGAGCTAAGAGCGCGAAGACAAAGGTCTTCCGAGTCGCCGCTACCCACAAAGTGGAGAACCGCTTTTGCATCTTTGTGAGTCGCGATCAAACGTTTGTTACGTTCGATAACAGCTTCTTCACGAGGTGCTCTGCGATCGGTAGGGATGATCGACAAGCGAACGTTGTTTGCCATAGCCCACTCTGCGGTCAAAGTTTCCGCGCCTGGCTCAGTGCCGATGACGATCGTGGAGACTTTGTTGCGACGAGTGTATTCACGAAGGGCGTTAGTAAGCAGAGTTTTGTTCTGATAGTTCTGTGAACCACAAACAATAATTTTCATTT
>JAZKGL010000372.1:0-1342 GCA_040385935.1 Bdellovibrionota bacterium
ACAGACTTATCCATCTATACAAATCTCGACAAGACACCTTTAGTTACCGCATTTGAAAGCACTTGCCCTGCGGGCAGTGTCTTTAAACTATAATACTGCGGAACTGGAATGAACGTGGTCGAAGCACGAAGTGGTGAGGGGCGAGCCTTGGATACAAATATCCCAGAGTAAAAAACAAAGCAAACGCGCCCCGCGAAGCGGCAGCCTGTACGGTGGGGGGATACATAAGGGGGGCAGGCGGAGCCTCTCCTCTTATGCCGCCGGAGGCATCAGCGAAGCGCTATCCCGAGGGAATACGCACCACATAAAGCAACCCAGTCTTAAACGAATGACAAAAAAAAGCCGCCTTCTCCATTAAAAATTCAATTCCCCAGCCCATAATCATCCAAATCCGACAAAGCCTCTTCCACCTTCTCAGGATCTTCAAACGTCGCGATATGAAACAGCGCATCACCCTCATGGACAACGGGAAGCACCAAAGCGCCGATAATAATACCTTCCGTCCGAGCCACCACTGTCTCGATCTCATCGCCATAAGGATCTGAGATAACCGCGATAACCTCATCCTTATGCACCAGCTGTCCAATCCGTCCAATCGTTCGAACGATTCCACTGCGCGTCGCTCGCATCCAAAAACTTGACTTAGCGATATAGGGCTGCGCGCGTGACTTGCGCGGCCGACGCAAATGATCGAGCATTCCAATCTCATGCATAACCGACAAAATGCCGTCGAGCGCCACTCGTATCACGTTCTCTTCAAACCTCAGAGCCTCGCCGCCTTCGAACAAGAGCATCGGAAGTTTATTCTCAAGTCCCGACTGACGAAGCGATCCGTCGCGCACGTTGGACTTGATGATCACCGAGATCCCAAAGGCCTGCGCGAGGCGCAGAGTCTCTGGATCATCGGTTTCGGCTCGGATCTGCGGCATATTAAAACGATGCACCGCACCCGTGTGAAGATCGATACCATGCGTAGACTTATTCACAATTTCCGTCATGAAAATATTCGCCAGACGCGAAGTCAGCGAGCCGTTCGGCGAACCCGGAAAACTCCGGTTTAGATCCCGCCGATCCGGCAAATACCGCGATAGACTGTTAAAGCCGAATACGTTGACGATCGGGATAACGAGCAGCGTTCCATGAATATCTTTGAGCTGCCTCAGATCCAGCAGACGCTTACAAATCTCAACCCCGTTTAGCTCATCGCCGTGAATCGCCGCCGACACGAACAAAACCGGTCCCGGCCGCTTTCCGCGTATAACTTCGACGGGAATATTAATCTCGGTGTTGTCATAGAGCTTACCGATCTTCAGAAGTATTTTCCGCCGCTCGCCACGAGGAA
>JAZKGL010000373.1:0-21533 GCA_040385935.1 Bdellovibrionota bacterium
CTTCTGCTCCAAAACCTTAACACCAGTACCCGAGCACTTATCCTTAAGCACTTTCTCTTCAACAACAGTCTCAGGCTCTGTCTCGGTAGGCTTGATTTCACCTGTCTCAACAGTCGAATCAGCAACCTTAGGAATAACCTTAGGCACAGGGGCGGCAGTCGTAGGCTCACCCTTAAACTTACTCTCCGAGCAAGCGCCTGCTAAAATAACAACCAGGGCAAAAAATGAAACTTTGTTAAGCATATACAAACTCCTGTGGACAGAAGCCTTATCGGATATAACTTTAAAATCTAAAGTCATTGATCTAACATTCAGTGACAATTGACTAATTGTCCTCCCAGTCAGAACCAAGCAAACGAGTCACATCATCGCGAAATGATTGATCGGAGAGCGCATTCAGCAGCTTCCATTCAAGAGGCGTAAGTTCCCTAAGTTTCGACTCCCAAAAGTCCCGAGGCACACAAACCAGTGCCTCGCTCATATATAGAGATGGATCAACACCAAGTTCCCGACACAAACCGATCAACAAAATCGCCCCGTCCGGCAGTTCATCCTCGCTCAGCTCAAGCTGAATCACCCGCTCTCGACCCAGGAAATCATCGCCAAAGATATCCGTAACGATCTTACGAGACTTACGCTCGCGCCTAAGATGACTTGATTCCTCGGTTGGTTCCATCCGGTCCTCCGATTCTTGCTGGCGTCCTCTCAGGGTAACAAATCACATGATATTCTACAAAACACCTTTTGCAATGACGCACGTCACGCAAAAGTCGTTTGATTGCCCCCCAACTTCGAATAGATTGAAACATCTGATTCCGGAATCGACCACAGAGGCTTCAATGAACCCGGCAACCATCTTTTTTTCCCTCATTCTAATCGGCCTGCCATGGGCTTGGCTCACTGGCCTCTACGTAGCCGACGTCTCGCGCGCCTTTGCCAGCCTCCTCATTCTATCCGCTATCGCCATTCCTAAAATCCGCACTCTCTCGATTTCCGAGCAACGACTTCGCCAAGTCCTACTCGGATTCGTTCTCATCTTCCCACTCGCTATCCTCTCATTCCTCCTTGCGCGAATGAAACTCGGACGAATCGGAATCGATTTCACTCTGTTCTCTCAGGCCATCGACAGCCTCGCGCGAACAGGCACACCATGGACATCCCTACTCGGATTACACTGGCAGAATTTCTTCAGCCATCATCTCGATCTAATCTTATGGCTACCCGCGATCCTCACTTACGTCGGCATCAATGCACCGCTAGCAGCTGTCTTCTGCCACGTCCTAGCTATAGCCTTCACGATCTACTTCCTCTGGAAAATCACCTCCGCCGACAAAAACCTTTACTTACTTCTCCCCCTCTTTTTCATACTCCCCACTATCCGTCACACCCTGCTCTGGTCGATCCATGACGATATCCTCGCAATCCCCTTTCTCGCCGCAAGTTGGTGGTTCTGGCGACAAAAACGTTACGCGTATCTCTCGATCACTCTACTCTTGACGTTAGCTTGCAAAGAAACGATGGGACTTTGGGTAGGATCATTCGCGCTCATGGCCTATATAAACGACCACAAAAAAAGTCACTTAACATTTGTCGTCCTAGGTTTCGGCTTATTTGTAGGCTACGTCTTCCTACAGCCCATCCTCTTAGGCAAAAGCTTCGATCACATAGGCAAAGTCGCAAGTCTACAGCAGCTGACAAATCCGACTCTGATGCTAGAAAAACTCTGGTTCTTTTTAAATCTACTCTTTCCCTTCTTACTCCTACTCACCAAAACCAAACTCACCAAACAAGACGCGCTCCTGTTTCTCCCCGCACTCCCTTTCCTAGGAATGATCGCAGTATCAAACTTTGCGGAGATGTGGAAACCACTCAACTACTACGGCCTTATCCCAAGTCTAACGTGCTTTCTAGCCTGCCTTGATATAAAGAAGCGTTCAAACACGGCGCCCAATCACTTCACTCTAGCGCTCATTTTCAGCTTAGCTTTTTGCACCGGCACACTCCGAATCGGCCCGCACATCCTTGAAGCCCTCACAACGCCCCCAATCCCAACACCTTCATTGCAAGGTTTCGCAGACGACACAACCATTGCAATCAGCCCATCGGCTCACCTAAAGCTCCTGCAATCTCAAACCTCGCCACTCCCAGGCAAACAATTCCCCGGTCGTGCAATACAATATCAGGCCAACGATAAACTCCCCGATCTCGTCCTATACAAAGCAGGAGAAGAAATCGACTTCCCAGCAGACTTTCTAAATGGAAAAAAATGCGCCCCAGACAACGCAGACTCTATCTGGACCTACCTATGCCTTTCACCAAAACCCTAAAGCCAAAACCTCCTGAGAACCCACAAACTCATAAGACCTAAGTTCCAATTCCTTCTGAAACGTCCTGATATGAGAAACGCCCCAGGGAATTGCCACAAGATTAAACCCCCCAGACACCTCATCAAATGTCTGGAGCAACTTGCGATTGCGGTCCGCTTGAAAGCTCGCCTCTGCGCGATTCCAACCTTCTTCATCAAAGTTATCATCCATCACGGTCGCGACACGCTCGCTCCATTCATCCTCGCGCCCAAGAAGTTCAAGAAAACGCCGAGATTCAGGCGACAAATCCTTCACATCAACATCCGCGTAGCGAAACTCATGAGTTGCCCTAATATCTTGATCAAAACTCTTATCCTGATACGAAGTCCGAAGCCAACGGGCCAACGTGCGATAATCCAAGGCCTTCCCCGAAACCTTATCCTGATCGGTCACACCCTCCAGCAGCACGATCGATCCAGCCGCCGGAATCGAACTCACCACACCCTTAAAAAAGCGATCATCGGCGATATGCATCATCCCAATCAATAAAACTCTCTGATCCGCTTTCTGATAGTCCAATCGGGTCAGATGAATTCCATCCACACCGAGACGAATCAAACCTTTGCCTCTATCGTGAATATAAGCCTGAAGGATTTTAAATGCGGCGATGTTGAAGACCACAACGCAACCAAGAAAAATCAGCGCCACGTTCTTCCAAAAGCGTTTTGACATAAACGGCCCCAAAAAATCCAAAGATCTCGCTTATCGATTCTGTAATTTGGGTTATATCTTAATCGAAGTTCCTTCTACGAAGAAAGGCCCATATGAGCCAGCGTGGTCTCGGCATAGTCCAAATTGTCCTCTCAGGCATCTGTTTTGGATTCCTGGGCATTTTCGGCAAGTCCCTTTTCGACAAGGGAGTCGTACCGGGCGAACTCTTGAGCCTTCGGTTCTCGATGGCCGCGATCCTGACCTTCATCTACATCGCCATTAGGCGACCCGCCCTTTTTCGCGTAAGTCGTCACACGCTCTTATCCACGGCGGCTTTGGGAATCTTCGGCTATGCGCTCTTCTCCTTCTGCTTTTTCTCAGCACTTAAAGGTCTGTCCGTTTCCCTCACAGTTTTGCTCCTCTACACCTATCCCGTTCTAGTCGCCTTGGGTGGGCGAATTTTCTTTGGCGAACGCATTCAAAGCGAAAAGCTATGGGCTTTTCCTTTCGCTCTTCTTGGTCTACTCGGCTTAGTCTGGGGAGATTTCTCAATCGAACGCGCAGAATTTCTTATACTTGGTTTTATTGCGGCCTTGTTCTATGCGATTTACATACTCGCTTCGAGTCGTCTGCTTCGCGGGGTCGATCCCTTGATATCGACCCCGCTGATCCAAACTTTTGCGGCGATCACACTAGGATCGATGTATCTGCGCGACAATGCGCGAACCCTTTGGATCGTAGAGCACAACTGGTTCCTCCTGCTCCTGATTGCAGTGGTTTGTTCGATAGCAGCGATGGGATTGTTCCAGGCGGGTTTGCAAAAACTGAATGGCTGGGAAGTCTCAATACTCAGCACAACCGAACCGCTGACCGGCGTCCTGCTGGCCACGTTCTTTCTCGCCGAGCGTCTCACCCTCGTGCAAATGTTCAGCGCGTTACTCGTAGTACTCGCTCTCGTTTGGGTGTCGAAGCCTTCACGCCAGCCGATCAAACTGTGATCAAAGACTATTTAGAAAGCTCAAAAGCGCCTGTCTTTCTCCGTCGGTGAGAGTAAAGGCAGGTTGCGCGACACCCGCTCCTGCGCGACCATTCCTCTCATAAAAATCAAGCACGTCCTCGAGTCGGTTCACGCTGCCGTCGTGAAAATAAGGGGAGGTTTTCGCCACAAAACGAAGAGTAGGCGTTCGGATCTCGTTATGAAACACACTTTTATTAAAATAAACTCCATCGCGAACATACTGAAACGAATCGGTCATCAAAATTCCTGAGTGGCACTGCGCGCAGGTCAAAGTCTGACCCGAATCCAAAGAATTCAATCCATAAAACAGCGAAGCACCGAGCTTAGCCTCCCCATCCAATCGTCCTAAACCCTGCAGATAAAGATCAAAGACGCTATCAAAACGAATTAAAGTACGTTCAAAGGCGCCCAGTGCTTGAGTCACAAGCGTATAGTCCGCAGCACCCGTAACCACGCTTTCACGCAAATCGACTTGAAAAGCCGAATGAAACAGAGACTGATAATGATCGGATAAAGACAAATTCGCCATCATCTCCTGCTCTTTACCCCGAAGCCCCATCTCTATAGGATCGTCATTAAAAAGCGGAATCTTCGACTGCATTTCCAAGATAGGAAAATGAGAGTTAGACCAAGTGAGTGTAGAATAGTATGCCGCGTTCCATAGAGTCGGCGTATTTCTCAAGGCAAAATCGCCTTCAATCCCTTTTGACAAAACCTCCCCATCTGTGAACTCTCTTTCCACGTGATGACAGCTTTGACAACTCAAACCAAACGCCTCAGAAAAACCGTGCGACTTAGAAAATGATAGACTTTTATCCTCAAACAGAGTCTTGCCAAGCGCAGTAAGCGACTCATTCAGTACCGGTTCGCGCAAGAGTCCTGGATCGAGAGTTCTATTTTTAAGTTGACCATAGGGAAGATAAGGTTCGGGATAACCTTTAGGGATTTTATGCGAAATGAGGGAAAGGCCTGCTTTATGTTTGGCTAATAACTCAGGAGACAAAGGCTCAGCATAGGCCCCCGTCTCCGCTTCATTCAATTTCTGCCAAATTTGATTCGAGAGGTTGGTAGAATCTTTTGCATCCACGCCGCCTTTTTCCGAACACCCCAGGCCAAAGCTAAGGTTAACTATAACGGCCAAAAGAAAATGCAAAAGACCTATGTTCTTCAAAGACTAGTCGCTCCCAAAGCTATAGAAAACACCGATTGCTCATAAGCAAACGACGGATTTTGAATAGGCAAACCAAAGGCTTTATAGACCTGAGCACAGTTAGCACTCGCTTCGGTCAGAGCCAAATTATTATTTCTACAAGTCGTCTCAATGCCACTGACGAAAACATCTGCCGTGCTCACAAAAAGCTTCGACAGCTCAAGCTCAACCTGAGGCGCAATCGAAGCCGCGGCATGTGTAAAGTCGAGTGGGAGTGTGATGACAGTCTTCTGAGACGAAGTTAAAGCATTTACAACTTTCGAATTTACACCATCCGAAGTCTCAAGTTGAAAGTCCGCGGGAAAATGTTCCCACATCCAGGCCATATCTGTAGGAGCGAGAGCCGCAGGCATTTTCGTAAGGCTCGAATCCATGGCTGGATACGGAAGCCCAAGCTGGAATTTAAGGGCTGTGTAATGGCCGTAAGGTAAAAGACCAGTAATCGCATTTTTCAAAACTTTAGTCGCATCCGAGGCGGCACAACTTGCATCCAGGTAATTGAGCAAAGCGATCGAATTGCCATTGGCATCGACAAATTGAAGGTTCTGATTGCCTTCATCCACAGTCAAAGTAAGTTTAACGTCCTGGCCTTGATCATTCACGAGCGCGACATTGCTGATAAACATACGAAGGTCAGTAAAAATCTGACCCTGAGCCTTCATAGCTGCCGACTTATCAAAACAGGCGAGAGCCTCGCCTTGAACCTTAGCAGCGAAATTAATCGAAACCTCTTTGGAACCGACTTCAACCGCAGGTGCAGTCACAGGCGCAGTGACAAGGGGAGCCGCAACCGGCTCTGCGGCCACCGGACTATCCGAACTACCGCTGCTCCCATCACTACAAGCTGACAAACAAGCGAGGAGGCTGAGACCCAATATCTTCTTCATGCACGAACTCCGATCAAGTTTTGATCCTTTGGTTTTAAGACGAGTCGCTAGCGTAACCAACGCAGCAAATGGTTGCACGGAAAGCTTTGGTCTCAAAAACTCACGTCAAGCGCCTGTCTATTTAGATGAGCCATTTCGAAAAGGCAAGACCCAACCCGAGGTCCGTATTCTTCAAGCCGCAACCATCAGCTGCGTTGCATCTCACAGGGTTTTTGTTTAGTGTGCGGCACTAAGACTAGGAGGGAAGAGCCGTGAAATTCGCTATTCGATTGTTATTCATCGTGCTCCCGGCAATCATTCTAAATGCTTGCTCGGACGGTAGTCATACAACCGTGACAGCGCCGACAGCCTTCAATCTTCGATTTCACGCCAGTCTTTCCGATCGATTGCCCGACGTGTCCTGCACAACCCCGCTGACAAGTCTTGGTACGAGTGCTGTTCCGGGCAAACTCCTCGATCTGGCATTCTTTGTTCATAAACTCGAATTTATCAAAGCCGATGGTCAGGTCGTCACAGCCCAACTTTCAGAGGATCAATGGCAAAGTCAAGGTGTCGCTCTCCTAGATTTCCAGGACAAGTCTGATAGCTGCTCGGGCGAAGAAAAGCCGATCAATACATCGATACGTGGAGTGATTCCGAATGAGGAAACTTTCACTCAGGTTCGCTTCACGCTCGGCATTCCGCCCTCGCTCAACCATGTGGACCCGGCAAGTGTAAAAGCGCCTTTGAACGCTCCCAATATGTTCTGGTCCTGGCAGGGTGGGTACAAAGCCATGCGTTTTGATGTCTCGCCAGAAAACGGAATTACGCGCCCCGGCGATCCAAATTTCTTTGGCTCCAATTTTTTCTTTCACCTCGGTAGCACCGACTGTGTCGGTGATCCTATCGCGGGACAAGCGGTGAGCTGCGGCCGGGTAAATCAAGCCGTTATCACTCTCGATGGATTTTCGCTCAGTAATAGCGAAGTCGTACTCGATTTGGACGCTTTGGTCGCTGATCTAAATCTCGAGATCGACACCTACGATACCCCTGGCTGCATGTCTTCGACAGTCGATCCGGAATGCAAAAGTTATTTTGAAAAACTCGGAATGGATTTAGTGAGTGGCATCTCGATGCCATCGATTCGCCAATCCGCTTTTCGGTTGAAGTGAGGATAGATTGAGCTGTTATTCTCTCATCATCAGTCTCATGGCCAGCCTGACTCTGAGCATCGCGTGTCGCGATCAGAGTCAGACTCAGATTCACGATACGGCTGCGCAAGAGGATTTCACGTGGAATCTTCCGTCGCACATTCCTCTTCCCATCATCGACCCCGAGAATCCGATGAGCGAAGCGAAGTTTCAGCTTGGTCGCCATCTGTTTTATGACGAGCGCCTCTCAGGCAATGCCTCGATGAGCTGTAGCAGCTGTCATCAGCAAGAAAAGGCCTTTAGCGATGGGCGTGTCCTTGCGATAGGTTCGACGGGTCAAACGCACCCTAGAAATTCGCAAAGCTTAAGCAACGTCGCCTACAACGCGACATTAACCTGGGCGAACTCAGTCCTAATCACAGTGGAAAAGCAGGTCTTTGTTCCACTCTTCAGCGAAACCCCGATCGAGCATGGCCTCACCCGCGAGAACTGGCCGGATGTCGTTCTCAAACTCAAATTAGAGGCTCGATACACCGATCTCTTTAAAATGGCTTATCCTGAGGATTCCGATCATTTCACCGAGGCGCAGATCACCAAAGCGCTCGCCGTCTTCGTCCGAGGCTTGACCTCCTTTGATAGCCCCTACGATCGTCATCTCGCTGGCGATAATAAAGGCTATAGCGAGAGCGCAGCTGCCGGCGAAAAGCTGTTCTTCAGTGAGAAGATGGAATGCTTTCATTGTCACGGCGGCTATAACTTCTCGGATTCGACCGCAGATCGAACCACCAGTTTCATCAACCGGCCTTTTCATAACACGGGCCTTTACAATATCGATAACACCGGTAGATACCCTGAAGGCAATCGCGGCATCTTCGAACTCACTTCGCGTGAAAGCGATATGGGACGCTTTCGAGCCCCTTCTCTTAGAAATGTCGCTAAAACCGCTCCCTACATGCACGATGGGTCCGTCGCCGAACTCTCAAACGTCCTCGATTTTTACTCGGCCGGCGGACGAAACATTACAAGTGGCCCGCACCAAGGTGATGGCCGAAAGAATCCGTTCAAAGACGGTTTTGTGACAGGCTTTACTTTGAGCGAACAAGAAAAACGCGATGTCATTTCCTTTTTGGAAAGTCTGACTGACGAAAAGTTTTTAACCAATCCTCGCTTTGCTAATCCTTGGTGAAATGAATGATCAAACGGCAATGGACCTACAGCTTCGCTCTCACAGCCCTTTGCAGCACGCAGGCGCTTTCCCACACAGACTCCGAATGGCTGCTTCCCGAAGATGGCCTTTCCGTTGATTTTCAAGCCTCGCTTTCCTATCGCAATGAAGCCCTAGTGAAAAGCAGCGAGGTGTACCGAATCCCCGGAACACTCATGGGTGGCGAAGCTCTGCCATCGAAAAAGGGCTTAAGCGTTGACGAAGTCTTTCTCGTGCCGACCTTTCGTCTTCACGAGACTTACGGTTTCATGAAAATAGGGCGGCATCTAGGAAGTGATGAACTGGAGCTGGATCATGTCCTCGTGGGTCACCGAGTACTCCCAAACCTTGTCATCGAAGGGGGTAAAATGGCTTCCGCCATGACTCCATTCAACGGTCAGCATGTCCTGGAAACGAACTTCACCTCGCGTCGCCTCGTCTATGATGCACTCTGGGGCGGACAGCTTAACGACGAAGGTATTCGTCTAAAAGCTAAGTTTTTCGGACTGGAAACAGGTGTCGAACTTTGGAAAGGCGATAGCTTTCCCGCCAGACAAAAAGAAAGTGATAAGAGTGCCGTCGATGTCTACATGCGGTATCACGCAGCGTTCGGAGACTCACTCCTAACGATCGGTGCCTTTGCCTATGAGGCGAAAGCGGAACTTCGTGACGACGATCGTTATACCGCCGGCCATTCGCATGGTTCGACTCTCGTCGTCGATCCGAGTTACTTCTCAGGCGATGTATCCACCCAAGGCGCTCATGTTCTCTACACGAACCAACTCAATTCGGACTGGTCGGTGGCTGCCGAAGGTGAAATCGCGCAGATGAAGCAAAATGGCAGACTTACCGATGCCACTCATGACGCAGCCTTCGACAGTAAAATTCTCGGACTCTGGGGCGATGCGTCACTCGGCTACCGAGACGAAACCCTGAGCTTTCGCTCCGAACGGCTAAAGATTCAAAATGATGTCTATGGTTCCGCAGCCTTAGTTTTATCCGATAAACTTGGGCTAGCCGATGCAGACGATGATCCGTACCGCTATTCGTTAAGCTACAAACACCGTTTCACTCCGATGCTTTTGAGTCGGATTGAATGGTCGAAAGATTCTACGACTGGTGATAAAAAAGATGTGTTTACCGCGGGATTTGTCTTTAACGGCCCACTCTACGCGAGTGGTAGTCCAAAGGAATAAAAGATGCGTAAAGCCCATCGAATGATCCACCAGCTTATCGAACCGTTTCAACCCTCGTTTATCGATGGCTACAATGCGGAAAATGAAAAGCTGGCTTTGCTCGTTCGCCTGCGATGGGTCTTTATCCTTGCCCAGCTCCTTCTCATCTATCCAGCGGTGAAACTCGAATATCTTCTGATCGATCGTATCCCGTTTTATATCGGCGTAAACCTAGTTCTGATCACGTTTAATTTTTGGGGACATAAACTCCGGTCTTTGTTCGCACAGGTGAGCGTCGATCTATTGGCTCTCTGTTCCCTCCTCCTAGTGACAGCTGGTTGCCATAATCCATTTTCCTCACTGGTCTTTGTCAGCGCGATTTTAGGCCCGATGTTTCTATCGAGTCGCCAATCGCTGGCTTATCTGACCATGACCGCCCTTGGACTGACTACGGTTTGCCTTTATACCGAACCACTCCTTATGAACGCAATGGGCCACCAAATGTCGCCCTATCTAACAATCACAGCTAAAGTCATCGTGCTCTACATGCTCGGTCTGCTTACGCTTTGGCTGAAAGCCTGTCTTGATCGATCGCAGCAAAGATTTGAACGGTTATATAAACAGCGTCAACGCCTCAATAATTTTCGTGCTGTCGGCGTCGTTGCGGGCCAATTGAGTCACGAGCTATCGACTCCTCTCAATACACTCAAACTCATGATTGATAAACTGGAGCGTCGTCCGGGGGCGGAGTCCTACCCTGAGCTTCGGATGGCAAAGTCCGCTTTAAACCAATGCGAGCGCACGGTCCGCAACCTTTTTGATTGTGGTGTGGACGCGGGATCTCTGTCATTTAAAGAAACGGAAATCGCCGATTTCATTCGATCGATCTGCGAGAAATGGCAAAAAGATTTCCCCGACGTCAAACTTTTGCTCGAAGTCGACCACGCCGCAGAATCCATCCAATACAACCTACCCGTAACGCCTTTTGCACAAACCGTGATGGATCTCTTAGACAATGCGATGGATGCATCGACCGATGAAAACGAAGTGGAAATCAATGTCGCGATAGCGTCAGTCAGCGAAGGCTTAAACATTTCCATCAGTGATAAAGGCACGGGTCTCGATGAAGCGATTCGTGATCGTATCGGTCAGCCTTTCGTTTCCACCAAACCCGCAGGCACCGGCCTTGGACTCTACAACGCTCAATCGCTCCTGGAGGCGCTCGGCGGCTCCTTGGGATTTAGTTCTCCCTCCGGTGGCGGAACCCGCGTGCAGATGGTGCTCCCCCTATGAAACGCCTACTGATAGTCGAAGATGATCAGACCTTCGCCGAGGCCCTGGCCAGTGAGTTCTCTGAGCGCTCCTACGAGCCCACTGTTTTTCACACGCTCAAAGATCTGAGGGCAGCCGAGATCGAGGCGGATTATGCTCTGGTCGACCTCAAATTGCGGGGCGAAAGCGGGCTCGACGCTGTGGCCATCATCAAAGAACGGTGCCCGAATTGTGAGATTCTGGTTCTCACGGGTTATGGAAGTATCGCCACAGCTGTCCAGGCTGTAAAATCAGGGGCCATGAACTACATATCCAAGCCGGCTTCAATCGCCGATATTGAACGGGCTTTACGTGGAACCATTCCCGATGGGGAAACGGCGACGCCTCCGAGCCTTCATCGTCACGAGCGGGAGTATATCGAGAAAATCGTTGCCGATCATGCGGGCAACATTTCTCAGGCCGCTAAAGCTTTAGGCATACATCGTCAGAGTCTTCAGCGCAAACTGCGTAAGTTCACCTAAGTTCGTCCTTGGTATCAGACACTTGGGCAATTCACCTTGCTGATTCACCGGTCCATTCTTTAAACTTTGAGAGAAAATGTAGAAATTTGCGAGGAGATCTCATGTCGACTGATAAGCCGAGCACGCCTTTGGCCGCAGCTGCGCCACGAAAAATGAAGGAAGGCTGGGTTTCGAAACTTGAAACACTTATCAAAGGCCGGGAGCGACTGGATGTTTTTATAGATGAAGATGAAACGCCCGGTACGACCGTGGATATCGTGCACATCCCTACGGTTCAGGGACTCGTTACATTCAAAGTGCGGGCAGACACGAGTTGCAAGGCGGTCGCCGAACTGCTTTTGCAGGCCGAGCAGCCCGGAGCCAAACTAGAAGTCGTCTCGGGACCGCGGGGTGGCCTGCGTTTAGGCGTGAATGGAAAATTCAATCCAAAACTTGGGTTGTTTGTGAAGAAGTAGACTTGGGTTTTTGAGACGAGACGAACGATAGAAATTCTTTAGGCAGATCGATCTCAAAATGCATAGTCTCACCCGTCGCCGGGTGTTCAAAGCCAAGGGATCGCGCGTGGAGAGCCAGCCTTTTATAAGGCCACGCGGGATGCTGGGCTTTTTCTTTTTGATACCGCTGATCGCCTAAAACCGGATGCCCAAGTTCGGCAAAATGCGCGCGGATTTGATTGCGCCTTCCCGTTTCCAGCTGAACTTGAATAAGCGTCGCATTCTTCAATGTTTCGAGGACCGTGTAATGGGTGATGGCAAGTTCGCCCTGACCCTTCGTATTGGATTTTTGGTTTAAAGCTTTGTCCGTCTGAAGATAGGATTCGATCGTGCCCGACTTGTCTTTCAAAGTGCCTTTTACTATCGCGGCATAAATCCGTTTCGGTTTGCGTGCGGCGAACTGCTCGATCAGACTATCGGCGGCTCGTTGGTCTTGACCAAAGACCAAAAGGCCTGAGGTATCGCGATCCAGTCTGTGGACCAGGCTCAGCTTGGTGCGGCGATTGGGGTTCACCATGCGCGAAAGCAGATCAACAAGATTCTGAGATTCGCGTTTTTCGGTAGGAACTGTAAGGAGACCCGCTTCCTTATTGACGATCACCAAGGTTTCATCTTGATGAATGAGTTGAAATCTTTGCGAACCCCCTGACCTTGATTTGCCATCTGTTTTGATAGGTGCGGTCAAGGGTCCGGCGTCGCGGTATTTGCGATTCTCATCATAATCGATCTTTAATTCGTCGCCGATCACGAGCAGAGCACCCGCATCAGCGGTGACGCCTTGATTGATGCTCACTCCGCCGTGCAGCATGAGGCCTCGAACACGCGAGCGCGAGAAGTCCGTAAGCCGCGCGACGATACGGTCCACGCGTCCTTCGTCCCCGGCTTTGATTTTATAGATCAACTGTTTTTGCGGCATAAGTGTCTCAACTGGCAATGGCGACCTGAACCAAAGTGGGGTTCAGGAGGCGGACGGCATCTTTGGGATCCATTCCTACTAAAAACCCACGCTTTCCACCATTGATATAGATGCGATCCAGATCAACGATCGTCTTTTCCATATAAACGGTCATTTTGCGCTTCACGCCAAAGGGCGAAGTGCCACCCACTTGATAGCCTGACCACTTGTCCGCGGTTGCCGGGGCGCAGGGTGAGACGGTTTTCACACCCATAATCCGAGCGAGTTCCTTGGTCGATACCTGGCAGTCGCCGTGCATGAGAACGATAAAAACCTCTTTGGCATCTGATTCCATGATTAGAGTTTTGATTACAGAGTGTTCGTCAACGCCGAGTTCTCGCGAGGAGACTGAGGTTCCGCCTTTGTCTTGATAATCGTAGAGATGCGGGGTGAACGAGACCCGAGAGTTTTGAAGTTCGCGTATGGCAAGGGTCATAGGAGGTTTCATGAAACTATCCTTTGAATGCAGTAAGATAAGTTGACTGAAATCTGAGCAAAGCAGGAGATCACGGTGCAAAAAATCCAACTGGCGCTTTTATTCGCCTTGATCCTTTGTTCTCAAGCAAGGGCGCAGACTCATGTCGTGAAACTATCCAAAGCCGAGGGCGCAAGTGCTGCAGCCTCTGAGCCTCATGCGATCAGTCCGTATATTTACGGCTTTGGTTCCTATTTACATGAAGATCGCACGAAAGAAAATGTTTGGGAGCTAAGGCCCACCCTTTATCGTTTTGGCGGCAACACCAGCACGCGTTACAATTATTTGAACAACAGCTGGAATACCGCCCAGGACTGGTTCTTTCACAATTACTCCGGTGGCAAAGACAACATTGTCGATGCGTTTATGAGTGAGAACCAAAGGCGTGGGGTGGCCTCAGCCATCACCGTGCCCATGCTGGGGTGGGTGGCAAAAGACGGATCTTCGATGAGTTTTCCGCGGGCGAGTTTTCCAAAGCAGGACGGCTTTGATGGGGATGCGGGCAACGGCTTGCTCGGCGGTAAGAAATTAAAGGCCGACCCGCTGGCGACGAGCGTGCCTATCACCTCGGATTACGTCTACACATACGTGAGCAAACTGAAAACGAAGTTCGGCCCATATCCTCATTTCTACATCATGGATAACGAACCGATGCTATGGAGCCAGACGCATCGCGATGTTCAAGCTGAGCCTGTGAGTTATGACAGCTACCTCAAACGTTATATCGAATTCGCGAGTGCGGTAAGACGTGCGGACCCAAAGGCCGTGATTATCGGACCTGCGCTTTGGGGCTGGATGGCCATGAATTATTCGGCTTTCGATGCGGAAGGTCCTTGGAACGCGTTTAAACGTGGGGCCGATCGCGCCGCACACGGCGATAAGCCTTTTCTGGAGTGGTTCTTAGAAAAACTTTCGCAGGAGGAGAAAAAACAGAAGATGTCTCTTCTCGATATCATCGATGTGCATCATTATCCCGAGACCGGGAAATGGCCCTCGGGTCCCGAGAGCGGGGCAGCTTTTCGCAATCAGCTTCTGCGCAGCACGCGATCGCTCTGGGACAAGACTTACACCGATGAGAGTTGGATCGATGAGAAAATTTATTTTATCCCTCGGCTTAGGGCCATGGCCGCTCGCTTCAAGCCTTCGGCCAAGGTTTCGATAGGGGAATACAACTATCGCTCAGAAAGGGATGCAGCCGGGGCTATCGCTCAGGCCGACATTCTCGGTATCATGGCGAGTGAAGATTTGTATGCGGCTCAATATTGGGACTTTCCTCTAGCCGAAGGCACCCATCGAAACGCCTTTCTTCTGTTTCGTAATTTCGATGGTAAAGGAGGCGCTTTTGGCGATCGTTTCCTGCCTAACACGGTGGGTAATCAGGCCACGCATTCCGTCTACGTAGCAGAGGATAAGGCCGGTAAGAGATTGACCATAGTTATGATCAATAAAAGTCTGACGAACGCCCAGACTTTTGATTTGCAAATCGGTTCGTATGGAAAACCGAAAGCCGCAAAAATTGTGGGCTTTCGCCAAGCGGCAAAGCCAAACGAAATGCAAAGGTATGAAGCTTTTATCAAGGATTTAAGCGAGACGAAAGTTAAGACCGAGCCCTTGAGCATGCAGATACTTGAGCTTAGATACTAAAGGACATCAAGGTGACAGTTGACTCTTTTGAATACTATCGAGAAATGATGTGGGCCTTCGCTGGACTCAGCCTTGCCCTTTTCCTCATGATGTTTCGTTATCACGTTTTGCTTGCGCTCATCAGTCAGGCCTCTAAGCGTTATCGTATCTTGAAGCGACCGAAGATTTTGAACAATCATCCGCGCTTTGTTATCTTGGTTCCCGCCCATAACGAAGATGTTGGAATCGCGGCCACGATCGGAAGCATTCACGCATTGGATTACCCTAAGAATGCTTATCGCCTGATGGTCATTGCCGACAATTGCACTGATCAAACGGCAACGACAGCAAGAGCGTGTGGGGCGGAAGTCCTTGAGCGATTCCATGACGAGCTGAAGTCGAAGGGCTATGCGCTCGAATACGCTATCGCTCATTTGCAGACCGAGGCCGTAAGGCCCGACGCAATCGTTGTCATCGATGCGGATACGCGCGTGGACCGGCAGTTACTCAATGTGTTTGCGCATCGCTTTCAAGAGGGTCAGGATTTTATCCAGGCTTATTACAGTGTGTCGAATCCCGATGATTCCTGGCGAACTCAGTTGATGACTTTTGCCTTTGCCCTATTCAATGGCATCTGGTTAGCGGGACAAGACCAGTTAGGTCTTGGATGTTCGCTGCGGGGCAACGGGATGTGTTTTAGCTGGCGAGGTCTGCGTCGTCAGCCTTGGCGAGCTTATGGTCTAGCCGAGGATCTTGAGTACAGTTGGTATCTGCGAACGGCTGGTGAGACGATTCATTTTGCCTCCGATGCCCGTGTTTACGGTGAGATTATCAGCGGCAATGCCAAGGCCTCTAAGAATCAACGGCTCCGTTGGGAAAAGGGCAGGGCCGAACTCAAAACGACGTTTGCGCGCGCAATCCTCGCCGTGAAAGTGTCAAAGTTCAGAAAGTGGATTTTAAAATCCGATCTAAACATGATACCCCTAAGCCGGTATGTGTTCGGCAGTGTTCTAGGATTCCTCTCGGCTTTGATTGGTCTGATAATTGCTGTGTCGACGGGTGTCGGAAGCGCTGTGGCCCTGAGCATACTTTTGCTTTTGGCATACACAGGGACCTTGGGTTATTTAGGCCTGTATTTATCGTTACCTTTTACGCGTCTCGGCTTACCTTTGCGGTATCTCTTCGCCTTGACGCGCGCGCCGCTCTATGCTGCGTGGAAATTAAAAATACTTTTCAGTCGCACACCCGTACAATGGGTGAGAACTGAGCGCATGGCCGACCAGAAGCGCGACTGAATGGACAAAGGAGTGTTCTTTGCGAGCCGTAATTTTTATCGACGGTGCTTACCTTCAAACTCAACTCAAGAACAGTAATCTCGAAGCGGATTATCTTCATCTTGCTGATCATCTCTTAGCGCCTCTTCGAGCTTCGTTTCCGCTCGATTTGCTTCGCTGCTATTACTACTACTGCCCGCCTTATATGTCTCAAGAACCGACCGAAGATGAGCTGAAACGCATGGAGGTTCACAAGGATTTTGTGGCCGAACTTCAGAGTCTCGGGCGCTGGGCGGTTCGCTTGGGCAAGCTGCAGAAAAGATGGGAAGGCCAGCGGGAAGTCTACGAGCAAAAACGTGTCGACGTATTACTTTCGGTCGATATGGTGAGACACGCCGCGGCCGGACATATTCAGCATGCGGTTCTTGTGGCTGGTGATAGCGACTTTGTTCCCGCCGTGGAAGCTGCTAAAGAGCACGGCGTTACTGTGTCATTGTGGTGCGGACAAGCTAAAACCGTTCACAAGGATCTCATTGCCCTGGCTGATGAAGTCTATGCTTTCGATTGGAAGACGTTTCCACTCATTCGCAATAATCCCGTTGATAGCCGTGCGCGAAACCCGCGCCCCGCGCAGAGTTCGCAGCCTTCAGCGGCTGTGACGCCGGAGCGTGAAGATGCTCAGCGCGCCGCGCGAGGGCGTCGCCGTCGCGGGGGCCGAGGTCGTGGTGGTTCTCCTTCGACTACCGATGCTGCGCCTGAACCTCAGTCGGAGGAACCCAAGAAAGGCGTCCTCTCACGAATCCGCAGTCTGACCGGGAAAAAGGAGAGTTGAAGAACTCTCGTGAGATCGGTATCGAACTTGCCGGAATTATGGTATATTAAGGCTTCTCGTGCCCAGTGTCTTTCTAAGGAGATATCATGCAACGCGTGTTATTGTGCCTCGCGCTTTTATTTGCGAGCCCACTCTTTGCGAACTCTAAAACATTACTTGTGAACGGCGTTTACGCTGCCACCTACGGCGATATCGGAATGGATAAAGGCGACTGGCGCGATAACAATTATTCCGCGATTCGTCTCAAGGCCGGCATTCAGCTTGTCCGCGTGGATTTTGTCAGTCTGACTATTGGATTTCAAAAGGTAGGGTTTTACACCGGTCTTTCCAAGTGGGATGGCGATCAGAGTCTAGCTTGGGATTATCGCGGGCCAGTGGCTGAGGTTCATTTCTTCCCTGATGCACCGATAGGCTTTTCTGCGGCTTACTTCACAGGCTCGGGCTATAGTTTTATGAACTCTGCCGATCGTTACTCGGCGGCTGCTAAAGCCGCTTGCACGACGAACTGTACGATCGAAACAGAGCGATCGCATCTAAAGGTCGATGAGTTTACAGCGTATGTCACCGTAAAGATTGCTTCTGGCCTTCAGCTTTTTGCAGGGGCAGGAACGCGGCATGTGAAGGGCGATCCCGAGTATGACTTTCGCGAAAGCAATGTAAACGTGCGCAGAAAATTTGCTGACACGCCGAGCTGGAAAGAGGATCACGGACTTCTCCTGGTTGGCTTACGCGGAACAACTCTCTAGCTAAAATTCCTTATCCCAAATTTCGATCAAGGGACCACAGGGTCCCTTTTTATTTAGTATTTCATGCGCTTACTTCGGTCGGTAAATGTACAGTAAAATACGAGTAAATGAATTGACGCGCGGGCCAATTCTCGGTAGGTATACGCTATCGAATTATTCGCTACGGGAGCCTGCATGAGACCCTCGTTTTGGAACCTGCCAGCTAAGATTTTAGTTTTACTGGCCAGCGTTGTGTGCCTCAGTGTTCCAAAGTCGTCTTTTGCCGCCGGTAGTGGTAGTGGGAAGACGAAGCTTGAAGTCGGGTCTTTTAATATTCAAGTTTTCGGCGAATCCAAATTTTCAAAGCCCTTCGTTCGACAGACTATTCTTTCCATTATCTCCCGCTACGATATCATCTTCATCCAAGAAATCCGCGACGACCAAAACAAAGCGATCTTTGAACTCCTTAAGGAGTTGAATTCGGCTACTGGTCGTGATTATCACGCTCTTGTCAGCGACCGTATGGGTCGTGGCGAGATGAAAGAGCAGTATGCGTATTTCTTTGATTCTAAGCTGGTGAAGGCGGTTGATTCTTACGTGTTCAAAGACACGGTTGATGACTTTGCACGGGAACCCTACGTCGCCCGATTCGTAAGCCTTGGGCGTGAGTTTACCCTGGCCGGTATTCACGTGGCTCCTAACGATGTTCGGACGGAGCTTCGTGCGCTGAGCAAGGTTCATCGTGATGCGACCCAGAGGTTCAAGGATAACAATTTATTGATCATGGGCGATTTCAACGCTGACTGCAGTTACTATAAGCCAGTCGAGGGATTTGATTTCTTTGATGAGCCGGTCAAAGTCCTAATTCATGACGACGAAGACACTACGGTATCGCCTGCGTCTTGCGCCTATGATCGTGTCCTTGGTTTTGGGCCATTTCTTAAGCATGTTTCCGAAGCGAAAGCGTTCAACTTTCAAGAGCAGTTTAACTTTGACCTTGAGAGCGCAAAGCTCATTTCCGATCATTACCCAGTAGAGTTTACCATTGACGGTTTAGCCGACTATTCATCTGATGAGGGTGTCGAGCCCGAGGCGAATGTGCCATCGGTAGTCGTTCGTCCTGAGATTGAGGCGACTCCTGTCCTCTCGCAAACGGATGAGGATTCGCTACCTCAGTTGTGTGGAATCACGCCTTATTTGACTCCAGGCGGATACTGCTACAGCAGCTTTGAGACGGGTAAAGTCCGCGTTCCTAATAGCTGCTGCTCGTATTAACTAATTCTTTCGATTCCAAAGGGTCGCTTCGTAGGGAATGCTCGAAGCGACCTTTTCTGTTTCTGCGCAGACAAACTTCGACAAGATATCCAGTGGATAAAATGTATCGCCGTCTAGAGTCGTCTGAATACGCGTGAGATAAATGCGATCGATCACATCGAGAGTCTGCTTATAAATCTCCCCGCCGCCGACGATGCAGATTTCATTTTGCCAGTTTGGAGCTATCTCTTGGGCATGGTTTAACGCATCCTCCAAGCTTTTCGCCGGCGTGACGATACGGGGAAGCATATCCATGCTACGGGAGACCACAATCGAGTAACGACCGGGTAAAGGTCGGCCGATGGATTCGTAGGTCTTTCGACCCATAATCAAAACTTTGCCCATAGTGATCGCTTTAAAGCGCTTCAGTTCGTCCGGAAGATGCCAGGGCATGCCTCCGTCACGACCTATCACTCCGTTCTCTGTGCAGGCTACGACGTGAGAAATAATCGTCTTCATACGGCCACCGGAGCTTTGATAGGTGGATGTGGATCGTAGTTCTCGAGGGTGAAGTCTTCGTATTTGAAGGAAAAGAGATCACGCACGGCTGAATTGATTTTCATCTGCGGTAGAGCGCGTGTCTCGCGCGACAGTTGGAGTTTGGCTTGCTCGATGTGGTTATTGTAGAGGTGAAGATCCCCAAACGTGTGAACGAAGTCGCCTGGTTTGAGATCCAGAACCTGAGCCATCATCATCGTGAGGAGCGCATAACTTGCGATGTTAAAGGGAACGCCGAGGAAAATGTCTGCGCTTCGCTGATATAACTGACAACTCAAACGTCCGTCGGCCACGTAGAATTGAAAAAATGCATGACAGGGCGGCAAGGCCATTTCTTTTATTTCGCCCGGATTATACGCAATTACCAGATGGCGTCGCGAGTAGGGATCGCGGCGTAGATTCTCCAAGAGTTCTTGAATCTGATCGATGCTTTTGCCGCTCGCGGTTTGCCAAGATCGCCACTGGGCGCCATAGACGCGGCCGAGGTTACCCGTTTCATCAGCCCATTCGTTCCAGATGGAAACGCCATTGTCTTGCAAATATTTGACATTGGTATCGCCGGAGAGAAACCATAGGAGTTCGTGAATGACGGATTTGAGATGAACTTTTTTGGTGGTGAGCAAAGGAAAGCCTTCGCCAAGATCAAACCGAATTTGATGACCGAAGAGAGAGTGGGTGCCAGTCCCAGTGCGGTCGGTTCGGTTGGTGCCGTGTTCGAGGACGTGTCGTAAGAGATCGAGATAGGCTTTCATGGGGTCCTCTCCAGTGCTGTGCACGACCACTATAGAGGGGGAAAGCCTTTCTCGTAATTTGTCAAAGTGACCCCACTAAAGCGGCCCTTTAAAAGAGCGAAGCAAACTCTGTGCCTTTGCTTCGCGGGCTTTGAGTTCTTCGGCGTCACGTTCATCCGGGGTAAGATCGAGATCGTCGGGTAGAGCGCCCTGGAAGGGAGAATCGTCGGTTTGATCAACGCCGGCAAAGGAATCGTCGGATTCAAAGGCTATCGCCTCACCTATAGGGGTTAAGGCGCGTCGGTAGAGGTCTAAAATAATATCGGGGTGAACGGGTGCCTGCATTCGATTGGCCTCAGAGGGGAACCAGGAGCGGCAGCTTTCCCAGATGCCCCAGGCGAGCGTTGCGATTTGCGAGAGGTCGAGATCGGCGCGCACGGCGCCCAACGTTTGCCCAGCGTAGAGAAAGTCTTTGAGCCATTCGTCGATGGCGTTGACGGTGGCGATTGCGGGATGGCCTTCGCGTCGGCTTTCGTGGGTGAGAAAGTTGGTTACGAACTGGCTAGCCGAAGGGCGGCGGTAAAGGGTTCGGTAGAATTCAAGCAGGAGGTCTTCGCACAGGCGCCAGTAGCCATCGGAGTCGCGTGCTTCAGTGGCGGCGAGGACTGCGAGGTTTTTGAAATCGCGGAGCGTGGCTTTGTGAATAGTGAGAAAGAGATCTTCCTTGGACTTGAAGTAGTAGTACATCGTGCCCTTGGCCATCTGACAATTCTTGATGATGCGGTTAAACGAGGCATCGTTATAGCGGGCGCTGGCGAATTCATCCAATGCGACCGAGATGATGCTCGCGAATCGGGCTGTCGTTAAACCTTCGATGCGGTCGGTTGGCATAATGCGACTCCTGGATGTTAGCTCATTTTAGCAAGGCTAGACCGGCGAGTCGTCATTTTTTCGGGGGTGTTGGTCGGGTAGGTGCGGGGAATTGGGTCGAGTGAGATTGGGAGTCGCGAGTAAATTGCTTGGCGCAGCTGGAATTGGGCTTGACTGGTTTTGGTATCTTTGTAATGTTCGGGGTCTACAAGTTTTTATTCTCGGAATGCAGTCATAGCTCAGCTGGATAGAGCATCAGGCTTCGAACCTGAGGGTCGGGGGTTCGAATCCCTCTGACTGCGCATCTT
>JAZKGL010000374.1:0-1654 GCA_040385935.1 Bdellovibrionota bacterium
CATAGCTGGATTCAAGAGAAGTGGAACCTGAAGGGGGACATTGTTCGGCAGGGTCTGTGGAGGCTGATGCGTCTGGGGTGATTCCGACCTTCGCAGTAGCTCCTGATGCAGCGTTCGCCAAAACTTTGACAGTGTTTAGCTCAAGACATTCTTTAACGCCGTTGTTATTGAGTATGACTTTGTCTTCCTCAATCGAATAAATCAGAGCTTGCTCCTGATTTATGATCTTCTCTCCGGCTTTATAGACGTCTGCTATAGTATAACCTTTTTCTTGAATCGTAGCCAAAGAGGTCTCAGCATTTCCTGTTGAGATAATGCCCATGAGTTCGACATTTACCGTTGGTTTTTGGCAGATACCATTCGGATCGAAAGCGTTCGCCGCGCCCTCGGACGGGTCGGCTTCCTCAGGAAGCGTGCCTTCTGAGTTGAAAATATTTCGGGCCAGAACTGCATTTCGGAAATCGCGGTAATTCGTGATCTTTTCAATGCGGGGATGCTCAAAGGTAATACTCGTCGCCAAATGCTTCTTTGGGGTACCACCAATAAACGGGATCATCACCGAGGTTATGATCGCCGCAATCACGTAAGCGGCGAAGATGATAACGACGCTATTACCCACGACATCAAGAATCCCGCCAATGTCCTTGGCCTTCTTGAGATCGATTTTTTTGAATTTGTTTTTCAGAGCCAGGACTTGCATCAAGCGGTTCCTATTGGATCTGGATGGCGAGGTTTGAAACCGAACCATTTCTGTTCGTGCGTACTTCGATATCTTTCGCTTCACGTAACTGATTGAGGAGTCGAATCGCACCGCCAGCATCACGGAGCGGGATGCCGTTAATCTCTTCTATAATGTCACCGTTTTGAAAACCCGCTTTTTCATAAACAGAATTTTCGCGAATGCGAGTCAAACGAAAGCCTTGAAGCTGGCCGCCAACCATGTTCGGCTCAGCCTTGGCGTCCTGGAGGATCTTCGTCAAGTTATCGGGCGAGAGGAGGTTCCGTTTATATTCGGACGTCAGCTTGATGCTACTGCCTTTACGCTCGAAGCCATCTTCCTTAAACTCGGTGGCTGATCCGCTACTCGCAATCAAACCAACAGATGCTTTGGAATCACCTTTCGCAGGCTTCTTGCCGCGCGTCGAAACAATTTCGAACTGCTGGAGTTCAACGTACTCGCGAACGTTGCCGGCGCGCTCCAATATGATCCTGTCGTCAAACACTTGATATAGATGGGCATCATCCTGAATTTTATCGCCCACCATATAACTCGTCGTCTTATTTGCCGATCCAACTTCAAGCATCGCGAGGCCGTTGTAGGGATCGCCCGAGAAAATCACGCCCATAAGTTTAAGAGGAAGATCCGACTTCAAAACCTTGTCGGAGACTCTCTGCTTGGCCGGACCGTCGACCGAATCGCCAACCTTGCCGTCGCTGTTGAATATATTACGATCCAAAATTGCAACCTGGACGGCTTTATCCATGGGCTTTCGTTCAATGCTAAGGGACTGGCTCGCTGTGAGACGTCCAGCCGTCGACTTGGATTTCTGACCACCGGGCAAAAAGAGTTGCGACGTGAGTAGCGAGACGGCGCTGGCAGCAATAAACGCCAGCACGACCATGGCTAGTACCCAGGACGGCGAGAACTGTCTGA
>JAZKGL010000375.1:0-2005 GCA_040385935.1 Bdellovibrionota bacterium
GCGGCTGTGAAAAAGCCAAGGTCGGAAGGCTTAAGCCCACGGATACCTTTTTGAATCGCAGGGAGCGAGTTGTTGTCGATCGCATCGAGATCGCCAGAGCTTAGCTCCGAGTTGCGTTTGGCTAGACAGCGAACCGAAGCCGCGCGGCCTTCGTCTGTGCGAGTGTCGCCTTGGAAGCACTGATAGGCTGACCAAGTCGAATCATAGAGTGCGCTTAAGCCATCCAAAGTTTTGAATTCACCGTGGCAACGAGCACAGCGACCTGTGGTAGCTGTTGCACTCGCAGGCGTTGCAAGACCGAGAATCTCAGCGGCTCGCTGCGGATTGGTCGAACCCGAGACCGTAAATACGGCTTTCACGTCAGAACTTTTCTGTTCGATACATCCTAAAAGAACGCTGAACAGAGCGAGAAAAAACACTCTCTTTACACTAACCATAACTTCATCCCTTAATGAACTGACCGAAGATTATTCAATGTGGCAAGCCACGATATTTGACCTTGAGTAGCCGACCATATGTAGTCGGATGGAAAATCACTGCGTGTTTTAATCGTTCCCTGAAACGGGAAACGACTCCCATCGGAAAGGATTTCGACTTGATTGACATCGGTGCCGGCAAATTGATGGCAACCGATGCAGTTGGTTCGTTGGTTCGCGCGCCCGCGTTCGATATAAGGATTGCTGCACCACGAAGCGCCGCTTTCGTTGAGAACGCTGCGATAAGCTTTCGCGAGCGAAGGAAATTTTTGAGAAAGCTCATCGAGATCGGCTGGGTTTTGGACGTAGCTTGATACCGCGCAGATTTTATATTGGTTCCATGGAGCGCCGAGTTTCTGGATGAATTCGGGCCTATCTTCGCCGAAATCCGAATTGGGATCAGCTGACCACCAGGCCGAAACCCATATCCAGTCATCAAATTCTTTGCTCACGATGTGCATACCGCCGAGTACAAAGGACTTATCGCCCAGAGTCGCTTTGACGATATTGGTTGGCACTTCGCTCGTAACTTTGATGTCGTCCCATGAGGACTCAGGATTCTCAAAGAGCTTGGACAGAGATTGTTCGTCGGTTGGATACTGACGAAAGCCTGACTCGGTGTTAAGCCAGTTGGTCTTAATCATCATCGACTGTGATGACAGCTTGCTCGTAAAACAAGGTTTGAAGGCGAGATCAAACGCGGGCTTCTGCAATTCGGGATAGCAGTTCTGAAGACTGGCATACTGTTTGGCCACAGAACCGATCAAAGCATCGTTGAAAAGGGTGCGTGTAAGTCCCGATGCGCCCATCACGGCTTCGCGACTCAGAGGCGAGTTCGTTTCGAAAAATTTGGCCCATTTTTTTTGCACAGGCGAAGGCATCGTCTTTAATTCGTTAAGCAAAAGCGTCTCGCTCTGCGCCCAAAGACTATCGCTTAGGTCATCTCCACGCGCCTTGGCGTCTGCATCGAGTTGATCAAGGCTCAGGGAAAAGAGTCGATTGACGTCTTCTGGGCTATACCAGCTTAAAAAACGGGGGATGCTCACCTGCAAAGTCTCGCCTTTAGGGGACGAGATTTGCAGCGTCTGCTCAGCTATGACCTGTGCGAAGATATCCCAGCCTTTTGCGCGGGTGAGCGGCAATGAAGCGATGATAGCCTCGGGGCTTTTATCTGAAATTTCTGGGCTGTGAGGAATCGCGAGGGCCGGACCGAGGATGTGGCGTCCAATAGCATCCGCATTGACCGTCGAGTCCTCACGCTCGGGCGAGCAGGCACTCAAAAAGGTCAATAAAATGATTGCAATGGAAGTCAAAGTTTTCACTTGATCAGCTTATTCCACTTTTCGCGACGCGCATGTACGGATCAGTGGTATAGGCCCAATCTCTAGGAGCTTCAAGCTTATATGTGGCAAGGGATGCAAGGACTTGCTCAATTTGAGCGAAAAAAAGGCGCCTCTGATCGAGGCGCCTTCATGCAATCACTCACTTTCTCAGGGAGGCGAACAGGAAGGTTCCTCGACGCTCCAATT
>JAZKGL010000376.1:0-7284 GCA_040385935.1 Bdellovibrionota bacterium
AATGGCGTCGTTATCTCCAGCTCGAAGCCGGCGATGATGTGACGATCGATTTGAAGAAGAAGGATCAGTTGACCGGATCGAAGAGAGTCCAGGTTCCCCCTCGCGAAGCGGAAAAGCAGGATATCGAACTTCAGGTCTCGATTTCGATGAAGAAGAAGCATGCGCCTCATATAGAGAGCGTCAAAACATCTGGATTGCCGCGCGACCTCGCAAAAGTGGATACGACTAAAGACGCTATGAAAGTCGCGCAAATCATCGAAGAAAAGGCCACCAAGGACAAAGCTGAAACGTCCAAGGATCCAGTTCTCGATAGACTAGATGATGATCTTTCGGAGACGGGCGACAGCGGTCTCGGTATTTATTTTGACGATGGGCTCAATAATATTCAGGTCGTGAGCGCAGCGGGACAACTCAAGCCGGCAAACGTGATGGATAAACATCAGCAAAGCGTGGTTCGTGATCGCATCTTGCCGGTATTCATCAATGATTTGCAAAACCTCGGTTTGAAAGTGGAAAAGCAATCGCCGTGGAAGGTCTCGCTTGGCTATATTCCAAACGGCGATCAGGTCGGCTACATCCTCGCGGAAATCGAGTGGCAATCGCCCTTTGGACAAGCCGAAAAAAGCTCTTTCATTGCGGGTTTTGCAAAAACCTATGAAGAAACGGGCCGAGGTCTGACATCACTCCTTCGCCTTCACATGAAAAAGACTTACTGGGCCTCTAAGGAAAATGGCGCTTGGGTTGTCGATGAAACCTCAGAAACCAAAGACTTCTGGAAACTTAGGCCTGGTTCCGTGCTCAGCGATACCTCGGGCGAAAAATTCCCTATCATCTTGTCAGCCGAAAGTCAGGGCTCTCGACGTTTCAAGCTGAAGATTGGCAAAGCCCAGCCGTGCGAAGCGGTTCGCCAGCGAAGCCGTTGTGCAGTGAGTACCGAATCTCTCAAAGAAGCGCCGCCCTTGCCCGGTTGGGTTCAAAAGCGTGTTCGTATCCTGGGGCCGGTCCCGGCGGGCGCGGATGTCTACGTCGCTGGGTTTCAGGCTCAATCTGTGGGTAATAACCAATGGGAATTCTGGAGTAAAAGCGGTAGCAGTCTCAAAGCGCTCATCCTTTCGGGTGGCCGTATCGTTCACAGCGAAGCTTTCAAAGATGCTCCTGGCGAAGCTTTGATTCTTAAAATGGCCTCCGCACCCACGAAGAATAAAGCGCATTAATCTTAGATGCATTCCTTCTATAAGAAAAAAGCCAAGCCTTCGAGCTTGGCTTTTTGTATTTCGGACTTACAGTTAGCCAGTCGTGCAAAACCCTTGCATGATGCCTACAACTGCAACATATAGTTACTGAAATTCCTTTTGCGCCTGGGAGGCGACCCTCATGAAAGAACTTACTCCTTTTGAGCGACATGTAATCGAAGACAAAGGCACGGAGCCTGCATTTTCCGGCCTCTACACCCAGACCGACGAGCCCGGCGAGTATCACTGCAAGCGCTGTGACGCGTTGCTCTACAAAAGCGAAAATAAGTTTTCCTCACACTGCGGCTGGCCAAGCTTCGACGACGAAGTGAAAGGTGCGGTGACTCGCGTGCCTGATAAAGACGGCCAACGCATCGAAATCGTATGTACCGCTTGCAAAGCTCACCTCGGTCACGTTTTTGAAGGCGAGCGTATGACCTCCAAAAATGTTCGCCACTGCGTGAACTCGGTCTCACTCAACTTTCAACCGAAGGTGACAGCCGGAGTTAAGACTGCGGTGCTTGCATCGGGATGCTTTTGGGGAACGCAGTATTACCTCGGCCGGATTCCAGGCGTTTTGAGTACGAAGGTTGGATACACCGATGGGCATGTAGAAAATCCAAGCTACAAACAAGTCTGCTCAGGAACAACGGGTCACGTCGAAGCCATCGAAGTTGATTACGATCCGCGCAAACTTTCTTATAAAGAATTGCTCAAGTATTTTTTTGAAACTCATGATTTCAGTCAGGAGAACGGTCAGGGCCCCGATATCGGTCCTCAGTATCTGTCGGTTGCCTTCTATAAAGATGAGCAAGAAAAAAAAGATGCGGAAGAGGTTATTGCATATCTCACAAATAACGGTCATAAAGTATCTACGAAACTCAAGCCTATACAAAAATTTTGGGAAGCCGAGGGCTATCACCAACTCTATTATGAGAAAAAAGGTGATGTTCCTTACTGCCATCGCTATCGAGAAATTTTTCCGCGGGAATAATTATGATGCGTACGCTCCTGATCCTTGGTTTTGGTCTCCTGTTTTGTAGTCCGGTTTTTGCTTCGGCCTTTCCGTATCACACCCAAGGCCGGGCAATCATCGATGCTGATGGTGAAGCTGTTCACCTGAAAGCTGTGAACTGGTACGGAGCCAATCTCGAAGGTCAGGTCGCGCACGGCCTTGATCAAAGACCTGTCCAAGACATAGCCGATCTTATCAAAAGCCTGGGTTTCAACTCGGTTCGGCTTACCTACTCAAACGCCATGATTCACGACACGAGCCCTGTTGATGCGCGCCGCATTCAAGCGAATCCGCAGCTCATGGGCAAGACCTCGCTCGAGGTCTTTGATGCGACGGTTCTTGCTCTTGCGCGGGCCGGCGTCGGTATCATGCTTAACAATCACACATCGGCTTCAGTCTGGTGCTGCGGGTATGAAACCGATGGTCTCTGGCATTATTCAGGCAAGTTTAACGGTCGCCCGCAAACGGAAGATGAGTGGGTCCAAGACTGGAAGTTTCTGACTAAACGTTATCGGGGTATTCCTGCTGTCATCGCCATGGATCTTCGCAACGAAGTCCGAACAGCGAAGTGGAAAGATACCTTTTTGCCGAACAGTCCTAACTGGGGATCAGGCGATTCCAACGACTGGGCGCGAGCGGCTGAACGCGCGGGAAATGAAATCTTGGACGACAATCCAAATGTTTTGATTATCGTCGAAGGCATCAACTGGGCGGGAACTATCGGACTGCTGGGTGGCTATCGGCCGCATTTGATGAAAGTACTGGATCGTGCGGTTCAGCTCAAGATCCCTGGCCGCCTCGTCTATGCCGCGCATAACTATGCTTTCGTTGGGCCAAATCATAACGGTCATGACAAATCTTCGTTTGGTCAAATCAAATACAGCGATATGGATGAAAAAACTTTTTACGAACAGATAGAAGCCGAGTGGGGCTTTATTTTTCAAGACGAAAAATTCTACTCAGCGCCTGTAATTCTATCCGAGTTTGGCATCGAAAAAGATAATGCCTCGGAAAAGGGCCGTATTTGGTTTAAGCGAATCGTCCATTATTTAGCAGAAAAGAAACTCCACTTTGCCTATTGGCCTTTGAACCCCGAAGCCTATGGTCTGCTCACCGATGACTGGCAATCGATGATTTCGGATTGGCGATCGGATTCTATTCAAGAACTCCTTAGTATTACAGCCGATCCCTTGGTGAAAAAAGCGCGGTATGCAAGCATCACGCTTCAATCGGGTGATCACACTCTGACAACGCGATTGGACGATTGGCTCCCGGGCGACTCCAAAGGAACCTGTGCAGAAGATACGCGATTGATTGGATTGTCGCGAGATAATCGCGGGCTTTGCACCGACGAAGGTGAGGCCATCAATTGGACCAAGTCCACGGTTACGGTAGCTAATGACGAGAGAACGCTTACGGACTGGGCGCCTGGATATATCAAATACTCGTGTCCGGAGGATCATTATGCAATTGGATATTCGAAGGGATATCGGGGATCAAATGGTCTTCTTTGCATGAAGTCGCCCAAACCTCTGGCTCGTCAGTGTCGTACGCTTTGGTTTAACCGCAGTGACGAACGCGCACAGACCAATGGCGGAGATTTTGCTCGCGGGTCTTTCAAAGGACAATGCTCTGCGGATGAATACATAGAGGGTCTCGCGCAGCGATTTGGACATTCATCGGCCCTACACTGCTGCGCAATCTGAGTGAGCCTAAAGGCGTCCTCGGGCATCGATGCCGAGGGCCTTGGATTCGAAGTGAAACTCATCCCCTTGACGAAATCCGGCGACTCCGGCCGGTGTTCCGGTAAAAATAATATCGCCTGGGTGCAGGTCTTGATATTTCAGTAAAAAGTTTAAGATAAAGTTAAAATCAAAGATCATATCGCTGCTCGTGCCTGTCTGCCGCAAATCGTTATTCACAAAGAGCTTAAAATCGAGCGTCTTGCCTTTAGGGAAAGCGACGAAAGGGTGCAGTACCCCTGAGCCGGCAAAGCTCTTGGCGAGCGTCCAAGGGAGGCCCTTAGCTTTAAGGTCGTTTTGCACCTCTCGCCGGGTTAAATCGAGACCTAAGGTTATGCCTTGGATCGCTGACTCATCGGCACTTTGTCCCATGGCTATCGGTTTGCCAATCAAGAGAACAAGTTCGATCTCGTGATGAAAGGATTCATCTGCGCAGGCTATGGGTCGACTCTCCATCGTTCTTAGGGCGCTGGGCGCCTTGAGGAAAATAACGGGTTCCTTGGGCAGCTCATTTTTGAGTTCTTTGACATGATCGGTGTAATTGCGGCCTATGCAATAGACATTGCCACTCAATGCGGGGAAAGGGGCCTTAGTCAGGGACTTGCTGAGTTCATCAAGAGTCATGTGTCATCCTTCCACTTTACACCGTGAGGCCATGGGCCTATCCTGCCAACAGCCAATTAAGGAGTAAACTCATGCGAATGGCCATCAAATTCGTTCTTTTGAATCTCGCGTTGCTCTTATCGTCTTCAGCACTGGCCGATAAATATCAAATAGATTCTGAGCATTCAACTATCGAGTTCAAAATCCGGCATTTGGTCTCCAAGGTTCGGGGCAAATTTGATCGGTATCAAGGTGCCTTTGATTACAGCTTGGAAAAGCCGCAGGACTCCAAATTTGAGTTGAAGATTGATGCCGCAAGCATCAATACGGCCAGCGATGCTCGCGATAAACATCTACGAGGGGAAGATTTCTTCGACGCGGAGAGGTTTAAAGAGATTACCTTTGCCAGCACGAAAGTTGAGGTCGTAAATAAAGAAAAGATGAACGTTCACGGCAATCTCACGATCAAAGGCAAGACTTGCCCCATCATTATCGAGACGACATACGGCGGTGAAGTGAAGGACCCATGGGGCAATACCAAGGCGGGCTTTGAAGGAACGGCCAAAATCAATCGATTGGCCTATAACATTGTTTGGAACAAGGCCTTGGTGGGCGATAAACTCCCCGAATATACGAAGTTTAAAGATAGCTGTGAATTCAACCAGACTCTGACGAAAGACAACGACGGCGCTGGACTAACACTTGGCACCGTCGTTGAAATTGAACTGCATATCGAAGCCGAGAATCTTACGAAGAAACCCGTCCCTACGTCTGGGCCTCCGGCTAAATAGAACGGCGATTACTCAGCCTTCTTCTCGAAATAGATCAAATCCACAAAAATTGCTGAGATGAGCATCAAGAGTCGATCGTCGTTCGTCAAGGCGCCGTCACCGAAGGCGACGTGAAAATTATCTTTGTCGGTGAATGCTTCTGAGAAAAGACCCGCCCACTTTTTCCGAAGAAGACCGACCTGCCGGCCGTCGCGTTCGAACGGAAAGGTCCACAATTTCCAGGGAGCCGACGACATCGTGAAGAGCACGCGTCCGTCCGGTGCCTGGATTTCAAAACGTTTGTAGATAAAAGCAAAGCGCTGCTGAACCGCGCCGATCATTCGCCCTGTGTGATCGATAAGTTCCATGCGTTTGAATATCCAGCGAAAGGGATGATTCGCTCGGTAGAGTGGCTGACGATTCGGGCTAAATAGGGTGATCTCAAAAGGACGCCAATGACCGAGGAACTGGCGGCCTATAAAGCCCATAATCCCCTTGCTTTGCTCGGCCGCATAACCGATGAGCTGAGAGTTACGGTTCAAAATTTCATATTTATTGCGCGTTTCAAAACCGAAGAGTTCTCCGAGTTCACGCCGTTGACGAACAAAAATTTCAGGTTCCTGAGTCAGCGAAATCATAGGCTTCCCTTTTAGGTGTGTCAGCAGAGCCGTGGATCGAAGACGAGCAGTATAACACGGACGCTAATGATTAATTATCAAGATTTTAGGAGGCGACTTCGCGGCTTAAGCTGGCATCGCTCTTGCACAATTCGTCTTAGCTTCAAAAGAAGCCTGTAATTCGAAGCAAAGGAGTTCATCATGCATCCCTCAACAGACAGTGGTAAAAGTGAACATACTTCTCACAAGCGCACAATAAAGCGTTCCGCGCGACCAAGCGACGACAGTGAGAGTAAAGAGCTTGATAGTGATGCCGACACGATCTTTGAAGAAGTTGGCCACTTTAGGAATCGCGATGAAATGATGACAGATGGAAATCGCATTATTCAAGGCGGAGATCTCTCCGATATCGACGATACCTGGACTTACGAACGCTACGATCGCCTCATGGGCGATGTGGCTCAAAGCTCTGAAGCCGTTGACATACAATTGTCGAAGGTCGGAGCCATGGCCGATGACGTGCGCGACTCAGGCAGTCATCGCGAGGCCACGCCTGCGATACCTGCGGACACACGTAAAGATGAGTTTGATATGCTCTCGGATCATGAGCTTGAGAGCCTGGCTGATTCGTTTGGGATACCCGAGCGCCAAGGCCTTAGCCGCGATAAATTGATTCGCAAACTGCGTCAGGTGGAAATGAGAGGCATCTAAACGCCCGCCTAACTTTCTTTTCTGATTTGGTTCTTGATTTCCGATGGGATGCTTGATTATGAGCCGTTCGATTCGAACGGCTCAGTCTCGCTTTTTATCGTTAACTCTCTATACGACGACCCGCATAATTCACATCGGTGATCTCCATATCGATATCGCCTGCAGGGCGTTCGACACTCACGATGTCTCCGACTTTTTTCCCCCAAACGGCACGGGCTAAAGGCGCTTTCCAAGAGATGGTACGCACATCGACATCGGATTCACCGACGCCCACTATCGTCCAAGTTTTTTCCTGGCCATCTTCATCAGCTACAGTAAATGTCGCGCCAAACTCAATGCGGCTGGAGCGAATATTCTGTGGATTGATAATCTCCACGTCTTGTAGCAAACCTGTCAGATACCGCAGCCGCTTATCGATCTCGCGAATCCTTTTGCGACTGTAGATATACTCAGCGTTCTCACTCCGATCGCCTTCGGCTGCCGCCGTAGCCATGTTATCAACCATCTTCGGGCGGTCTTCTTCGATCAGCTTTCGGTGCTCCTCAGCGATCTTATCGTAGCCCTCCCGCGTCATGGGATTGACGAGTTCCTTCA
>JAZKGL010000377.1:0-12641 GCA_040385935.1 Bdellovibrionota bacterium
GAGCCTCTCCTCTTATGCCGCCGGAGGCATCAGCGAAGCGCTATCCCGAGGGACTTCGCACAATATTAAGCCCCCCAGTCTCCAACGAATAACGTTGAATACTGGGAGGCCCAAATACATTTTAAGTATCAAAAAGACTTAGCTGTTAGCTTCCATCGCAGTTGTGCGAGGGGCGTCCTCTTGAGTTCCACGAACACGCGATTCCATGCGGCGGTACTGGAGTGAACCCGAACCAGCTGGAACCAGACGGCCCATGATGACGTTTTCTTTGAGACCGCGAAGATGGTCAACTTTGCTGTTGATCGCCGCTTCGGTAAGAACCTTGGTTGTCTCTTGGAATGAAGCAGCTGAAATGAAGCTGTCAGTCGAAAGGGACGCTTTGGTGATACCGAGTAGGACCGCTTCAGCTAGTGCTTCTTGGCCGCCTTCGGCGCGGACGCGAGCGTTGGTGATTTCAAACTCGGTACGCTCAACCTGCTCGGTTGGAAGGTACTTCGTATCACCTGGGCTCAAGACCTTTACCTTACGGCACATCTGACGAACGATACACTCGATGTGTTTATCGTTAATCTTTACACCTTGGAGACGATAAACGTCCTGGATCTCATCGACGAGATACTTAGCCAACTGAATGTGACCAAGGATACGAAGAATATCGTGAGGAGATGGCGAACCATCAACCAACGTTTGACCCTTACGAATATAGTCGCCTTCTGTAACGATGATGTGACGGCCTTTAGGAACTGTGAAGTCCTGGCTTACACCGTCGTCACCGACAACGATCAACTTACGCTTACCTTTCGAGTCAGCCCCGAAAGTCACGGTACCGTCACGGTCAGACATGATTGCGTAATCTTTCGGCTTACGAGCCTCGAAGAGTTCCGCAACACGTGGAAGACCACCGGTAATATCTTTGGTTTTCGCCGTTTCACGCGGGATCTTCGCGATAACGTCACCGGGCATAACCTCGGCTGTGTCATCGATGAAGATCGTTGAACCAACTGGAAGGTTGTATCGCGCTTCACGTTTACCATCGACCGAGATCACACGACCCGTTGCTGGATCAAGGACTTCGATAGCTGGCTTAAGATCGGTTCCGCGTGTTTCGATAACAACCTTACGCACGAGGAACGTCGCTTCATCGGTACGCTCTTCAACCGATTGACCTTCACGAAGATCGTGGAAGCGAATGCGACCACCAACTTCTGCGAGGATTGGGTTCGCAAACGGATCCCATTCGATAAGAGGCATACCCGCTTCGACTTCTTGATTGTCTTTAATCAAAAGAGTCGAACCGTAAGAGACAGGATATACATCGCGGACGGCGCCGGTTTCTTTATCCGTGACCTTGATCTCACCGTTACGAGAGAGAACGATTCGTTTGCCTTCACGGTTGGTGACGGCGATTACGCGTTCAAACTTAGCAACACCTGAGAATCCGGTATCGCGAGTGTTTTTCTCAACCTTGTGCGAAACGGTACCACCAAAGTGGAATGTACGCATGGTCAGCTGAGTACCTGGTTCACCGATCGACTGAGCTGCGATAACACCGATCGCTTCGCCCGCGTTGATAAGGTGACCTGTAGCCAAGTCGCGGCCATAACACTTCGCACAGATACCTGTCTTAGCCTGACAGGTTAGAACCGAACGGATACGAACGAGTTCGATACCCGCTTCGTCGGTTTTCTTAGCCGAGTATTCGTCGATCATTTCGCCCGCTGCCGCAACCGCTTCGCCCGTGATCGGGTGAGACATGCCGTCGAGGATTACACGACCGAGGATACGATCTCCGAGAGATTGCTTAATCTCTGATCCTTCACGAAGAGGGATCATCGAGATACCTTGACCTGTGCCGCAGTCGAGTTCGTGGATTACGCAGTCCTGCGCAACGTCTACGAGACGACGTGTGAGGTAACCGGACGACGCTGTTTTGAGCGCGGTATCGGCAAGACCCTTACGAGCCCCGTGGGTCGAGGTAAAGTATTCAAGTACGGTTAGACCTTCGCGGAAGTTCGCGGTGATCGGCGTCTCGATGATTTCACCCGAAGGTTTCGCCATGAGACCGCGCATACCGGCCAGCTGACGAATCTGCTGAGCCGAACCACGAGCACCAGAGTCAGCCATCATAAAGATCGAGTTCGACGAATCGACTTCGCGATCGATACCTTTGTGATCTTTTTTCGTTTGTTTCGCGATGTTCTTAAACATGGCTTCTGCGATGTTCTCTGTGACTTTCGCCCAGATATCGATAACCTTGTTGTAACGCTCACCTTCAGTCAACAAACCTTCAGAGTATTGCTCTTTGATTCGTTTTACTTCTTCGTAAGCTTCGCCAAGCAAACGGCCTTTGCCTTCAGGAACAACCATGTCACCGATCGCGATCGAAAGACCAGCTTTCGTCGAGTAACGGTAGCCCATTGCCCTGAGGTTATCGGCGAGGAGAACAGTTTTCTTCGGACCCGCGATACGGAAGGTCAAGTCAACCAGAGCTGCGAGTTCTTTTTTGCCGAGGCGGCGGTTGATATGATCAAACGAAAGCTCGTCGGGAAGAACTTCGGAAAGGAGCACACGGCCGACAGTCGTTTCATAACGTTTGCCGTTCACGCGAACCGTTACCGGCGCCTGAAGCTGAACTTCGTTATGATCGTACGCGACGCGAACTTCTTCGATAGAACCAAAGATTTTACCCGCGCCTGTCGCACTGATATTTTCTTTAGTCATATAGTAGATACCGAGAACGATATCCTGAGTAGGAACGATAACAGGGGAGCCAGACGCAGGGCTCAAGATGTTGTTAGTCGACATCATGAGAACGCGCGCTTCCATCTGCGATTCAACCGAGAGGGGAACGTGAACAGCCATCTGGTCACCGTCGAAGTCCGCGTTGAATGCGAAACACACGAGCGGGTGAAGCTGAATCGCTTTACCTTCGATCAAAACCGGTTCGAAAGCCTGGATACCGAGACGGTGAAGTGTCGGAGCACGGTTCAAAAGAATCGGATGCTCTTTGGTTACTTCTTCGAGGATATCCCAAACTTCAGGACGTTCTTTTTCAACAAGTTTCTTCGCCGATTTGATCGTCGAAACGATACCATGCTCTTCGAGCTTGTTGTAAATGAACGGTTTGAATAGCTCGATCGCCATTTTCTTAGGAAGGCCGCACTGATGAAGTTTCAGTGTAGGACCAACCACGATTACCGAACGACCCGAGTAGTCAACGCGTTTACCGAGCAAGTTCTGACGGAAACGACCTTGCTTACCTTTGAGCATGTCCGAGAGCGAACGGAGGGCGCGTTTGTTCGGGCCGGTGAAGACCTTACCGCGACGACCGTTATCGAAGAGCGCATCGACAGCTTCCTGAAGCATGCGTTTTTCGTTACGGATGATGATCTCAGGCGCGTTCAATTCAATGAGGCGAAGGAGACGGTTGTTACGGTTGATGACGCGGCGATAAAGATCGTTAAGATCTGAAGTCGCAAAACGGCCACCATCCAGTGGAACGAGCGGGCGTAGATCCGGTGGGAGGACCGGGATTACGCTGAGCATCATCCATTCTGGTTTTGAATCGTTGTTTCGGAAAGCTTCAACGACTTTAAGACGTTTTTGAAGTTTCTTACGCGCCGCTTCCGAAGAAGCTTCGAGTAGAGCCTTACGCAAATCGTCGCCGAGGTCTTCGATACGAAGAGCTGACAACAGCTCCTGAATCGCTTCAGCACCAACACCCACCTGGAATGCACCGTTACCGTGCTCCTGGAGGAGTTGCTCGTATTCGTCTTCGCCGATAACTTGACCCAAACGAAGTTTGGTCACGTCTTCGTTGCCGACGTCGAGGACTACGTAGGATTCCGAGTAAAGGATACGCTCAACATCTTTCAAAGCGATGTCGAGGATCGCACCGATACGCGAAGGCAAAGATTTGAGGAACCAGATGTGAGCAACAGGGGTTGCAAGGTTGATGTGACCCAAACGTTCACGACGAACTTTAGAATGGATAACTTCAACACCACATTTGTCACAGACGATACCACGGTGTTTCATGCGTTTGTACTTACCGCAGATACACTCGAAGTCACGGACCGGTCCAAAGATTTTTGCACAGAACAAACCATCACGTTCAGGCTTGAACGTACGGTAGTTGATAGTCTCTGGTTTCTTCACTTCGCCGTAAGACCAGCTGCGGATCTTTTCCGGGGAGGCCAGAGAGATTTTGATCGCACTGAAACTTAAAGGATCAGTCGGCTTGTCGAAAAAATTAACTAAATCGTTCAAGAGAATCGCCTCCATTATTGCGCTTGGAGTCCGAGGGAAGAGGCTTCACCTGCCCCTTCCCCCGCTCTTCTTTAATTATTATTAGAGAACGAATCCAAACCGAATTCTTCGTTGTCTTTGATGAGATTCACATCGAGCGCAAGCGCTTGAAGTTCTTTCACAAGGACGTTGAAGGATTCTGGAAGACCAGGACTCATCGCGTTCTGACCTTTGACGATCGATTCGTACATACGAGTACGACCCAAAACGTCATCCGACTTAACAGTGAGGAATTCCTGGAGTGTGTTGGCCGCGCCGTACGCTTCCATCGCCCACACTTCCATCTCTCCGAGACGCTGACCACCGAACTGCGCTTTACCACCCAGCGGCTGCTGAGTCACGAGCGAGTAAGGTCCGATAGACCGTGCGTGGATCTTCTCATCAACCAAATGGTGAAGTTTCAACACGTACATAACGCCAACGGTTACGCGGTTATCGAAACGGTTCCCCGTACGGCCATCGAAGAGTTCGCTTTGTCCATCGACATTCAGACCCGCGAGTTCGAGATACTTCTTAACATCCGATTCAGCAGCACCATCGAACACGGGGTTCGCAAGGTGGATACCTTCACGGTATTTTCTAACGAAGGTTTTCAGCTGCTCAGTTGTGGCTTCCGCAACGAAGTCTTTGACTTCTTTGGTATCCCAAACCTGGAAGATGATGCCTTCGAGTTCTTTACGAACTTCGGTCTGATCAAGGTTTTCGAGGAACGTCTGGAGACGCTCGCCGAGACCTTTCGCTGCCCAGCCCAAATGCGTTTCCAGAATCTGGCCAACGTTCATTCGAGACGGAACACCGAGTGGGTTCAGAACGATATCAACTGGGCGGCCATCGGTAAGGAACGGCATGTCTTCTTCAGGAAGAATACGTGACACGACACCTTTGTTACCATGGCGGCCAGCCATCTTATCACCGACTTGAAGCTTACGTTTAATCGCAACGTAAACCTTAACCATCTTGATAACGCCTGGAGGAAGTTCGTCACCTTTGCGAACTTTTTTGATCTGCTCTTCCGTCATGAAACGGATGAGGTTGATCTTCTCGCGAAGCGACTCAACAACTTTCGTCAAAAGACTATTTTTGTGAGCATCTTTAACGGCGAGTTGTTCCCAGTACACGTACTCAAGCTTGGTGAGGAACGCTTCGTCAAGAGTCGAACCCGAAGTCGCGATCGGCGAGCCGTCGCGCGAACGAATTTCGCCAGCAAGAGATTCGCCCATAAGGATCTTAGCGATCTTACGTGCTGCAGAATCCTTGATGATCGTAATACGATCGTTCTCATCTTTACGAAGGCGGGCAATTTCTTCGTCTTCGATCTGGAGTGAACGGCTGTCTTTGACAGCGCCTTCACGTGCGTAAACTTTAGCACCGATAACTGTACCGACAACGCCGGGTGGTACGCGGAGCGAAGTATCACGAACGTCACCGGCTTTTTCACCGAAGATCGCACGAAGGAGTTTTTCTTCTGGAGTCAGCTGAGTTTCGCCCTTCGGTGTGATCTTACCAACGAGAAGATCGTTAGGCTTAACATCAGCACCGATACGGATGATACCCGCGTCGTCGAGGTTTTTCAGAGCTTCTTCACCGACGTTTGGAATATCCGAAGTGATTTCTTCCTGACCGAGTTTCGTGTCACGAGAAATACATTCGAATTCCTGAATGTGGATCGAAGTATAAAGATCTTCTTTAACGACTCGCTCAGAGATGAGGATGGAGTCCTCGAAGTTGTAACCACTCCAAGGCATGAAGGCCACGACCACGTTCTGACCAAGAGCGAGCTCACCCATTTCGGTTGCGAAACCGTCAGCGATGATGTCACCTTTTTGAACGTACTCACCCTTAACAACGATCGGCTTCTGGTTGATACACGTATCAACGTTCGATCGTTTGTTTTTCTCGAGCTTGTAAATATCAACTTCCGCACCAACTTCAGTTTTGCTGGTATCGGATTCTTCTGTCTTAACAACGATACGTTCGGCATCGACCGAAACAACCTGACCAGCCCGCTTAGCGACGATCGTGGCTCCAGAGTCGCGCGCTACGATTCGCTCCATACCCGTACCGATAAGCGGCGCACGAGTCTTGAGCAAAGGCACCGCCTGGCGCTGCATGTTCGAACCCATCAAAGCTCGGTTTGCATCATCGTTTTGGAGGAACGGGATAAGGTTTGCAGCGACGGAAACGAGCTGAGACGTGGAAACGTCCATCAAGTCGGCTTCTTCACCACGAACGATTTCGTTCTCACCGGCGCGACGAGCATAAACGAGATCATCGGGAGATCCGATATCACCGGCCTGGGCAATAACGTGATCCTGATGCTCTTCCGCTGCCGAGTAGTAACGAACAGCAAGTTTGCCGCCGTTTTCATCGGTAAGCGATTTGAACGGAGTCTCGATAAAGCCGTATTCGTTCACTTTAGCGTAAGACGCGAGTGACGAGATAAGACCGATGTTCGGACCCTCTGGCGTTTCAATAGGACAGATACGGCCGTAGTGGGTAGGGTGAACGTCGCGGACTTCAAAGCCTGCACGTTCACGACTCAAACCCCCTGGTCCAAGAGCCGAAAGACGACGCTTGTGAGTGACTTCGGAGAGTGGGTTCGTCTGATCCATGAACTGGCTCAGCTGCGAACTACCGAAGAATTCTTTAACGACCGCCGAAGCCGGCTTGTTATTCACGAAATCGTGCGGAAGCAATGTATCAACGTCACCAAGCTGGAGACGTTCACGAATGGCTCGCTCGATACGCAAAAGACCGATACGGTATTGGTTCTCAAGCAACTCGCCTACTGCGCGAACGCGGCGGTTACTGAGGTTATCGATATCATCGATCTGACCTTTTTCGTTTTTGAGGCCGATGAGGTACTCAACCGTGCGAAGAATATCTTCTTTGGTCAGAGTACGGACTTCGTGAGGCACTTCGAGACCCAACTTTTGGTTGAGTTTCATCCGGCCTACAGCGCTCAAATCGTAGCGATCAGCGTTGAAGAAAAGGTTTTCAAAGAGTGCCGTAGCCGGCTCGATAGTCGGAGGATCACCAGGCCGCATACGCTTATAGATTTCGAGGATCGCCTCTTCCTTGGAATCGATCTTGTCCGATACCAGGGTATTTCTAAAGCTAGCGTCGGCGTTCACACCATCGATGAAGAGAACGGAGAAGGTATTAACCCCACCCTTGATCATCTTCTCAAGATGGTCGACCCCGAGTTCGGTATTCAGTGGCACGAGGGCTTTGCCCGCTTTGTCACTGATAGTATTCGCCGAGATTTTGCCGACGATTTCGTCCTGCTCCATCGCAACGTATTCGATACCCGCTTGTTCCATTTGGCGAATCGCGCCAACGGAAATACGACGGCCCTTTTTCACGAGGACTTTGCCGTTGGCCGGATCGATAAGGTCGGTAAGAGCGCGCTGCCCACGAAGGATCTCGTAGTTGAGCTTCTTCTCGAGCTTGCCTTCGCGGATACGGATTTCTTCTTTTTTGTAGAAACGATCGAGAAGCTCTTGATCGGTATAACCGAGAGCTTTGAGGAGGATCGTTCCGTGCATTTTGCGGCGGCGGTCGATACGAAGATAAAGAATATCTTTTGCATCGAACTCGAAGTCGAGCCAGCTGCCGCGATATGGAATTACGCGCGCGGTATAAAGGAGTTTACCCGAAGCGCTGTTTTTGCCTTTATCATGGTCGAAGAATACACCCGAACTACGGTGCAACTGGGAAACCACAACTCGCTCTGTACCGTTGATGATGAAAGTTCCGTCTTCCGTCATCAAAGGGATTTCGCCGAAGTAAACTTCTTGTTCCTTCACGTCGCGAATACTTTTAACGTTGGTATCCTTGTCCAGATCCCACACCACGAGACGAATCACGACTTTGAGAGGAGCCGCAAAGCTCATCCCGCGCTGACGACACTCGTCGACTGTGTACTTCGGCTCTTCAAATGAATAGCTGACGAACTCAACCGAGGCTGTTTCAGCAAAATGCGTGATAGGGAAAACCGAATTGAATACCGCCTCAAGGCCTACGCTCTTTCTGTTTTGCGGAAGGTCTTCCGCCTGCAGGAACATGTTGTAACTGTTTCTCTGCAATTCGATGAGGTAAGGGAAGTCGATAACCGGCACGATTTTTTCGAATCGTTTGCGAGGACGAGTAAAACTGGAAGCTAGGGAGGTCATTGAGCACTCCTAATGAAGGTCCTGTTTTATGCAGCGTAGAAACCGACGCTTCCACGAGAACGAGAAGATGCGCAGCCCTCACAAGATCATTTTTAGGAAAACTCTCCTAACTTGAACTTATGATCGCTACGCGTTAACTGGTCAGTGATAAATCAAAGACCAAAACGGGTGAAGTACGTGACTAGCTCAAATCAAAAAGAAAAAAGCCACCGTGCCTTTATCTAGCCGTTAAGACTATTAAAAAGCGAGTGCAGGGTAAAACCCTGACCATGTTTACGGTAGCTTTAGGCATCTTTGATCCGATAAAACCGAGTAGAAGATCAATTACACCAAGACAATTTGACTCGCCGATGATGAAATGGACGGACTCCTACAACACATATCCTCGAAGTCAACAGGATATATGGAATTTAAGCAACAAAAAAGCGGAAAGACATGCTAACCCATATTAATTGGTTAGCACAATCTTCCCGACTTCTTGAATTACTTAACTTCGACTTTCGCGCCGGCTTTCTCAAGAACTTCTTTGATTTTCTGAGATTCTTCCTTAGGAATGTTAGCTTTAACTTCCTTAGGAGCGCCTTCAACGAGGTCTTTCGCTTCTTTCAAGCCGAGGCCTGTGATCGCGCGAACTTCTTTGATGACGTTGATTTTTTGTGCGCCAGCGTCAAGAAGAACAACTGTAAATTCAGTTTTTTCTTCTGCAGCAGCAGCAGCTGGAGCAGCAGCCATCATAGCCATTGGAGCAGCAGCGGACACGCCGAACTTGTCTTCCAATTCTTTAACGAGGTCTGCAGCTTCGAGTAGAGTCAAATTTTCGAGAAACTCAACGACTTGATCTTTAGTCACTTTGGACATAATGTCTTCCTCCCAATCACACCAGATTAGCTATAACCGTGAATAAAAAATTTCCGGATTAAGCTGATTTCTTATCTTTAATGGCATTAATAACTTGAACCAGATTTCTCGTTACGCCGTTAAGCACACCGAGGACTCCTCTGTGAGGAGCAACCAAAGTACCGATGATTTGCGCCAATAGCACGTCTTTGGATGGCAAATCTGCGATGATCTGGAGCTGATTCTTGTTGTATGCCTCGCCGCCTAGTTGACCTGCAGTAACTTTGAAGCCAGGATTATCCTTCTCAAAGTTAAGTGCAGCTTTGGTCGCCGCTGCCGAGTCGCCGTAAGCGTAAACAACGCCAACTGGACCCTTGAAGTTCGTCGACACGTTCTCAAACGATTGTTGCTCGATTGAGATAGCTTTCTTAGCAATACGGTTCTTAACGATCTTGAACTCTGCCGAAGCTTTGCGAAGTTCAACACGCAATTTCGTAAGTTGCTCAACTGTAAGACCACGGTATTCCGCGATGATAACAGCTTTGGACTTAGAGAAACGCTCTGCCGCTGCTTTACGAACCTGTTCTTTGCCTTTACGATCCATGAGTCGCTTCCTTCCTTAGATCTTAAAGCTGGAACCGTCAACACGAACACCAGGTCCCATAGTCGAAGAAAGTGCTAGTTTCTTGAGGTAGGTTCCTTTAGCTGTCGAAGGCTTCACTTTAAGCAAAGTATCGATAATGGTACGAGCGTTTTCTGCGAGATTCTCAGCTGTGAAGTTCGTACGACCTACTGAAAGGTGAACGATACCAGCTTTGTCTACGCGGTACTCAGCGCGGCCAGAACGAAGTTCGTTAATAGCTTTTTCGATTTCGAAAGTCACGGTGCCAAGTTTCGGGTTAGGCATAAGTCCGCGAGGACCAAGAACCTTACCGAGCTTACCAACAACGCCCATCATATCTGGAGTCGCGATCACCTGATCGAAGTCAAGCCAGCCTTCGCTGATTTTCTTCGCGAGGTCATCACCACCGACAGCTTCTGCGCCGAGGTTGTTCGCTTCGTTCGCTTTTTCGCCTTTAGCGAATACCACGATACGAACTTTTTTGCCAAGACCATGTGGGAGGAGGATTGCGCCGCGGAGGTTTTGGTCCGCATGGCGAGGATCGACACCAAGATTGACGGCGAGGTCAACCGAAGCATCCATTTTTGAGTAGGATGTCTCTTTTACCAGTGCACAGGCCTCAGTCAAATCGTAGAGTTTTTCACGATCTACTTTCGCGAGGGCTGCGCGATACTTTTTACCGCGTTTAGCCATATTATTCTCCGTAGTCCAATCGAGCCGTTTAAGACTCTCCTACTATGTATGAGGCCATTAATTCCTAATGACCCCAGCAGGTGTACACTTACTTAACCTCAAGACCCATGCTGCGTGCAGAGCCTAGGATGATCTTAACAGCTGCGTCTTCTTCGTAGGCGTTAAGGTCTTCCATCTTCGTCTTCGCGATCTCTTTTACTTGCGCAAGAGTGATCGTTCCGGCAACCGCTGTACCTGGAGTCTTCGAACCGCTTTCAAGCTTGGCTGCCTTTTTCAAGAGGTCAGACGCTGGAGGCGACTTGGTGATGAAGGTAAACGATTTGTCAGCAAACACTGTGATTACAGTTGGAAGAATTGATCCAACCTGCTTCGTAGTCTTTGCGTTGAATTCCTTACAAAAGGCCATAATATTGACGCCACGTTGACCGAGGGCGGGACCAATTGGAGGAGCTGGGTTTGCTTTACCTGCCGGAATCTGCAATTTGATAAATCCGACAATCTTTTTTGCCACGGGTTTTGCTCCTTATTCGCACTACCAAATAGCGATATGAATCAAGACTTGGAACAGGGGGTTTACGCTATTTCAGAAAGAGCGTCAAGCCCGGACTTCCAAGTCCACACTTTAAATCTTGTCGACCTGACCGAAGTCAAGTTCAACCGGAGTCTCGCGTCCGAAGATACTTACTAGCACGCGAACCTTCATTTTGTCAGGACGAACTTCATCGATAACGCCATCGAAGTTAGAGAATGGACCATCCATAACTTTGACCGAATCACCTTTAGCAAAGTGATAGGCTGTCTCGACTGAATTCGCTGCCGCTTCCTCTTGGGCTGCTTCTGGATTCGTAAGGCGCAAAACCTCATGATCAGGAAGTGCTTTCGGGTGACGGGCATTGCCGACGAAACCAGTAATTTTTGGCGTACTCTTAACGATATGCATCGACTCATCGTCGAGGTGCATTTGCACGATAATGTAGCCAGGGAACGAAGTGCGCGAAACTGACCGCTTCTTGCCGGCTTTATTCACGGTTTCGCTTACTGTGTGTGGAATGTAGATATCACCAAACTTTTCCGCTTGGTTTTCTCTCTTCGCTCCATCGATCAGACCAGCTTTAGCCTTTTCTTCGAAGCCCGAATAGGTATGGATAACGTACCATTTGAGATCGTAAGTCATCTAAATAGCCTCTTTTTGACAAAAGGGTTCATATTGCCGACAGTATAACACTCGAAATGCGCAGCGCATATTCGAGTGACACCTGAGAGGGGAGATTTGAATATGGAGCTTATTTATATTAAGACAGGAGAAAGCCAAACACTTTCGACCAAATAAGGTCAAAGATGGCCAGAATCACCGCAAAAATACCCACTACGATACACACGACTGTCGTCATGCGGCGCGTATCCGGGATAGAAGGCCAAGTGACTTTGCGAAGCTCACCGATCGCGTGCTGGAAGTAGTCATGACGCTCTTTGTCGTGCATGAGATACCAAGTTCCTGCGGCGGCGATGACAACAGCGCCGAGTCCTGCAGCCGTTCCATACCATTCATCAAAACGATCTGTCCAACCTGTTTGAACACCGAGGGTGCCAATAGCTTTCCAGGCTGTGTAACCTAAGATTGCAGCGAAAATTACGTAGGCGACTCGCAACCAATAGGCATCGTCTTTATTCATCGCATCCCCTTAGGGTTCAAACGTTTTTAGAGCACCATCACCTAAGGTGACCTGCTCAAATAGAGAGTAAGAGCAGGCGAGGTCGGACTCGAACCGACAACAGTCGGATTTGGAATCCGATGCTCTACCATTGGAGCTACTCGCCTATACTGTGCCTGCCTGCTAACGGCGATGGCTGCGTTGATCGTCAGAAAAAAATGCTCATTTAGAGTACTAAACTCCGCTTTTTTTCTTCCTCTCGCCTTGCCCTCCCCATTATCCGGCGGACACACCAAACAAACAGGACAATCAAGAACTCTAACAAAAAGAGCTGCCCAGCGATGAGCAGCTCTC
>JAZKGL010000378.1:0-1760 GCA_040385935.1 Bdellovibrionota bacterium
GCCTCCAGAGCTTGATGCTGCTCAAGATTCGTCGGCTTACGAACGATCAAGGCTTTATGGGTCATAAAAGCAAACTCCGGACGATAAAAAAACTCTGCACATTCCTTTGAGAATGGTACAGAGTTTTCGAAGGCTGTTCTAGATCTTATTGAGCAGGCGCGGGCTCAGAGCCGGTCTCGCCTTTAAGTTTTTGGTCGTAGGCCACAAACTCAGGATTGCGATAAATTTTCTTGTCCTTTTCATAACGCTTTTTGATGTCTTCGCTGATCGCGTTAAAGAGCGTGTAGGACTCCATATACTTACCTTGCTCACTCAACTCTTTTCTCTTCTCAGCTGTGAGCTTGGAGAGGTCAGCATCGGTCTTCGACTTCAAACGCACGATGTAAGTCACACCACCGATATCCAAAGGTTCCGGGTAGAGCTGACCAGGAGTCTTGAGGGTTCCAATAGCAGCAAGAGCCGCTTTGTCCGCTCCGAGTCCTGGAATAAAACGAGCGCCCACAGCAAATGGAGTTGTTGCCTTCCAGGTGACACCTAGGTCAGCAGGAACGTCTTTCCCTGCTTTTAGATCGGTTATCAAAGCTGTCGTCTTGTCTTTAATCAACTTCGGACGACGCTCTTTCGCGAGGAGCTTGTCAGCGATCCCGCGCTTAGCTTCGTCAAAAGCGACATTTTTAGCCTCTTCGACTGTATCCACACGAATGATGTGATAGCCGAAGGGAGACTTGACAGGACCTGAGATCTCGCCGGCTTTCATCGCAAAGGCTGCATCCGCAAATTCTTTGACCATCTGATCCTTTTTAAAGAATCCTAAGTCACCGCCTTTGGTTTTGCCTGCGGCTTCGTCGGTGTATTTGCTGGCAAGAGCGGCGAAGTCAGCACCAGGCTTTTTCGTGTCGGCGAGAACGGTTGCCGCCAATGCCTTGGCTTCGTCTTCGGAGCGATTCGCTGCCGCGCCCGTTGCATTACGAGCGCCTTTGTAAGAAATCAGAATGTGACGAGCTTTAACGCGAGCCTCTTTATTAAATTCCGATTTGTTGGAATCATAATAATCCTTCACGGCCTTAGCGCCTTCGCCTGCGAGATAAGCATCGACATCCGCTGGAGCCACCGTGATGGGGAATGTCGCTGGATCAAGACGAAGATATTCGACATCGACCTTGGATTCGTCGAGCAGATAATTCAGCTCGGCGACCTTATCCGACCCGCGATAAGTGGTCGTGATGAAGTTGCGAAATTTGGTTGAGATGATATTTCGGCGAAGTTCTTCTGAAAAACTCGCTTCGTTATGCCCTTGCGATTTGAGATAACGATCAAACAAGGTTTTATCAAACTTACCTTGCTCGTTCGCAAAGTACTTGCCATCGATGATAATGCGATCGACTTCGGCTTCCGAGGCTGAAATACCGTTCTTTTCGGCTTCTTTGAACGTCGCGAGACGTTCAACCAAACCATCCATAACCTGCTTGGACACACCGAGCTGCACAGCATCAAACTTATCTCGGTACTGCTGCTGAAGCTGGTTGGAATAATTCAAATACGCACGGCGGAATTCAAGCGCGCTGATTTTTTCACCATCGACGGAAGCTGCTGTTCCGCTTGGCATAACAAAGCCGCCTTGCTTAGGATCACAAACCCCGAAGAAAGCCATAGTGATGATCACGGTTCCCAAAACACCGTAGGTCATCCACGAACCCCCGAGGGCCTTGGAATCGATATCCGAACTCTTTTTCCACTTAATCATCGACACCCTCATTACG
>JAZKGL010000379.1:0-4041 GCA_040385935.1 Bdellovibrionota bacterium
CATGAGATAAAACACCTGAGCGTTCCGGGTTAAGGGTTGGCTCAGATTTTAGAAGTTCATTGATCGATTCACTTGTTACCGAGGCCGTTCCAATTGACTTCGTCGGCACCGGGTAGCGTGTACTGGTTCAACTCTTTTTCGATTTCGTCCGCTGATTGAAGAGCTTTCTTTTCTTCAGCTTCCATCTCTTTAAGGAGTCGCTCTTTTTCCAGTTGATCAGCCGATTTCACTTCATCGGCCCCTTTTATAGCGTTGGCTTTGTCTTTGGCCAGCTGCTCGCGGTATTCGCGTTCGGCGCGCTCGGTTGGAGTCTCGGCGCGTTGACTCTGTTTGGACTGCTCGGTATCCCATTTTTCAAACTCGTCGGTTCCACTCGATTGAACCGAAGCAGGCATCAATTCCTGGGTCTTCGTTTGCGGGAGTTCGTCCTTAATAACAGGGATGGCGCCAGGAGCTTCATCTTTGATTTCGGTCGTCAGAGATTCAAGACTCTCTTCGGACTTTTCTTCAAGTGCTGGAGCTGGAGCTGGTTCGGCAGCGGGGGCTACGGCCTCTTCGTCATTCACGTCTTTTTCCAAAGCCTTTTCCGCTTCTTCGATCTCTTTGACTTCAGTCTTCTTCTTTGCGATGACATACTGCAGCGAGATTTTGAAACCGCGCTCGGATTCGCCAACGTAATGATCGTTTTGGGGAATGAATTTAGAAAACTGAACATTGAAGTCTTTGTAAGACCCAGCCAGACCGATTTCGTAGTGGCGACCTGTTTGCATGGTATCGCCGCGAGCGAGAGTTCGCCAAGGAAGACTACGAATTTGAATATCAGCGAAAGCTTTGAGCTGCTCTGGACCAGCGTTTACGCGCATTCCGTAGAGGACTTCATCGTTGATGCGTGAAGACCGAAACTTTTCATCCTGACGACGTGTCATGCCTAGGTAAGCGCCGAGTTGAAGATAATCAGTGGGCGAGCCGTCGACGGAGAAGGCAAGGCCGGTTTTGTCCTGGCTTGCTTGATGAAAGCTCGAACGATCGGCTGTTCCGGGTTCATACTGTAGAATGATGGACGAACGCAGGCCCTCGGATTGGACGAGGTGATAGCGTGCGTAAAGGGCTCCGCCTAAACTTTGTTTTTTATGCTCGACTGATCCGTAAAGAGCATCGGCCTCTTCACTTTGCGCTTGTTGACTATCATAGAGAGAGACACCGACTTCGAAGCGGTGAGGAAGCATAAGGCTAAAGTCCAACTCGCGCCGAATACTGCTATTATCTTCCGTTGAACGGGCGTTCGGGTGCAAAAGAAACCTGTGGCCTTCGACGAAGTTAAAGCCTACGCGCATGGAATATGGGATTTCGAGTTGAAGTTCGCTTCGGGCGAGATCCGTTTCTATCGCTTTGAATTGTGTCGCCACAACATCAGCGGCATGGGCAGAATTAGAAAGGATTAGGCCAAACAGCAGGGAATTTTTACAAGACAACTTCATCACCACACTCCTCACACAACGTTTCTTTTCCTCAATCGCGTGTCTTTGAAACATCTGCGATACGATATAGGTAAGCAACCCGTGTGCCAGCCGTGACCCGTATTGCGTAAAGGTTTGAGAGGATGTGTAATCACTGCTGAATTTCGATTCCTGATGAGTTGAATCAGGTTTAGCTTGGTGTCAATTGTCAGGGAGAACACTGGCCAGTGACCACTTGATCGACAGTGCAGGACTCTTACGGTAAGTAAGGAAGGATCTTTAGTTTTCGTAATATTCGGGAGTTACAGTTCTCTGGATTTTGCTTTGCAAATGGCCTTCCGCTTGCTACTTCACATATTAAGACGACGGTGACCAGCTGCCCTTGTGATCGAATCGATTTCTTCGCAGCTGTGTTGCCTCGCACCTTACTTAGAGATAGATGACCCTAGCGGATGCGGAGTTTTTCGATGAAAGCGCGCCTGACATTGCTTATTTCCATCGTTGTGTTCAATTGTCTCTCGTGCAGCGGCGAAAGCGAACTCGATAAAGCTATCGATGAGGCCATGCTGGATAATGCGAGCGATCAATCCATTGAGGACTCGGTCTCGATCCGTTACTACTCAGAATATAACGCTCGCTAGACATCAAGCGTCTGGCTCAGGTGGAAGTATGAGGCTTGGGTATCCTACCGAAATGACCCAAAGTTGGTGAATTGCCCGCGTGGCCGCAACATGCAGTAACCGTCTATCCTCGGGCTTATCGAGATAGACAGTTCGGCTTGCATCAGGGACGATGACATAATCAAATTCGAGACCTTTGACGCCGGTGGCTGACGTTATATCAATACCCGGTTTGAAATCAAACTCGCCATGCTCGACCAAGCGAACCTTGGGAATATCCTTAAGCAACTTATAAAGTGAAATCGCGTAGTCCGGTGTTTTCGTCAGGACAGCGACGGACGCAAGCGGTTCTTCGAGCATAATTTGCGTCAAAGTTTCGCTTAGAAAAACGACCATTTGCCCCTCGTTCGGGAACACCGTGCGAGCCACGGGCATGCCTTCGCGAATCGCGGCTGGCGGCTGCGCGGGCGCAATCGGACCAAGAACTCCGTGAGCAAATTCCGCAATGGTCTTCGGCGAGCGGTACGTTGTTGTCAGATAGTTTGCGTATACGCGTGGAAGATTAAGCGTATCGAGGACTCGCTCCCACGATTCGAACGTGTGGGTTGGATCGATCTGCTGCGCGGCGTCTCCCGCGATCGTAATCGCGGCTTCGTCATCAAGGGAGCGACCCAATGCTTTGAGTTCGACCGTTGCAAGATCCTGGGCTTCATCAATCACCATGTGGGTATATTTTTTACCCTTTAAAGCCGCCAAATCCTGTTTGCCTGATTTAAACGCTTGAAGCTCCAATAGCAGAGCAAAATCTTCGGGATCGATCGAACCAGCCAGGCTTTGTTCATTCTCGTCCTGAATCAGACTACGACCATCCACGGTTTCCAGGGCATCGCTTTGAAAGCCGCTATAGGCGTCTTCGGCCTTTTGTCCGAGCTGATCCATAGCGTAACTGATCAAATCCTTGATCATGGCGAGAGAGAGTATCCCGTTGGAAAGCGAGACCAAAGGTTCAAGCAGTTCGAGATTGGTGAAAAGATCCGCGCGATCGCCGCTCGTATTGAGATAACGTCGGCGGCGTTCCATAAAGAATTTTTTAACCGCAGCGGTTCGCATCGGCGTTGTCGCAGCGCCTTCGGCTTCGATCTCATCGAGTAGTGTTTTTTCGGCAAAATCAAATCGATCTGCAAGGCACAGATCGGTGCGATCCCGGAGCATGCCGGCAAGCTCGGGCGTCCCGGGAAGAAATTTGGTAGCACTGCGGATGACTTCCTCAACTTGACGACGAACGATCTCTGGGAAAAGCGTGAGGAGTGCTGGGTGACGTTTTACACGGCTGATATTGGATGGCACATACGTTGAGACACGGCTCGGAAGATTCTTGAGAACTCGTCTTGCCTGAGCCTCGGCCCAATCGTCAAAGGTCATCACCTCCACATCGCCTAAGCCGAGCGAAGCGAGGAGTTTGCGTGAGAGGCGAACGAGTCCTTCCTCAGGCACAACAACCAGAATTTTGTGCGAGGGAAAGTGATCGGGATCTTTGAAACGCAGAAAAGCGATACGATGCAAAGCAATCGTGGTTTTGCCGCAACCAGCGCCACCGAGGACAAGCAAAGGATCATCATAGTCAGCTGTAAGCAGACGAAATTGGTCGGGATCGAGTAGGGCTGAGACTTCGGGCGCGGGCGTGTTCGTGAGACCTAAACCACTTTGCAAAGTGCGGTTGGCTGAACCAGCACCACCGGTAAGAGTCGGGGTAAAGCCTTGCTTATCGAAAATCCATTCGCCGCTCTCAAGCTTACGAAAACTCTTGCCACCTGCGTGAATGCGATAGAGTTGACTATTGTGTATCGTTACCACACGGCGTTTGATTACCGTGCCTCGGGCGATACGGCCTGGGAATTCCTCTTCGTAATCTTCGCCTTCGCGATAGTTGAAAAAGATTCGCGAGACAGGAGCGTGTTTCCAGT
>JAZKGL010000380.1:0-2477 GCA_040385935.1 Bdellovibrionota bacterium
GCTTCGATGCTATGAACTTTGTGCAACGAAGCGATTGACTTACGGGTCGAAGACATAGAAAAGGCCCTTTTTTTCGCTTAAGAAAGTCGAGGTCACCTTAAACGCCCCGGGCCTTTTCTGCCAATTAATTTATCCTCAGCGATTCACGTTAAGCGACTGAGAACCGCCTCCAGCACAGCTTTGAATAGACCCATTTGAAAATCCTTTAGTAAATGCGGCCATTCTTTGCTCAGATGAACCATGGGTAAACGAATCAGGAACAACGTAGCCGCGACTCGCTTTTTGAAGCTTATCGTCGCCAACGGCGGACGCTGCGCCTAAAGCTTCCTCAATGTCGCCTTGTTCCAAAGATTGGTTCATTTGATTGGTTTCTTTAGCCCAGACACCAGCCAGGCAATCGGCTTGAAGCTCGACTTCAACCGAGGCTTTATTGGTTTCGCGTTCACTCATACGACCGCGATCGGCGTGAAACTGAGACGATAAACCGGAAATGTTTTGCACGTGATGACCAACTTCGTGAGCGATGACATAGGCTTGAGCAAAGTCACCCTGTGCGCCAAGCTTACTAGACATCTCTTGAAAGAAGGTCAGGTCGAGATAAACCTTTTGATCAGCCGGGCAATAGAAAGGTCCAACAGCACTTCCGGCCACACCGCATGCAGACTGGACGCGGTCGCTAAACAATACGAGTTTAGGTTGAGCGTAGGTCTGGCCTTCTTTTTGGAAAATTTTGCCCCAGACATCTTCGGTATCCTTGAGGACCACACGCACGAAGGCGGAGGCGTCATCATTTTGCGCGGGCGCATTCACCGACTGCGTGGTGGGCTGCGCACCCTGATTCAAAATTACGTTAGGATCGCCACCCAAGAGAGCATAGATAATCGCTATAATGATTGACCCGGCGCCGACTGCTCCGCCGATCTTCATGCCTCGTCTGTCTTCCACGTTGCTCGATTCGTCGCGACCCTTCCAAAGCATATCCCTACTCCTTAAGCTGCATGTGAAGCTCTGTCTTGTCTATTTCGCCCAGAAGGGCACTGATGCAATAAGCTCGCCACCAGTCTCCGTCTTCGAAAACTACTGGTCTGGAGTAACCTTTGCGAGCAGTATAAGACACGAGATCAAAGTCGGAACAACCGATCCGTCAGAGATACATAGTTTTCGGTGAAGGCCCCTCGTTATGTTAAAGCTCGACTCAGTCGATAAAAAAAAGTTGCATAGGCTGTTGCTCGAAGGTCTTAAGGAGCAGATAGCTGCGATTCGTCATGCGGCGGGAGCGGCGAAAGACGGCGCCACGCACGAGGAAGCCGTTGCAAAAAGTAAGTACGAGACGCACGGCCTGGAGCTTTCCTATTTAGCCGGTTCGCAGTTTGAGCGAGCCCGCATAGCCGAGACCAAGCTCACTCTGCTCGAGAACGCACCGTTCACCAAATTTCATGAAGATGATGCAATCGACACCGGTGCTCTCATAGGTCTTCGTGATCATGACAAAGGCCTTCGGCATGTTTATCTCTTGTCGTCGATTGGCGCCGGGCTTACGCTTCGCTACGAGGATGAGGTTATTAAAGTGATCTCGCCTGAGTCTCCCCTTGGCGAATCTTTGATGTCACTCGGCGTCGGTGACATTGTAGGCGGCAAAGAAGTTATCGAGGTTAGATAATGCGCTACGTTGTTCTTCCGCTTTTGACATTGGTTGGAGTCGTGCTGACGGCTGTCCTTTGGGTCAATGTTTTTCACCTACAGCCCGTGCTGGAATCGACCGGTATATCTATCAAAGAATGGCTCCTGATCGACATTCTTTGGACCGTCGGGTCAGGACTTTTTTCCTGGGGGCTGAGTCGGGACATTGCGATTTGGTCCACCGATACCAGTCTGCTTGATGATGATGACAAGGATCATGCATTGATGCGTATGGTCAACACCTTGGCCTCCGACCTAAAGATGAAGCATGTTCCTTTGATCGGGATTTATCCTTCGCCAGAAGTGAATCTCTACAGCTCCGGGCCGTTTCCGTCTCGCTCTGTCGTGGCTGTGTCCCAGGGATTTTTGCGTTTGAATGAAAGAGAGCAAGAGACTCTGATTTACAGCGAACTCACCAAGATTCAATCCTGTGATAACGCATTATTAATTTTCTGCCACGGCATGACTCACGGTTTTGTTCTCTATATTTCACGACTGCTCGCCTTTTTCCTTGGAACGAGTTACCGGCAGACCGAGGGTCTCTCCTCATCGACTTATCCTGAGATTATTGTAAATACGATCACCACATTTTTTCTCACGCTCTTTGGTTCGATCGTTGTCTTCGCTTTTGCGCGACAAAGACATTGGCGAGGGGATAAACAAGTTTTAGAGAGATACGGAAAGACTGGGTTGGATGCAGCGCTCACGGCTCTGCAGATGTCGTCCGGGAATTTACAGCACTACGATCTCTTCACTATGGCTTTGAAGGCCAATCATAATCCGAAGTTCTGGGAGCT
>JAZKGL010000381.1:0-1856 GCA_040385935.1 Bdellovibrionota bacterium
CGAATCGCGCTTTATGTGGGCGAGTATCGTGCTTTTGATGGCGATCTCCGGCCTTCTTTTGCGCCTTTGGTATATCCAGATTTATCGCGGTGATTATTATCGTGAGGTGTCTGAGAGAAACCGCGTGCGTAAGATTGAGATTCCGGCGCCGCGCGGAATTATCTTTGATCGCAATGGAGAAGTCGTACTGGGGAATCGCCCGTTTTACGACCTCGTTTATGTTCCGCAGTATGTGACCGATAAAGACACGACGTTTAAGATTATTTCTCGCCTTTTGCATGTGCCGGTCACGCGCTTTGAAGCGCGCCTTGAGATGGCTCAGGGTCAGCCCAAGTTTTTGCCTATCAGTTTAAAGCGCGATCTTTCTCAGCATGAAGTGTCCATCATTGAAGCCAATAAGATTTTCCTGGCCGGTATCGAGGTGCGTGTCGCGCCTCGGCGTGATTACGGCCCCGATATTCCTCCCCATCTTTTGGGTTATCTCAAAGAAATCGATCCGCAGGCTCTCGATGACCTGAATAAGAACAATGAACAGAATCCTTATTTGCTTGGCGATCTCGTCGGTAAGCAGGGGATAGAAAATCGCTGGGAAAAATATTTGCGGGGGCAACGCGGGTATCAGCTCATTCAGGTTGATGCTTTCGGCCGGCAGTCTCAAGGTCTTGAAGAATCGGGTTGGTCGCTGCCTAGCGTTTCGGCGAAGCCCGGGTCAGATCTTGAATTAACTATTGATTATGAACTCCAAAAAGCGACCAAAGCTGCATTCGCCGGTAAAAACGGATCGGTAGTCGTGCTCAATCCTCAAACCGGTGAAGTCTTAGCTGCGGTGAGTGAGCCGGGTTTTGATCCAAAGATGATGCAGCAGGGTGTTTCGCCAGATGACTGGCGTGAGCTGATAGAAAATCCGTTTAAACCTCTACTCGATAAAACGAGTGGCGGTGAGTTTCCGCCTGGTTCGGTTTATAAGGCTGTCGTCGCGATGGCCGCACTGGAAGAAAATGTTGTCGATGAAAATCGCACCGTTTACTGCCCCGGATATTACACGCTCGGTGATCGACGTTTTTATTGTCACGATAGAAAAGGTCACGGCACGGTGAATGTCATGCGTGCCTTGATGAAGTCTTGCGACGTCTTCTTTTATCAGGTGGGCATAGAACTTGGTGTGGATCGCATCGCGCGTTATGCAAAAGCGTTTGGACTCGGTGCAAAACTCGGTATTGCGCTGAACATGGAAAAACCAGGCTTAATTCCAACCTCCGCTTGGAAAATGCTTACCTATCGTTTGCCTTGGGCCGGTGGTGATACACCGAACATTTCGATCGGACAAGGTTATGACCTTATGACTCCGATTCAAATGGCGAATCTCTATGCGACGATCGCCAACGGCGGCAAAGTCTTTAAACCGTATTATGTAAATAAAGTGACAAACCAAGTGGGTGAGACGATTTACGAGCATCAGCCGGAGATGGTTCGGCAGATATCGGAAATTAGCCCCAAGACTTTCGCTATCGTCCGCAAAGCGCTTGAAGCCGTGGTTATGGACCCTCAGGGAACAGGCAAGAACGCTCAAGTTCCGAATGTGACTGTTGCGGGTAAGACGGGGTCGGTTCAGGTTGTGAGTTTGAAGAAGAACTCCAACAAAGGACAAAACGATGTGTCCATGAACTGGAAGGAGCATGCGATGTTCGCGGCCTTTTCCCCTACGGAAAACGCAGAAATCGCAATCGCAATCGTGAGCCAGAACGATCTTGTCGGTGGTGGTGGTAAGTCGGCGGCTCCTGTTGCGGGGAAAATCATTGCGCGTTACTGGGAACTTAAACGTCAAAGAGCTGCGACAGCTCAAAATGTGAAACAGG
>JAZKGL010000382.1:0-1421 GCA_040385935.1 Bdellovibrionota bacterium
TTTGTGGATTCGACGATAGGTGGTTTGTGCCTAGCACAACAACATCACGGAATCTAAACAAGGAGTTTTACAATGGGTCTTCGCATTAAAACAAACGTCGCTTCTCTTAACGCACAACGTCGCCTTGGTGATACAACAAAGAACTTGAACGAGAACATGGAGAAACTCTCCAGCGGTTACCGCATCAACAAATCAGCAGATGATGCAGCGGGCCTTGCGATCTCGGAAACCTTGACCGGTAAAATCCGTTCGATGGATCAAGCGAAACGAAACGCCAACGACGGTATCTCTCTCATTCAGGTTGCCGAAGGTGGTATGAACGAAGTGACGAACATCCTCGTCCGTATGCGCGAACTTGCAACACAAGCAGCCTCTGACACGATCGGTAACACCGAACGTTCATACAGTAACAAAGAATATAATGAAATGGTCAAAGAGATCGACCGAATCTCCTCCACAACCGAATTCAACGGTGTTCAACTTCTCGGTGGAGCAGACGCCAACAACGGTACCGAGTCACTGACCTTTCACATCGGTTCGGGCGATGGCCACATGGAAAACACCGACACGATCGAATTCAATATCGATCAGATCAAGATGAATACGGAAGTCTTGGGTCTTGAAGGCGGAGCCGCCATCGGTCCAGAAGAAGTGGGCGGAGACTTCGATCGTCAAAGCGCTGCGGATAAACTCAGTATCATCGATACAGCGATTCAAAAGATTGCGGGTAACCGAGCGGAGATCGGTGCGAAACAAAGCCGACTCAATTCCACTATCAATAACTTGGGCGTGCAGATCGAGAACTCCTCGACCAGCCGTAGCCGTATCCGCGACGTAGACTTCGCGTCAGTCACTGCGGAGTTCACACAGAACCGCATACTTTCGCAAGCCGGTGCTTCCGTCCTCTCGCAGGCGAGCACAATGCCGGAACTGGCGCTCAAGCTACTCTAAGTTTTTCTGGCGAACGTTAAAACTTCGCCGTGATGTTTCGGTGCGGCAGCTGAGAAATGTTCTCGCTGCCGCCTTCCCTGAACAATCATGGCTTCGGGTAGGAAAGTGGACGGTAAGGACTAGTTGGAACCAAAGGCATCGCTACACGCTGACTTTTGCCCCGTGCGGGACATACAGCGATCGCTGGCCAAGGTCACTTCTTCTTCGCTCAGCTCTTTCATATTCTGCACGGTCACATCAAATTGCCTTTGATTGGAACGTGGGACAAGAGTTGCTTTCGCTTCATAGATACTGGCGTTATCGCCCCAAGACGAAAATCGACCATAAAGTTTGACAGGAAAACTCACGTTCTTTTGAACGCCTTTGTTCCACTGCTGCGCTCCACCGCCGCGCTCACTCAGAGTCGGAACCGTACCGAGACCAGCATCGTTATTGTGCTCGAACTCCCAGTAGTCGACCATAAGCGGAAC
>JAZKGL010000383.1:0-12413 GCA_040385935.1 Bdellovibrionota bacterium
AGCGAGAAAACGCCGATGTTCGGGTTTACGCCTGAGGTCGTTCCAATAATCTTTTTGACGTTTTCGAGGGTTTCTTGCTGTCCGAGAAACCAGACAACCCAAAGGATAACAATTGTAAGCCAAACAATCTGTAGTCCAACGAAGACGAAGATTGGATGGGTCAACCACTTGAAGATTTTGACCATAGATTGGGTCACGCAAAGCCCCCTGGGAATAACCCACGGAGTTTCGCATAAGTCGCCAGGGAAGGCGAGAAGGTTAGCGGGATTTCTGTAGATTGGCGGCCGTGATCGACTGGGCTTTCAGACGGTTGGTCTGGGCCGAGAAGTTTTTGCCAACAATAGCGAGCAAGAGTTCGCCGACCAACTGAAGCTGGCGGTCACTCATATGTTCAAAGGAAATCGCGACCTGATTGCCGGAAATAAATACGCGGCGAACCCGGCCCGATATTCGAATGAAATCACCCGTATCAAGCTTGAGAAACCCATTTGTGGGGAGACTGATCTTAATTTGATCGCCCATTCTAAAGATTCGACTCTCTTCCGCTTGAACCAGGGCGCCGTGAAGGCTCAGATCAATCAATCGGCCGGTTGAAAGATTATCGTGGGTCAAATGATAATATGTCAGTGGGATATTCACTGGGTAGCGCCGACTTTTTCGGCGGTTTTTGGCTTCGATACCATTCTTCACGCGCGAAAGAATCTGCGGAAGCGTGGTCGCCGTGTAGACGATGTACTCGTCGGTTTCGCGGTGAAGGAGAAGGTGGGTGTGATAGGCGTTAATCAACGCTTCAGGATCTTTCGTTAGAAAGAGGACGGGTATAGTTTCGTCACGGCGCTTGTCTTTGAGCGCACGAATCAAATTCATGATTTCTTCGCGATTACCAAACGTGTCGTTGACGATCAGCAGCGAAATATTTCGTCCGAACTGCCGGGTGAGTTCGTCCACAGTTTTTGCCGATGAAAGAGCGAGCTGCGGGTGGCTCTTCTTCACATAGCTTTCGATTCCGGCCACGATTGAGCGATCGAATGTCTCCCCTAGGGCTAGGATCACATAGTTCTTACGTTTTTTGCGTGGACCTTGAAGATAGGCTTCGAGTTTGTTCTGCGAACCCTTCTTCTCATCTTTTTCCGCCGCGGCTGCGGCTTTTTTGTCCGTGATCTCACTCATGAGAAAACTCCTGGATTACATGGCAACCGGGGCTTTTGAGTCTCTCGAAAGCGACTTTCGAGCGGTTTGAATCTGCTGAAAATAACCTTCGGCCTTCTTCACCCAATCGTAGTGCTGATCCTGGGGAAGTGCGAGGGCCGTGCCTTGGATATAGTCCTTCCAATATTGCATTGCGCTCTTCTGATCATCACCGTTTTGCGTGACGGTCCACGTTTTATGAAGCGCTAGCGCTCGATAATAGTTCAAAGTGTGAACTGCTTGACTGTATTGGGCTTGGGGCACAAACCTAAGCTCCGATTCGGTTCTTTTAAGTATCGCCTCCGATTGTCGCCAAAAGCTGATGGCCAGGTTTGGATCGGCTGCCACTGCGTTCTCACCTGCTTGGAAGAGGGCGACGGCTTCGTTGATGAAGGTTCCAATGAAACGCTTGTCGCTGAAACTCTCGACCTTTGGTGAGCTAGTGACTTTGTGAAAGGCAGTGGCTGCTTTCACCGGATCTTTGAGATTGTTTAGGAACAGCTCGCCGAGTTGATGCTGGGCGAGAAGGTAAGAGTTATCGCTCTCGGGAATTCCTTCAAGAAGCTGGGCCGCATCGGTGAGCTTGCCTTCCGTCGCCATTGCTTTTGCTGCCTGAAGAGGGTCGCGATTTAAAGTGATAGCTGTATTGCCGCGAAGGACGATTCCACGCGCGCCGACGCTTTGGGTGCGAGTGACAAACTCAAATCCATCCACGCCTCCAATCTCAATGTTTACGGCGGCGCCTGGATAAGGAATTTCTGTGTCGATCGGCGTCCGGCCGAGATCGCGCCCGTTGATTTTCACGAGTGCGCCTTCGGGCTGGGATTCAATTTGAATGGGAGTTGCCACATGGTTCAAAGCAATCGTGTAAGTTTTCGATTCGGGAGTGACAGCGATCGCTTTAGGTAAAAATCCTGGGCTAAAGACCGCGATCTCAGACGATTTTAAGAGTTCGATTTCAGACACCGCTGCATGACCCGTCGCATCAGTGAAGCCAAGCCAGTGATCCCCTTTGTAAAGTTCGGCTAGACCAATCGGAGCCTGAGTTTCGACTTCTTGAGCCGTGAGGTTGATCGAATCTTTAGTCGATGATGGCTTTCGATCCAAGGCCACGTTGTTGCCTGCTTCTATACGAGCATTCGGCTGAGTCTGAAGAATTTTGATTCGGCTTCTTTCGGCTACAGCATCGACCACGACTGCGCTTGCAATCGTATCCCAGGCCGTGATTTCGCCGCTGGGAAGCCTTGCATTACCTGTGATAGTCAGCTTGTCGCCGATGGCGAGACCATGGTTTTTGCCAATGTTGATACGGATTTGATCTTCGCCTTGGTTCTCGATGATAGAGCCTTCATGACGAATGTTCTGCATGAGGCGTTGCGAGAGTTCGGCGAGTACCGCATCCGTCGAGCCTTTGGCTTTAACCGATTGGGAAGCAGAGTAAGTCATGCGACCTTGCAGATCGATCGCTGAGAGGATAATCCGGGCCTCAGCCCCTTCGATAAAACTTGGACGGATAATGTAGTTCATCGATTCCGCAACTTTTTTCACCTGATTGAAATTTGTGGCGGAAAGGTCGTCCAAGGAAAGCTTTTGTTCAGCGAATTTGCCTCGAAGAGCTGGGCTGTTGACGACGTTGGCTCCTGCACTCACTAAAGTCGCCGTAAGACTATCCAGCGAAGGTGGGCTCAAAAGTGTTGAGTCACCACCCGCGCGATAGTGAATAAATTCCATAATCGCGAGTTTGGGCGCGATTGGCTTTAGACTTTGAAAGTGCTGGATAATCGAATCGCTTGAAAAGGCATCGCGCTTGATCTCGACCTTTGCCGGAAGCCATTGCTCTGAAGTGAGAGTGATACGTCCCCCCATTTCACCTTCGGTGGTGATGGGCGCGAGCAAGGAGCCGAAGCGATCTGTAGTCCCGAGTTCTTTTTCGTTGAGATAGACTTTGATTCCCTCAACGCCTTCCATATTCCCTTGGTTAGGGTTGATAGCGAAGACTTCTAGGCTCTTGCCACGAGCGAGGTCGATGCGAACCTTGTCGCCATCGAGGAGTTCAAAACTTTTAGATTGAGTCTGAAAGCCTTTGGCCCGAATCAATATGGTCACTGCATCAAGGTTAGAAGGAATACGAAATGTACAGCGCCCGCTGGCGTTCGCATAGCAGCCTTGAATCCACTGCTTTTTAGCAGCATCACCGAAATAGACGGCCGCGTTTTCAACAGCATCCCGGCCACTCACTATATAGAATGTAACAGGTCGGCCTTCGCTCGCTGGCTGAACGGTTTCTGCAGCCGATGCATTGGCGTCGGTAGCTGTTGAAAGCGTGGGAGTTGGAAGCGACGTCTCGATAACTTCAAGAGTGGAAGGCGTTTCGTCCGAGGCAGCCGCTGATTCCATTAACTCGGATGCGGGGACAGGAGCCGCAGGGACCTCATCGGAGACTGGTTTTACTCCATAAAGAGTCGCCGTGAGTTTAAACGTATTGAGATCGCCTCTCTTGACTTTGATCGTCTCAAAGAAGGGGGCGTAGAAGATCTCTTTGGAACCTTTGCTCACTTCGATAAGTATAGGTTCATCGATAGGTAGCTCCATGTGTCCCTTATAAAAGCCATGGTCATCTGTCTGGCCAACGTGAATTTTATTCACAACGACTTTCGCGTTAGGCAAAGCTTCACCCTCACCCGTTAAGGCCTGAATAGAAACCGTAGCCTCAGACTGAAAATAGCGGCAGCCCATAAGCAAACTTACGCTCAATAGAACAAGCGAAGCGTAGCGAGTGAACATCATATGACCCTTAAAAAGACGATTGATAAAATGAAGTGGGGCGAAAGTGCTTTTCAAAAGAGGACGGCAGATCGTCGAACGACAATCTGCCAGGAGTAATAGTCAGGCTTGGGAGCGCTTAGTTCGAAGTGTCATTCGTCGTTTCTGTCTCGCCACTGGTAATGGTCGTGTCAATGGCATCGGTAGACTCATCGGAAGTCTTATCGTCTTTGACTTTAACCGCTGAAGTCGCACCTACGGAAGGTGTGGTATTCGGCTCGGAATCCGTTTGTGTATCGGCTTTGGAAACCGCCGGCATGACGTCGGGCTTAGCGACAGCGACGGGCGTCGGAGTAGGTGCGTGCTGAGGAACATCCTTATTTACCGTGTAAGGAAATTCTTTGGAACGACCACTGTCGTCTCGGATTGTGACGACCACATTGGTGAACTTACCAGCAAGATCCTTAGGCGCATCAAAAACAAGATTTTTATTTTTAAAGTAGCGAATGTTGAAGTGTTCGGCTTCATCACCCGAACGCGAAGGGCGGCCGATGATGGCGTGCGCCTGGTTGTTGGTGTCAACGAAGTTCGCCGTACCACTGATAGCGCCAGAGGATTTAGTCGGGCTGTTTAGGTTTTTGAGGGAAAGACGAATGGTCAGACTTTTCCCGAGAAGAGTAGAGGCAAAATTATCAATCGCAATGGGTAGCCCGATGGGAGACGTTTCGCTGCCGCCTTTGTCTTTAGCAATAGCGGCTTCATCAATAGGTAAGATGGACTTTTGTGGCTCGACGTTAGCGTTGTCCTTTTTTTTCACCTTCGGAGCGTTTTCGACAATCTTAGGAGTTTCCGCGACCGTCGTCTCATCGTCTTCGGCTACGGCATCGTTATTTCCGACTGGGTTTGGATAAGCTTTCTCATACACTTCATCGTAGCGGGTCTGATAGTTGAATACAGTGTCAAGAAGGGATTTGCTGTGGGTACTCATCTCAGCGATAACGAAGCGATCGCGGATCAAAAGGCCTGTAGCAATCAACGACCAAACCACCGCCACCGTTAAAGCCCCTACGGTAAGGTAGCTCGTACCGATGCTGAACTTAAGAGTTCGGGTGCGGTTTGCATCAATGAAATAGATCACATTCAAATAGCGTGTTCTTTCGAAACGCTTTCGGGGGTGATCGGAAGAATGATTTTGACTAACTTTGGTCTTGTGCATCAAGGGCCTCGATATTCGAGTCGCATGGGTACTACCAGTATTGTACCACTTTGACTTTTTCTAACAATTACCCCCGCATGGGCAAAGTCTGCCTGGTGACCGGATGGACTTACCAAAAAGCTAAGTTCGGGGCATATCGGGGATAAATTCGCGCGCATAGATAGCGAAAGGAGTTAGTATAGAGACGGTGTTTTTGATATTCTCGCTTCCCTTTAGTCCCGCCGACGGGGAAGAGCTTAGTTTTGGGAGAGCGCCTTGTTTACACCTTCTGCGAGTTTGCCGTTAATCAAAATCGGTATCATGCGAAGCACGAGCATCGGCGATGTGGTTTTGGCAACTGCGTGTATCGATCTATTAAAACAAATCCCAGCGCCCGTGCATATCACCTGGGTGGGGCGTAAGCCGGCTTTGAGTTTGATCGCCAACGCCTTTCCTGAAATTCGATGCGTTGACTTTGATCCTGACACCAGCAATTACGCAGATAAGGTCGCGGCAGAACTTAAAGATGTTCATTTTGTTATTGATTTGCAAACCAACCTAAGATCAAAGCTTATTTGCCGAGCCTTGAAAAAGGATTATCGCATCCCATCCTACTCGGCGAGGAAAAGATCCTACGAACGCGGGAAAATGGTGATGGTCTCGCGGCTTCGAGGCCGGCGCAAAGCGCTTCCTCCCGAGATGCAGAAAACCGATGTTTATCAGTTTGAGATGATGCTTCGAACTCTCCGAGTGGCTTTGCAAAGGCATTTGCCGGTGGAGATGCAGGACGGTCTTGAAAAACTTGTAGCTCGCCCGTCTCTTTTAAGCGAGCACACCGTGGAAACGCCTTGGCAAAAAGAAATGAAATTCGGTCGCTGGATAGCGATGGCTCCCGGCGCGGCTTACGAGACTAAGCAGGCACCTCTGAGTCTACTTCAAACGATTATGGAACTTCTTCATCAGCAGATTTCCAATGATCCGGTTTTGAAACAGGAAACCGTAGGTATCTTATTCGTGGGCAACGAAAAGGAACGCGATATCGCTCTGGCTCTCCTTGATCGCGTAGATTGGAAGGGGCCCGTTCTGAACCTTGCGGGCAAACTCAATCTTTGGGAAACATCCCTGGCGATCAAAGAGGTCGATGCTTTGGTTTGCAATGATTCGGCGCTCCTTCATATCGCGGAATCGGTTGGCGTTCCAGTGGCCGCACTCTTTGGACCGACGGTCGAAGCCTTTGGATTTCCGCCTTGGCAGGAGGATAGCCGAAGCTTTTCGTCTAACCTTGGTTGCCGTCCCTGTTCCAAACATGGCAAACAGGATTGCCGTTATGACGATAAACTTTGTTTTGGTTTGATACAGCCGGCGGCGGTTGTTCAGCATCTTCGTGCGGTCATGAAGAAAAATTACACCCGTCAACGGGAATCGGATTCACATGCTCCTTAAGTCTGTTTTTTTATCGCTCTATGAAGGTCTTTGGATCGTAATTCTCGCCCTGTCGCGCCTATGGGCTTCAATGTCGAAGTCTTTCGCAATCAAACTTCGGCAACGTGACGATGCCTTGGTTCGGATATCGACCTGGCCGAGGATGCGCGTGAGATTCCCTCGCTGCATACTTTTCGTATGCTCGTCGGCCGGTGAATACGAGCAGGCAAAACCCCTGATCAAACGATTTGCTACGCGTGGCGATACCGCTGTTTTTATCCTTTTTTATTCGCCTTCAGGGATACGATTTGCGAACTCGCAGAAGGAAGAGATTCCTTTTAGTCTCGTCGCCTCGGACCGACCTTCTTACTGGCGTGAGATCTGTACCGAGTTACGTCCCGACGCTGTATTTTGCGTTCGCTACGAACTTTGGCCGGGGATGGTGAATGTTGTCAGCGAGTTTGCTCCGATCTATTTGATCGATGGCGTGGAAGCCCCGCATCTTCGTGACAAGATTCTCCCTCGAAGGCTTCGATCGGAATTAATCTCGCCGATGAAGAAAATCTCTGTCGTCTCGGAGGGTGATGCTGATTTCTATCAAAGCGTTTTAAAAGCTTCGGCTGAACAGATCATAATCACGGGCGATACAAAATATGACCGCGTTTTGGAACGACTCGTCGAGCGCGAACCTAAGCTCACCGATCTAAAATCCCAGTTGAAAAATTTTATATCGGGTCGGCGAACTCTCGTTTTAGGAAGCGCCTGGCCGCGCGATCTCGAAGAATTTATACAGGTTTATCCTGCGCTTAAATCGTTTGATCCTAAGATCGCTGTGATCCTTGCACCGCATGATCTTTCCGACGAAAATATCGAAACTATGCTGAAAATGCTGGAGGGCGTTTCCGTGTGTCGTGTCAGTAGCGATACCTATGCAGCCGCCAACGCGTCACATGAAGTTTTATTTGTGGATGTCCTGGGCGATCTTCCTGAACTCTATGGCTGCGCTGAGCTTGCTTGGGTAGGAGGAGCCTTGCATTATCGCGTGCATAACGTTCTCGAACCGGCATGTCGTGGTCTTTATATTTGTTTTGGACCGCATTTTCAGACGAGTCAGGAAGCCAAAGGACTCGTTGCAGAAAATCTTGCGAGGGTGATTCACACTGGTTCCGAATTTTTAGAGTGGTATAAGGGTCTGAGCTTTTCCTCCTCGCCTCCTAATCAGGCGATGGCGAATGCTGTTTTAAAGCAAAAAGGCGCGAGCGACCGCATCATGACGCAAGTGACTGCATCCTGGCGTCAATAGGTAACAAAGTTAGATCTATGAAAACAAAAAAGCTGATTATCAACGCGACCTCATCCGAAACTCGTATCGGGCTTTTGGAAGGCAATCGACTGGTTGATCTCTATGTCGAACGACATAAGAAGCGCGGGATGGTCGGGAATATTTATAAGGCGAAAGTGAGTCGCGTGCTACCCGGCATGCAGTCGGCCTTCGTCAACATCGGTGTTGATCGCTCAGCGTTTCTCTATGGCGGCGATGTGATGGATTCTTCGCATGTCGCAAGTTTGCATGCCAATCTTAAGAATCACCAAGACCCGCGCGAACTTTCTAATCGCACGCCTATCGAGAAGATTTTGCGTGAAGGCCAGGAAATTTGTGTGCAAGTAGCGAAGGAGCCGCTTGGCTCCAAGGGCCCACGTGTGACTATGGTCGTGACTATTCCGGGCCGCTATCTGGTTTTGATGCCTGAGTTTAATAATATTGGAATTTCCCGGCGCATTGCAGATGATGTGGTGCGCAAACGTCTTATCGATGAAGTGGAAAGCTTTCGTCCACCTGAGATGGGGCTCATTATCCGCACAGCGGCGCTTGAGGCGCCTGCCGGTCATTTGAAAAAGGATTTGGATTATCTTTTGTCGATCTGGCAATCGGTTGCGGATAAGAGAAATCGTTTGGCTGCGCCGTCTCTCCTCTATCAAGAACCCGACATCGTTTTGAAGACCACTCGCGATCTCGTTACGGAAGACGTAAGTGAAATTGTAGTGGATGATGAGCAGGTTTATCATCAGCTTCGGCATTTTCTAGAAGATTCGATTCCCGGCGCCAACGAGAAGCTCGTCTTGTTTAAAGGTGATGATCTGATTTTCGATCATTACGGTATTGAGATGGAACTCGCGAAAGCGATGTCTCGAAAGGTTTGGTTGCCTTCGGGCGGGTATCTAGTTATCGATCAGACCGAGGCTTTGACTTCGTTTGATGTGAATACCGGGAAGTTTGTCGGCTCGATGAACGCGCAGGATACTATACTGCGAACGAATCTCGAAGCGGTTGACGAGATTGTTTATCAGCTGCGGGTTCGTAATCTGGGCGGAATTATCGTGCTCGATTTCATTGATATGGAATCCTACGCGGATCAGGCCAAGGTCAACGAGCGTTTGCTTGAGAGTTTGAAGAGCGATAAGTCGCGGACGAATGTCCTCGCGATCAATGAGCTTGGGCTTGTGCAGATGACACGTAAGCGTACGCGCGAATCGATGGAGCGCGTGATGACGGTCGACTGTAAACACTGCAATGGCTGGGGCCGGACATTGAGTCTTGAGTCTACGGTTTATGAAATGGTGCGGGAGATTGAGCGGGTTTATCTTAGGCGAGGGATCAAGGATATTCGGATTCGCTTGCGCGATGATATTTATGAAGCGATCTTGAATGAAGAGAAGCCGCTTTACAATTATTTGATCGAGAAATATGCGATCAATCTTCAGTTCGAGCCGACGTCATTAAAATCAGCTATGCTTGAAGAAGCGGCTTATGAAGTGCTTGGTTAGAATCTAAGCTTTTCGATTTTTTTGTAAATTTTACCTTTGGCCGTTTGCGTGGTGAAGGCTTCGCCTTTGGTTATAGAGCGGCAATCGACTTCGTTTAGATCGCTGATTTCTTTTCTTTGCCATCGGCAAGCCAGGTCTTTGACGCGATAGGTAGCTTCACAGGTGCTGAAACCGATGCTTTTTAGGGCTTCTTTCAACGGTATATCACCGATTCTTTTGATACGGCATTCGATGAGTTCGTTTTGTACCAGACAGTTCTGCTGCATGGGGGGACAGACGGCTGGCGACGCTTCTTTTTCGCAAGCGATGGATCTTATCTCGCTTGGCGCTACACCTTTGTCACAGGCTTTTTTCTTTAGGTTGTTGCGTGCTTCGCACTCGTTTTTGCCCCAAGCCTCGGGACGGTTGGTCCAGGCGATTTCAGTAGAATCCATGTCTCTAGCAAAACATTTTGTGGGTTGAGTTATCGCCGCATCGCAGTTGGCGAGCGGGGCGGAGCATTCCTCGGGGGAAATGGCATCGGGTTTACATTCGATCAAAGCGAATTTTTGTGGGATTTTGGCTTCGCACAGCTTGGCTTTGAGTTTCGCGTTAGCAAAGCAGCGGCTATCACCATGGGCTGAGATTTGATCATCTTCGGCGATCGTTTGATTGTTGTTTTGAACGAGAGAGCAACGGTGCGCGTTGCTTTTTTCATCGGTGTCGCAGGTGTCTGATATTTTTTGGCAATCAAAAGACTTTGCCTCCAGCGACATGGGTTCGGCAGCTATTTGCTCGCTGGCTACTGACTCGGCTTGTTCGAGTGCTGAGTCTACCGTGTCGGAAGCTTTGGGAATTAAAGCTTGTTCTGGAACCGGGTTGATATCTTCGCTACGGCTGGCGCAGGAAATATGGATGAAAAGTGTGAGGAGAGGAAACAGTAGAGTTGGGAGTATGGACGGCTTCAAGATTTCATGGCCTTTTGTTGCTAAACTGGCTGCTTATGCAGCCAGCTGTGATTTAGATTATGAGGGCTGGGATGCTTCTGGTGTTGACTGAGCTGCGGAGGCCGCTGCAGCCGCCGGATCAACGATTGATTGCGAGGGCTGAGGGGCTTGTGCAGGGACCGGCGTAGCTGCCGAAGCCGTGACGGCGGATCCTGCTCCCGCTTGCGGCGCGCCTGATTTCGGTTTATCCGACTTTATCGGATCACCCGGTTTCGCTTCTGCTGTTGCACCGGCCTTCTTAATATCAAGTTTGCCTTCAGCCTGCAGCCTATCCAAACCATCGACGGTCGATGCACCGGCTTTGGCTTTGTCAAGCGTTTCAACAGCTGAGCCTAAGCGTTGGCCGACTTCTAGAGCAGCCGGCTTTTTCGATTCCGCGGCTTCTGGTGTTGCTACTTTGTCAAAGCCGATCAATCCCACAGAACGAATCTGATCGAAGGTCACCTTTCCAAAGTCAGAGAAGAGAGCACCATCTTTGCTCTTAATATCGACGCCATTGATTTTCGCTTTACTCGAAAGATTCACAGGAACCGCTTCGCCATCGCTGTTTCGCGCAGCGATGTTGTAGGTGAAGACGCCCTCAGTCATCTGACGACCTTCCGAGGTCTTTCCATCCCACTTGATCGGGTGAGTTCCTTGATCCATCGCGCCAAGATCGAGTTGGTTGACCATCATGCCGCTTGCATCACGGATTTCCAGTGTCGCCGACGCAATGGGGAACTCCGAGCTAAACTCCGAGGGAGTTGGCTTACCGTCCTCTAAACGCACACGGCCGCCATCCACGGTCACTTCTTTGCCGATATAACTCATCATTCCCATATTACGATCCGTCGTCTGTGCCGTAATAAGTTTCTCAATCCCTTTATTTACGTTCATCATTTGCTCGAGTCCGTTGAACTGAGCAAGCTTTGCGGCCATCTCCGTGCCATCATCAGGGTTCATCGGATCCTGGTTTTGAAGCTGGGTCACGAATAATTTTAGGAAATCATCTTTTCCCAACTCATTTTTGGGCGTGCGTTTTTCTTTAGATTGTTCAGCAAGCTTATCAAGAAATTCCGCATCCGATGATGATGTCAAATCTCCGTTTTCTTTCGCCGCACGCTTCTTCTTCACATCATCCATGGAGTTGGTGATCAGAGATCGAAAGTCGATCTTCTTTACATCCTCATCCGTCGATAGCGCTGTCTGATGATCAATTTTTGCATCGGAGAAGTTGTGTGTCGCACTGGTCTGTAGGGTTGGTGGCGCAACTTTTTGACTAACACTTACCATTGGTTAGACCCTCACTTTGATTCCGCCACCCTCTCGGATGACTCCAGGTTGAACTTCCGCAGTATTTGATGAACGGGAATAACTTCTCGAAGTCTTACGGCCTGGGCGGCCGTTCACTCCCAAAAGCTCTTCACTTTGCGCAGACTGAGACGATTCCTCGCGCGAGGATCGTCCATCAGATGAGGTCCATGAGGAACCCCCGGATAGACCAACTTCAACCTTGGAAAGGTTTAAGTTTTGGTTTTGAAGCTGCTCTTTGAGGCGCGGAAGATCTTGGGCTATCAACTGCCGAGCCTCAGGCGAATCCGCACTGATCTTGACCTCAACCTTGCCATCCTTGACTTCAACAGCCAGATCGATTTTACCTGTCTCGTTGTTGCCAATATCAATACGAATGGCTCCGCCACCATCCTTGACGAGCATTTCTGCATTTTCAAATACAGCCTTTTGAACGGGATGCGTGGGCTGAGCTTTTTGTGTTTCAGCCGTTCCCAAGTCAAAAGTATTTTGTGATTTATTTGTGCCGGATGAGTGAGGGGCGCTCGGGGCCTCGCCTTCTCTCTCGCCTAGAAATTCATCGCCCTGCTCATTCTCGCCAGAGGATTCCGCAAAACCTGCTAGCGAGGCCTCGCCCATTCTTTCGAGGATAACTTCTGGGTTGAAGGCACGCGTGCTATCACTCATCGTCTTTGTATCGACGCCTTCAGATTGAAGTTGAAACGCCTGAATGTTCTCGAGCCAGTCTTGACGATTCTCGCGAG
>JAZKGL010000384.1:0-3559 GCA_040385935.1 Bdellovibrionota bacterium
GCTACGAGAGCTTTAAACGTTTGATAATTGCTACGAATCGCATCGCCGCTCAGGATAATCTTGCAACGCACTCTTAGGCGTCCTTTGCTTTCAGTAGCCCACGAGCTGCAAAGGCTTTACATCGCGTTTCACGCCGTCGGCAAAGTTCCAGTCGAAGGTGAAGTTTACCTCCTTTAGTGGCGAATTGCACGGGGCGCTGTTTTGAATTTGCAGGATCCCAACCGCATAACCGTTTCGGCTTTCACGCGAAATGATTCCAACATCCTTTTGACACGATGAATGGGCCGCAATGCTTAGAGTGGAATCGTTGGTGTTGTAACTGATCGGACGTTTGATCGTGAGGGGCTCGGCTTCGCCTGTGCCTTTGAAAGGCTTAAGCGTTTCGCCATAAAGTTTTTGAGGCCAAGGCGTCCACATGTGCTCGGTCGAACCCTCAGGACAGGAAATGTCGCTGTAGCTCGCTAAAAGAACGCTGATCTCTATACCGGAGTCGGTCTCGCGGCGAATGAGTCCCACCGGGGCTTCTGTGCAGCGGCGGAAATAATAGAGCTTAGCTCCCTCGCTGTCTGGTTCTTGGATAAGACGGGTATTTGCGCGGCGCAAGGTGTAGCGCTCAGGCTCCTCAGTCTCGGTGGCGAAGTCTTTGATCGCAACGAGGGATTCATTGCTTAAATTGATATGCTCAGACCTTGAGACCTTTGTACTGCGATTGCAGGCTTCGAATCGGCTGGCGCGTCCTTCGAGGATACTGAGTTCCAGTCCGTTCGCGCCTGGGTAAAGGCTTAGGCCGAGAGCGGTCCCGCACTGCGAGGTATAAGCCGCTTCGAAACGAATCTCTTCGCCGTCTTGGAATTGATTGAAATTTTGGATCGGACTTTGTTTAAGGAACACGGGCTCAGTCGATGGATTGAGCGAGGTTACGCCCGCAAAGTCTTTGGCCGTAAGCTTTGGAATGATTAGCTCTTCCATAGGCGTGAGTTCGAGGCAGCGCATATTCGGTCTAAGGCTTAAGACCGCGACAAATAATTCTTTTTCGGCAGAGGTACGAAGAAGAAAACCCGCAAAGCTCGCCCCACATTCCTTTTGATAGGTCACATGGATACGATCCTGACGATCGACATGAATCTTTACGGGATTCATTTCAAGCAGATGTGTTGTTGTTGATCCTAGTAATTTTGGCGCAAAAAGAGCGGCAAAAATTACAAAAACGGCCCAAAGCCTTTGCATAACGATCCTTAAACGTCGTAATGAAAGGCTTCTAACGTAAGGGTTGGCGGATGTCTAGAATAAAATGACGCATAGACGTTTCGTTTTTAAAGAATCGTCCTCGTAGATTTCTTGCAAGCACCCGAGGCTTCTGTTAGATTCTCGCGGCTGTCCCAACACGGTTCGTTCTGCTATTTGGCAGGATGTTTCTTCTATTCAGCAAATTGATCTCAGTTGGGCCGAGACCTGAGGAGCTAATATATGTCTAAGCGTACATTCCAACCCAGTAAACTGAAGCGTAAACGTAACCACGGTTTCCGTGCTCGTATGTCGAGCCCAGGCGGACGTAACGTTTTGGCTCGTCGTCGCTCAAAAGGCCGTAAACGCCTTGTACCGACAATCTACCAGAAGTAAATTCTAGAAAAGCCTATGAATCCTCCTTCCGAGGTCCCATCGTCACTGAGGTTTCCCAAGCGGTTTCGACTGCGCCGGAGACCTGAGTTCACACGAACCATGGACAATGGTCAGAAGATCGTGACCCAAGCATTGGTCATGATCGCTGTGCCTAGTCATGGGCCCACGTCAAGAATCGGATTTATCGTCTCGAAGAAGGTTGGAGGCTCCGTCACACGGAATCGTGTGCGAAGGCGCCTCCGCGAACTTTTTCGACAACTCCCTGCGAGACCAGTCGGTATGGATATCGTTGTCATTGCACGGCATCACGCTGTGAGTATGGACTTCGAGACCTTACGCCAGGCCATGACTTACGCGATGGGCAAGTCTGTAAAGCGGATTGTAAAAGACGCTGAACAAAAAGCCGCGCTAAAGCCAGCCTAGGTTCACGCATTCTCTCAAAGAGTTAGGACTTTCGCCTATGATCAGTCGCCTATTCATTGGCGCTATCAGAATCTATCAAATCACCCTGGCTCCCTTGCTAGGACCCCGCTGCCGCTTCTACCCAAGCTGCTCTCGCTACGCTGTGACCTGCTTAGAGACCTACTCCGTTCCTGAAGCGATTTCAAAATCTACATTACGAATACTGCGCTGCAACCCCTGGCACCCTGGAGGCGTTGATCTACCATGAATTGGGATAAAAAATCCGTTACCGCTACGCTCATCTGTTTTCTCTTCGTGATGGGGTACATGTATTATCTGCAAAATAAATATCCCGACTATTACGCGGGTGCGCAGAAAACTGAAGAGTCTCCGCCTCAAAATGAGCCGGTCAAAGCCGGGGATACGGCGGCTGTAGCCTCCGGAGTTTCTCCTGAGAATGCACCAGCGCCTGTGGTCGAAGCGTCCACAGTCACACCTTTGACTGCGGCTGAACTCGTCTTTGATACCAAGAACACCATCGTTCGTTTTGATCAGTCAAAAGCAGGTATTCAAGAGATTCGTCTCAAAGATTATCTGGCGCGTAAAGACGATAGCGAAATGGTCAATCTTCTCGATGCCGAGATGATTGTGCAGGGCACGCCGGTTCTTACTAGCCGCACGCCCCGTACCGGCTGGGCAGCAAAACGCGAAGGTCAAAAAATTACTTTCACCAAGGCCGATGGCACTTGGGAAGTTACGCAAACCTATACCGTTCCAACTGAAGGTTACGGCCTTGAAGTTGACGTGAGCTTTAAAAACATTTCGGCGACCGAGCAGGAGTTGAATGCCACTTCGCTTATCAAGCAAGAGCTGAAGGTTCCTGAGAAGTCTTCGAACTTCCTCGTGCCCTCATCGCCCTCTGATGTAGGTATGATCTATGGTCTTGGTGGATCGCGGAAAGATAAGACTATCCATGATCTTTGCGAGAAAGAGGCCGAGCCTTTTGCGAGTTTGAAGTCTGAGAAGGTTGATTACGCCGGATTTGATAAGCACTATTTCCTAGGCTTGCTCTGGGCGAAAAACCAAGCGGCCGATTATCTGATCGAACGCGACACAGATGCGGCTCAAGGCCACTGCCAGATCTCGACGATGATTACTCAGAAGTTTGGAATGGTGGCTCCGGGCGCTGTTCAGACGATGAAGCTGTCTGGTTACTTTGGACCAAAAAAAGTGGAGACGCTTGAAGCGGTTGATCCGGCTCTGAAAAGTACAGTGAAGCTCGGATGGTTCTCCTTCTTTGCTCACCCGCTTTTGTTAGCTCTTAAAGGCGTTCATCAAGCTGTGCAAAACTGGGGACTGGCAATCATCTTTGTCACGATCATTCTCAAGCTTGCCTTCTATCCTTTGACTCGCGCGGCTGCGATTTCGCAAAAACGTATGCAACGTCTTCAACCTGAGATGAATGCGATTCGTGAAAAACATAAAGCCGATCCTCAGCGTCAGCAGCGCGAGATTATGGCCTTTATGTCGCAGAATA
>JAZKGL010000385.1:0-7306 GCA_040385935.1 Bdellovibrionota bacterium
ATAAAGATAGGAAGGATATCGAGAAAATCCGCGGCCGACTCAACGCGTAGATCTTTAGACGAAAACATCATGCTGTAACCCTCGCAACAGTACAAACGACGCAATAGCATACACTTGGGAAATCATTATAAACTTTCAGCGTCGATGGTTCAAGGATTTCGTCCCTTCAAGTTCGCCTAAAGGATTACTATGCGAAACCGGCTCCCTACAACCCTGCTTTTAACACTCCTAGCCACATGGAGCTTTATAACCTCCTGCGTAACGCCAACCCCCCTTCAAAAGCAAGCCCAGCCTGAGCGCCACAGCTTTCTATGGGAAGCGACGAAAGGTGACCAACTCCTAACCTTGGTAGGAACTATGCACATTGGCATCAAAGCCGAAGATATGGACCCGCTTGTGTGGAAAAGGCTAGGAGAAGCCGACACAGTGATCATTGAGACCGATTTGAGCCAGAATTCCTCAACGCTCATGGCCAAATACTTGTCTATGCCACCGGGTAAAGACTTATCTGTCATGTTGGGAGCAGAGCATTGGGCGAAGTTCGTCAAAATCCTAAAGGACTCAGGCTCAAAGCTGAGTGACGAGCATATGAAATCTTTATCCCCTCTGGCAGCGGGAGCTTTGCTTTTGCAGGTACAAGCCAAGGCGGATGAAGACGTGCAGCCCGGGGCGCAATCCATCGACAGCATTATTTACGAACGTGGTCGATCGCTTGGCAAAGAGCTGAGGACACTCGAAACAAACGAAGAGCAGCTCAAGAGTTTGCAGGCCGTATTTCATGTCGAAGCGATTCAAAAAGTCCTCGATGAATGGGAAGCCGAATCAGGCAACTACGCTGAGCTGAAGAAGGCTTTCAAAGAAGGAAACTCTGTGGCGCTGGATGATTTGCTAAAAGAAGTGCCCGAAGATATGCGCCATCTGCTGCTTGAGAAACGCAACAAACTGTGGATCGTTAAGCTACCGCTGCTTCAAGGCAAGAAAACCGTGCTCGCTGTTGGTGCCGCTCATTATGCGGGGGAGTATGGCCTCCTTCGACTACTCAAAGAAGATGGCTACCGCATCACGCCACTGAAATAATTTGAGAGACCAATCATGACTAAGCTGAATGGTTCTTGTCTATGCGGAGCGGTAAAATATGAGATCGAGGGCGAGGCGAAAGCTTTCTATCTTTGCCACTGCAGCCGCTGCCGTAAGTTCTCGGGCACAGCTCACGCAGCCAATCTCTTTGTGAAAGTAAAAGCTCTTCACTGGCTCAGTGGCGAACAGAGTATCAAGCATTTCGCAGTGACAGGAACCCGGTTTGCCAAGAACTTTTGCAGCACGTGCGCCTCACCTGTCCCCTACGTCAACGCCGAAGGCCACGCGACTATTCCAGCGGGCGGATTGGACTGCGCAAGCCCACTTGTGCCAATGGCCCACATTTACTGCAGGAGTCGCGCGGATTGGGATGACGGTTTTGTCGATATCCCAAAGCGAGCTGAGTTCGAGAGTTAGACCTTTAAAGGCACATCTCCATGATCGGCGACAACAGCGCGTATCGGCTGATTCTTCGTAAGATCAAACAAGGCCTCGGTCGCAACCTCAAACAGTTTTTTATCGTTATTGAAATATTCTGTAACGACGCGAAGCGAGGAGCGACTCCCTTCGATAAGATTGAAAGAGTTGCGTCCCGCATCTTTCCCCCGCCCGCGTTTTGAAGCCGATGTTCCGCACGAGATCAACAGCATCGGTTTGCCCGTAACTTCGTCATAAGTGAGCTGCACTTCGCTGTCATGAAGATGGCCTGTGAGAACAACATCCACGCGCTCGCCACCCGAAATCGTTTTCCAAGGCACATCAAGTCCAGGATGATGGTCCTGTTTTTGAAACGTTATGAGAGGATGATGAAACGCAAGAACATGCAATTTTCCATCATCGCTTCGTGCAAAGGCCTCAGCCGTCATGCGAAACTGCTTTTTACTCAGCTTTCCCTGCACAAGGCGAGTAAAAGGCCGCACACTATTCAGCGAGACGACCGTAACCTCTTTGCCATGAAAAACTTGATCAAGATCAGGCGAGATAAACTCGCGATAGAGAGCAAAAGGTTTGAGCACGCGCTCCCAAACTCGAAATAGCGCGATATCATGGTTACCCGGACAAATAACCATGTTTTCAACAAGTTGCTTAGCCCGGCCCAACCACTCCTGAGCGGCTTCGAATTGACTCCGCGTCGCTCTCTGTGTCATGTCTCCAGTCACGATCAGTGTGGTGCCTTTGAGTTCGGAGAGGCGCTGGAGTAGTTTCTCGCCAACCTCGGAATCGTAAAGCGGACCAAAATGGAGATCTGAAATATGCAAGAGCCTCATGTCGACACCTCATTGAGCAAGCCTATTCTTCCTTCCGCATCTTACGCACAATCGATCGAGCAAGAAAACAATTCAACCGATCTCGACAAAGGCTTTCACAGTTATATCGTGGTTTTAAACGAGAAGTCGGGAAGCGCGGACTGCCCTACCTTGCAGGGTTTCATCGAGGAGAGGGCGAAAGAACTCAACAAAACGGTACACTTCATCCATCTGAAAAAAGGCATGGATCTCGAAACCGAATTAAAAGACGCAGCTGAATTGGTCGATGCCGAAGTCTATGTGGGAGCGGGCGGCGATGGAACGCTAGCGGCCGTGGCTGGTTCGGCAAGGCTTCACAATAAAGTGTTTGCGGGTATCCCGTGCGGAACGGCGAATGTTTTTGCGAAAGAACACAACATACCAAAAGACGCGAAAGCCGCCGCCGAGCTGGCTTTGACGAGCACTCAGGTAAGTCCGGTCGATATTCTCGATGTCGAAGGTCGAACTTTTCTTTGTCATATATCCATCGGCACGTACTCGTGGATCACTGTTCACACAAATCACGAGCTTAAGCGCAAATACGGGCGCATAGCCTATATGTTTAACGCCATTAAATTGATGATGAAAGAACGAATTTTCCGCTTTGATATTACAATTGACGGCAAGAAGATACAGCGCAAGGCCTCAACGATCATGGTTACGAATGCAGGATCGATGGGTATGACGATGATGCGTTGGGGCGAGAACATCGCTACCGACGATGGCATTGCCGAGATCTGTATATTCAAGGCGCGTACGTTCGGACATTACTTTACCTTGCTCATGTCATTCATTTTTCGAAAGCCGCATAAACACCTTAAGGAATACCACAAAGTCTATGATACGGCGACGATCACCGGGAACAAACGGTTACCCGTTCGTGCCGATGGAGAAGAGATTGCGGATGGCGGTTTTACCTTTAAGATTATCAAGCACGGTCTTCGCGTGATTCTCCCTGAAACCAAGCACTAAGAATCACATGGTGGTAATGCGGTCCATCAGATCGGCGATGATCAGCGACCGCTTGCCTTCCGGTGAGAGATAACGAAGCTCGTGAATATACTTGCCGTTCATGTAGCCGACGGAAATAATTTCAACCGTCAGTGCCGTTATCCCGGAAACCATCAATTGATCCTGAAGTTTGCCATCGCTCGACACGAGCTTTGCCTCAAATAAATTCAACTCCAAAGTTGGAAACGGTGCTCTCCTCGATAACGGTCGCCTTTATAATTTAGGCAGTGGACCAAATAGCCCATAATAATAATTCTCGGGAAATCGTTTTACACCCAACGAGATGGCCGATGCGCCAGCTCATGAAGTGGTTTAAAATGAACAGACCTTATAACGGAGGTCTTTCATGCGAGCACTCATCTTCATCTGCTTGGCCCTGACAGCTTGCCAAACCCAACCGGCTCAAGACATGGCAGGCCTTTCGGAAACAAAACCATCCATCACAAGCGACACAACCACGTTTCGCGATCTCCCTCTTGCTGCAAGCCTTACCCAGCTTCCTTGGACCTCAGATAATTGGGCCACAATTCATGGCGGGGCTGCGTTTCGCTGGCAATTAGCCAAAGCCGACGAAGCCGACGACATCGATGATCTTAAGCCTTTTATCACCTATCCCATCGGCACTCCCATCGATGTGGCTGGACTTTCGCCGATCGAAAAACTCGATGCTTACTTGGGCCATAGCAATTGGCAGCTCACTCAGAAAGAACGTCATCGAACCCTTGACCAAAAGCGAGCGGAAATCCCTGAGTGGGAAGGCATGATGCACGCTTGGTCGGCAGCGAGCCTTCAATTTCAACCCGTCGCACCTGTGACGGTGCAAAGCAAATCAGGGATAAGCATTCCTTTCGAATCTCAAGATATCTATTCACTCATGAGTCTGTTCGTTCACGAGCAAAGCCCTAAACCTATTGTTTTAGCCTCCATCTGTCCCGAAACAGAAGTTGGTGCGGCCGCTGGCCCCTACGCATTCGAAAACGAAAAACAAAACCTCCGCAGACGCACTTGCCCACCGATCGATGCTGCAAAGTTTCACACGGTCCTTGCCAATCAGATTGGAAAACGCAACGAGGGTTTCATCATGGATCGTGATCAATCCGGGGAGATTTCCAATAATCCAGTCGTCGCGTATGAAAGCCGTGTCCTCGAAAAACCTGGCCAGTCTCTTACAGGAAACGCACAGCAAACACTCCACATCAAAACCGTGGTCTTCCTCACTGCATCGACTCCCGTTATCGCGATGGATGAAGAGGATGAGGCCTATCCTTATGAAAGTGAAGCTTATGAATACGAACTCACCCTTGATAAAAGTGGCCAAATCACGTCGGGTCGCTGGATAACCCCAGAGGGCAGTGATTCGAACCAAAACCGTCCCGACTTCATGTGGAAGTCCTCCCCAGTCTGGTTGAACGGCCCGATCAAAACCGTCTATGATCGCGCGCGCGAGACCTTCGTGGAACAAAACAGGCCGAAGCACAAACAGCTTCGGCCTTTGGAAGATATGCCTTCCGCAGAAAGACAATCCATCAACAGTTATTTCAATTCGAAAAGGGGAACGACAAAGTTTTAAAGATTAAAGCTGGCACTACGAACGATCCAGCCTGGATAACTCGGTATACGCTCCGGAGTCGTCGCTACGATCTTTGCCGTGTAAGTGACTCCGGTCTGCATCACAGAATCAGGAATCACATAGGAGGCGGTAGTTCCGAGGACTGGCGCCGAGGAGAAAACTTTTTTCCCTGTGCTGTCGAAAATATCAACCCACCACTTAAATTTCGTCTCGCCACCAAAGGGGGTTCCGCCAAGGCTAACGGTTTTTGTCAGTGATGCATAGGTTCCTGTCACGGCGCCGCTCACGACCTTAGGAAAGATAAAAGGCAACTCACGCACGCGATCGACTGCATCCACGCTATCGATGAACGAGAGGAAGATCATTTGTTTGCCGAGAGGCAGTAGCCCTGTTCCAAGTTTCACGCGCCGCGAGTAGGTCCCATCACTCGCCGCACCATCTTCGTTCAAGCCATCGTCGGACAAAGAAAAATCCCAAGGTGCGACGATAGAATCGCCCGTTTCAGGATTGACTCGGACCGAGGTCGCACCTTCGAAGAGTTTCGACGAGCCACGGACTCGTATTGCATTTGGAATGCCGTCGGACCCGATTTTGGCTGTGAAGAGTAGACTTGTATCAAAACTTCCATCGATCTTGGTATCTTGCAAAACCTGAACGCTCATATAACTGAGTAAGCTTGTAAAATACTGATCGCCCACCGACTGTGTGACGTCGAGCACCGTATCGCCGTTCGCATCGTCATCGAAGACATCTAAAATCGCATCGCCATCATCATCGATATCCAAAACATTGATTAGACCGTCGCCATCTATATCGGGATCAATTATGTTTGGTAGGCCATCAGCATCGCGATCTTCCGTAGCGGCATCCAAAAGAGCGGTTTCCTGCCCTACGGGAATCAAATCGCCGTTCACATCAGGAACACTCGCTGCATCGAAGCTTACGCCCACTGTATTTGTAAAGTTGATGACGGGGCCGTTATGAACAAGGATAGGGAGCTGAGTACCGGCCAGTTTAAAGACCTGACGAATCGTGTTAGGCGCTAGGCCGGAGGCCGTAAGAACTGCCTGAAGTTTATAATCGGGATCCAAAAGAGCGAGGGTATAACGATCCTCTTGAATGACAAAAGGAAGCGAGAAGTTACCGGCTGCATTCACAACGCCGATCGATGAAATGAAATTATCGTAATTGATCAACGCCACAACCCAGTCCTTCATTTCCGACTGGCTGCCGCTCACGCTTTTGATAGATCCTGTAAAAGTCGTTTCGACTTTTTTCACAACCGTGGTTTGCGGACTTCCCGGGCTCGCTTCATCACCGCTTCCGCCACTTCCGCAAGCTGCGAGAAGTAAACAAAAACCGATCAACTTTTGCTTGCTAAACCTAAGCGCTTTCACTAAGGAATCTCCCGGATGGTCTTTTGTGATCATCGGCAGCTTCCATCAAATATTTACTCAGTTGGTACAAAATCCCGTGTCCGAATCCTCGCGATTTTCCAAAATCAATGAAGAATTCACCTGCGATCACTGCGGGAAGACAGTTCCTCTGTCCGAGAAAACATGTCGGAATCACTGCCCCTTTTGCCTCTACTCCAAGCATGTCGACATCTTTCCCGGCGATCGCGCGAATCCTTGCAAGGGCTCATTGAAGCCGATTGGCTATGAGCTTCATTCGAAAAAGGGGTTAATGATCCAATTCGAGTGCAAATCTTGTGGGCAGCATACGCGAAATATTGCGCTAATGGACGATCGTTACGCAGTCGACAACTACGATTTGATTTTAAGTCTAACGCCTAAGCGCTAATTTACGAATATTCATTGACTTGCCCATGCTTCATCACTAGAACACGAGGTTCGGTGAGTGCTCTTTTCCAGGAGATTGGACTGTCGCGGTGTGTGAAAGCATATCGAGGAAAGTCCGGACATCGCAGGGCAGGATGCTGGTTAACGACCAGGCGGGGAAACCCGACGGAAAGTGCAACAGAAAGCAAACCGCCTCTTGGCCGTTAAAAGCTAAGCGGTAAGGATGAAACGGTGAGGTAAGAGCTCACCAGCAACTTGGCGACAGGTTGGCTCGGTAAACCCCATCCGATGCAAGGCCAAACAAGGAGGGCTTGTCACTAGTGGCAAGCGGAGATGGCCCATCTCGCTCCTGGGTAGGCCGCTCGAGGCCGTTGGCAACAACGGACCCAGATTAATGACAGTCTCGTTCCTCACGGAATAGACAGAATCCGGCTTAAAGATCGCCGGGAGACAGAGCGCTCACCACTCTTTGTTTTACGAGGAAGACCCCAAGTGTCCATTCGCAGCCAAGACCCTTTTACAGACTCCTTCGCCACCATGCGTGATGATGTAAACGCTTT
>JAZKGL010000386.1:0-1253 GCA_040385935.1 Bdellovibrionota bacterium
TACTTACCGTCTTCTTCTTTTTCTGCGTCGCCGCCGAGAGATAGGTTTATACGGATTCATCTTCCGATCGTCAACCCTGTTTTCACGAAAAATTTATAAGCTAGGCGCTGCAAGCCTTTCAGAGCAATTAAACGCAAAAAGCCTCGCACTAGGCGAGGCTTTATCGACGTACAAATTAACATTTACGCAGCGGATTTCCCAAAAATCGTCCAGAAGCGCACCTTCTCTTCCTCCGTCGTGTACTGCCGGAACGTGTAAGTGAGGATACTCTTGGTCACGCGTTTGACTTCATCCTCCTGACATCGTTCAGAAAAATCGATGAGCAAGAAGCTAAGGCCGGTCTGCAGCGACTTCAGAGACAATATAGTATGCTCCAAGCGCTGCGCAATTAAGTCTTCGGCGGACAAGGCCCCTACTATATTAAGAACCGAACTGCTCACACTGTCATCGAGCCGATTAAGCTTTCCGAGAGATTGATCCGTTTTGACATGAAAACGATTAAAGCGGTTTTGAACGACGACCTCCGGCTGACTCGTCGTCACGGACTCAGGAGAAATAATGTTCGCGCCGTCGGAACTCTTACTCGACACCTCACGATACACACCCTCGATCAATTCATCGGCGAGCATTTGCATATCTTCAAGGAGTATCTCCGTCTCCGCATCCGGATGCAGGTAGGTAAACTCGAGCAGTTCCTCGGCGTCTTCATGATTCTTTTCGACGGTTTTGCTGATCGTTTCGATGCCTTCCATAACCGATTCAACAGTCAACACCACGCTCTGCCGAATCGAAAGCAGTTCGCGTTCGATAAGCAGTGTGAAATTGGACAGGAATCCAACTAAGAATTCGCTTGCTTCGTTTTTATCCGGCATATCACCCTCCTAGCAAAGTCTCGCTCCCTCACCCTGCGATCTTCGTGACAGCGGCTACCAATTGCTCAGGCTGAAATGGTTTCACTAGCCAACCTTTTGCGCCCGCAGCCTTAGCTCGCGCGATAAGATCGGCAGCGCCTTCAGTCGTAAGCATGATAACGGGAACGACGCTACCGTTTGCCTTCATTTTTTCGACCATTTCGAGGCCGTTCATATTAGGCATATTCACATCGCTGATGATCATCGCAACATCAGCGTTTTCAGAGAGCTTCTGAATTCCGTCGAGGCCGTCTTCCGCTTCGACGACTTCGTATCCGCCTTTACTCAGAGTAAAGCGAACCTGCTGACGAATTGTCTTGGAATCATCGACGATCAGGATTT
>JAZKGL010000387.1:0-7331 GCA_040385935.1 Bdellovibrionota bacterium
GGCTCATCAAGCGAGTTTTGAAAAAAATGATCAGCTGGAATCAATGGCTCATAGTTGTCCCTGCCCGCATGCAGTCCACACGTCTTCCGCGCAAGCCTCTCGCCGATCTCGGCGGCAAACCGATGATCGTCCGTGTTTACGAACGTTTAAAACCCTTCGAAGAGAAAGGCGCAACCCTCGTAATTGCTACCGATGATTCCGATATTTTAGACGTTTGCCAAAAGCATAGCGTTCCGGCTCTCATGACCCGAGTCGATCATAAAAGCGGTACAGATCGCTGCGCAGAGGTCGCAAAGAACTTTGACAAACCCTTTGTTTTAAATGTTCAGGGCGATGAACCCTTCGTCAATCTCGACGATCTGCAGGAACTTCTGGCCAAAATGGAAAAAGATGGTGACCCCATGGGTACTATGGTCCATCGAAATGAGAAGGAGTCCGAATATAAAAACCCCAACTGTGTAAAAGCTTTAATGAATGATCAGGGGAGGGCTTTGTATTTTTCCCGCTCCCCCTTACCCTATTATAGAGAGCCAACGCCCTTTGGTGGGTTTTGGCAGCACATCGGCGTTTATGCTTTTACCAAAAAAGGTCTATTGGCCTTCTGTCAGCTACCGCAGCATCCGCTGGAAATCGCCGAGAGCCTTGAGCAACTTAGGGCACTCGGGAGCGGACTCAGCCTATCGATGACAGTCGCTAAGCACCCGTCCCTTGGTATCGACACACCCCAGGATCTAGAGGCAGCTCGTGCACGTATTCGGTAAGCTCGCTTTTGTCTTGTTTCCCTTGGTTTTCAGCACAATTTGGGTGTCCAAAGCCGAGGCTCTGCCTATCGGCTTTGGCCGAAATCAAGGGGATCTCGACTACGACGAGCTTAAGACGGATGACTTCATCATCTACCATGATCGCCGCGCGCCGCGTGAAGCCAAGGCGGTACTCGATGCTTTGCAAGCGGCGAAACCTAAGCTTGAGAGCTGGATCGGGGTAAAGCGCGAAAAGCCCTTGCCCGTTATCCTTTCGTCCACAACTTCAAACGCCTCCTTTGCGAACTTCATCACCGATGTGATCGAGCTTCAGACTCTCGCACGCGGTGGCCGCGACCTTTCCTGGCACGAATTCACGCATAACACCATGTATCGCCATCTTGATAATATCTTCGGGCCAGCGGGCAGTATCATTCATTTGCCCTGGATGCCCGCTTGGTTTATCGAAGGTCTAGCCGAAGCGACTTCAGCGTCAAGCGGCTCGGATATGCAGTATGGTGTCGAACGTTATTACGCGCTGAGCGGACTGAGCTGGCCAACCTATGACAAGCTCCATGCGCTCTACGATGGAACGCGATTTTCAACCATAGGCTATGCGGTTTCCGGTTCGTTCGTGTCTTACCTTCTTCGCACCTATGACGCTGATAAACTTCCTCAGGTTTTGGAAAGCTTCTACAAATACTCTATGCCTTGGTGGTGGCCATGGAGTTTTGTGCCCTTCAATAAATTCATGCCTATGGACGAAGCTCTTCGTGAATGGACCGGAAAATCCGGCGCGGAGCTGTACGAAGAGTATAAGGCGGAAGCGACCAAGTATTGGACCGATCGCAAAGATCTGTACTTTGTCAGCGAAAAAGACTTCAGCAGCAAACTCAAAAAGCCTCTGGCTCCCAAGAAGGATGTTCCTTCGATCGGACTTCACTCCGGCCAGTCGCTCACTTACAACTCGAGCTATTATTTTCAATCACGCGGCGGTGAGATCTATTACCTCTCGCGAGACGATTCTGATCTTTGGGAAGCTAAGGTGAATTGGAAAGATTCCCGAGCTGACACCGATGAAAATGTTTTGCTCTTGCCGGAGAACTTGATCGGTCCGCGCGTGGTGGGCAAAGATCAGCTGATCTACCTCAAAAGCGACATCAATGAAAATCTGGATGTCTCGCGGGAATTCTGGATACAAAAAGACAATAAGCACAAAAAGCTGATGAAGCGACTTGGTTATGTCACCGATATGTTTCTCACCAGCGATAAACTTGTTTGGACGGAGGAACGACTCGAACGTCAATCGCTCTGTTACGTGAACCGAAGTGAGGTCGAAAAGTTTAAACTTATTCCTCCGAAGCTCGTGCGCTGCGAGTCGCCCGTTTACTTCCCCGACTCATTCAAGATTTTAGGCCAGAAAACGGAAGTGGATAAAAACGGGCAGGAATTGATGAGCGAACTTTGGATTCGCCGCACGCAAGAAAACCTCATGGGCGATAAGCATACCATCGTCGTTTGGAATGCGGCATCGAAATCCTTTCGCAAATTTAACGATCCCTATCACGGCAAACCTGATTCGTTAGGATTTGCTGGGGATCAGATGGTCATAGCCTACGCCGACGGCACCTCGCATTTTCTTAGACGTTTTGATGCTGGGGGCAAGTGTCTGGGCGAGCAATTATTTGGCAACATTATCGATCGCGTGTTCAACAGTCCTAAGGATCTTACGATCATCACTTTCTGGCAGCAGGACGGCGTGAAGGCTTACAAAACCAATAGCCTGCCCGGCAACCGCACGACGTGTCGCGCCCATGATGAACCCTCCTCGCCTTTACAGATGAGCATGCGTTACCCTCAGGCTTCGCTCAAAGAGATACTCAGCCAGAGAAATCCGTGGCGCGTATCAAGTGCTTCGGCCGTGGAAATCGATGCGCAAAAAGTTGATAAACAAGCGCCACTAGGCTCAGGCATTACCAAAGGCATAGCCTCCGAGCCCGCGCACTGGCGACCAAGACCGGTCTTTGCGTTTCCTTGGATTGGAATCGATGCTCTCGGTTATCAATACGGAACACTCACCGTTCCCCTGATGGATCATTTGCAAAACGAAACCGTGCAAGTGATGGCCGTTTACGGCGTCGAAAGCCGTTATCCGAGTATCGATTTGAATTTAACTTCCAATCGATTTACAACGACCCTTTCCCTCGATGTGTTCCGGCATCAAACCTGGAACGGTTCGTTCGGAGGGGACGTTTATTATTTCGATGAACGCGGAGCCATGATTTCAGCTAGTCGATATATTCACGCCCTCGATCTCAGCCTTCGTCTGTCCTACAAAGAATCCGATCTTATCCCCTTTTTAGGCGACGATGCGATCTGGGCTCAGATCGCTAAGGGTTATATTCGTGAGACCAGCATCGACCTAAACAAATCTCATCGCTGGGATTTTGCTACCCTCGGCTATTATTTGTCGAGTGATCTCGCAACGGAATTCAACAACAAGAACTACGACTACGAACAAACGGGTGGTGGCCTTAGCCTCTACATCCCCATCGAACTCTTTGGCAAAAACACGCAGCAAAACTGGGGCACTTCTTACAGTCGCGTGCGAGGCACTCGTCGAAAGCTTCTTAAGGAAGCCTATCGTCCCCTTCGCACCTATGTTCCAGGCAGTGGCGGTGGTCTTAACGAAATCAATCAGCCTATCTTTGGTCCCGGTGTCCTGACTTCGGCGGTCTATGGCGACACTCAGGCTCGCGCGAATTTCAGCTGGACCTTCCCAGTTCTACCCGACCTCGCCAAACTCGTTCACATCGTCTATTTGCAGCGTCTCGATTTTACGACGTTTTTTAACTACGGGAACGCTTGGTATCACACCGATGGCCAGCCGTCCGATTGGGTTAAGGCTCACGGCTATAACCTCGATCTCACAGCCGATGTTAAGGGTGTCAAACTCAACGCAGGATTGGGCGTAGGTCAAGTGGTGGGACGCGACTGGGAAATGTATGCGCTTTTTGGCTTCGATGCCTTGATTCAGCAGGCTGATCGCTAAAAGACATTCCCCTAGCGTTTCCCCAGCAAATGGAGGAAAACAGACTGGGGGATCGAAGAATGGGTAATACGAGCGGGCATCTGTTTTCAATCACAACGTTTGGCGAATCTCATGGCGGCGCTGTTGGTGTCGTGATCGATGGTTGTCCACCGGCTCATAAAATTGATCTGGGCAAAGTGCAGGCTTTCTTAGATCGCCGCAGGCCAGGGCAAAGTCATTTGGCCTCGCCGCGTGACGAAAAAGATAAGGTGGAATGTGTTTCCGGTCTTGTGAATGGAATTTCCCTCGGAACGCCGATCACTCTCATCGTTCGTAACGAAGATATGAAAGCGGATCACTATAACGATCTGTCTTCGGTCTATCGCCCCTCTCACGCCGACTTCACAACCGATCTAAAATATGGGGTAAAAGCTCCAAGCGGCGGTGGTCGAGCCAGCGCCCGCGAAACGATAGGCCGCGTGGCCGCCGCCGCGGTCGCTGAGCAGATCCTGAGTGATCTTTATCCGAACCTACGTGTGGTTGCCTTTGTCGATCGCGTGAAAAGTATTCAGGCCAAGATTCCGGATGCGATTACCCGGAAGGAAGTGGATGCTCATCCCCTGCGTTGTCCCGACAAAGAGCAACAGGCAGCGATGGAAGAGATTATACTCGCGGCGAAGAAAGATGGAGACAGTGTTGGCGGAAGTATCGGTTGTTTTATTTACTCCTGTCCCGGTGGTCTCGGCGAACCCGTCTTTGATAAACTCGAAGCCGATCTAGCTAAGGCGATGATGAGCCTTCCGGCGAGCAAGGGGTTTGAAATCGGATCTGGTTTTGCCGGCACCTATCTTTACGGCTCAGAACACAACGATGCCTTTGTCATGCGCGACGGACAGGTTCGGACGACGAGCAATCGATCCGGAGGCATTCAAGGTGGAATCAGCAATGGCGAGACTATTACCTTGCGCGTTGCATTCAAGCCCGTCGCCACCATTTTCAAAGATCAACAAACCGTTGATCGCGAGGGCAACGAGACAACGATGAAACCACAGGCTGGCCGTCATGATCCTTGCGTGCTTCCGCGCGCGGTTCCCATGGTCGAGGCGATGGCGATCCTTTGCGTGATGGATCATGTGCTTCGGCAGACGGTTATTTCAGGGTCCAAGGGAGCTGAACGTCTGTGAGCTGGACATCCAAAATACCGGCGGAAAAGCTCAAAAAGCTCTTGCCGGTCGCCTTCTTGATCTATGGCCTTGTGTCTGTCTTCACTCTGCAACGCGACTTCTCGCACGTCACCAAACTCACGGTGTTTGTCCTACTCATTGGACCTGTCTTTATTATTTTTGCTCTGGTTGGTCGATTCTTTGAAAATGTCCCCGACGACTCTCGCTGGAGCCGGTATAAAGGCTTTGCCCGCACAGCAAATCTTTCCGCCACGCAGACCTTAGCGCAGTACATCCTCATTTTTTGTCTGCCATTTTACGTGATAAAATCGAGCTGGATTTACTTTGCTATCAACGTGCTTTTGCTCGGCTTGATACTCTGGGACCCGATCTATGAAAAGCTCGTCACCTACTCACTTTTTCGTCACCTTTTGCTCTCGTGGTCACTTATCTCCGCGTCGAGCTTTTTATTTCCCTTTGTACTTCCTGAACAGATAAGCTGGTTTTATCCCGCCCTTGCTCTCGTCAGTGGACTTGGATTTATTCCTACGCAAAGGGAGTGGAAGTACTTTGTTTTTCTTGCTGGGCTTTGGGCCGTCACACTCATCCCTTTGCTCCTTTTGCCAACGCCTTACCGTTTCCCTCTCTTATCCGTCTGGACTAAAAAGCCTCATTTCGCTTGGGATGCAGGAGGTCGATCGGCTGCCGATGAGCCTTTGGCCCGCACGATGTCTCAGAGTTATCTTAAAGACTTTGTCTCCGAGGGTCACATGTTATGCTGCGTTGCGCCCATAGTTGCGCCGCCTAAGCTATCGACGACTATTCGCCAAGAATGGACTCTCGGTGATCGCGTAATCGAATCAACCGAACTGAAGACACCGATTCGCGGCAGTGCCACGCAGCAGGCGTTTCATTCCTATTTTTGCAAAAGAAATTTTCCGCTGACGAATGAGGATGAATGGCTTCGCTGCCGCATTACCATCGGCAGTGATATCGACATCGGCGGCACAGCGATTGAGATTACGCCTTAACTTTAGCCCATAAGTCTAGGCGCTCTTGCACACATTCAAGCACGACATCATCATCAATTTGTTGACTGGTTATCAAGCGATAATCATGTCTTTGCATCATACTGAGAGAAGGATTTTGGCCCTGGTGAAGATGCGCGATACGATTGCGCGCACCACCTAAAAATCCGGCTCGCACAAATATATGGGCGGCGTCCAGTTGATTCGAACGCATAAGCAGGGTCAAGAGTTGGGAACCACCCTCGACCATTATACTTTGTAAATAACGACCGAATCGCTGCTGATACTCATCGGAGAGACTTCGAAAAAAGGCTGACCAGTCAGAGAAATTCACGGTAGGCAAATGTATGATTTTGTCTTTGTGAGGCAAAAGATTAGTTGGATAACGACTCACCTTCGGTTCTGTACACCAATAGATAACCGGTCCCGATTTGGAATCCGCCTCGTCAAGTAAAGCAGCTACCGCTTCTTTGGTCGCGGTTTCCATGCGACCCGATGGATCAAAGACGATTTTGCAAGGATGTCTTGCGTGCGGAAGAGGCGAGTCCCTTGCCGTTAAGCGAGGATGATCGTTTAGAACGGTATGCACTCCAACCATGATGCTGTCATACTTTTGCCTGAGCCAGTGCGTGTAGGCGCGTGAACGCGGCCCCGATATCCACTGGGAATTACCCTGATCGTCAGCCAGGTGACCATCGAGTGTTTGAGCCCACTTGCCTATGATAATGGGCGATTTCTTTAGCTGATAAGCGAGGAAAGGAAAGTGCCAAGCCTTGGCTTCCGCCGCCAGACAGTCAAGCGTGATCGAAACGCCAGCCTCTCGTAGTTTTTGCAGACCAAGTCCAGCCGCCTTTTCGTTCGGGTCGGTCGCGGCGACGACCACACGAGTTATGCCTGCGGCGATAAGCGCTTCGGCACAAGGCCCCTGTTTCGCACGACCTCCGCAGGGTTCAAGAGTTACATAACACGTCGCACCTTGCAGCAGGTGTGGTGGCGCTAGGGAAAGGGCCATGGTTTCCGCATGAAGCTGACCAAAGTCCTGAGTCGATGCCTTCGCAATCACAGTGCCGTCTTTCACGATAACCGCACCCACCGAGGGATTGGGACAACTTCGTCCGATGGCCTCCATCGCCTCAAGGAGCGCAAGACTCATGAAACGCTCATCTTCGCTCATAGGCTTCTGATAAGGAGTCGCTGCCTTAGCGTCTATGCCTCGTGCGATGATCCCACCCAGGCCGTAGCCATAATTCAGGGGGGAAAGGCCTTGGACCGCCATAGAAACCTCATCGAAGAAAAAAAATGAACGCGCGACTGAATTCCTACACGATATCTTATTCTCATTTCATCATCAAAACGTCAGAATAAAATA
>JAZKGL010000388.1:0-2488 GCA_040385935.1 Bdellovibrionota bacterium
TTTGCGTCCTAACTACAGGATGCTCGGTAATTTATTGCCGAGAGGATGTCACAGTGCAAAACCTCAGAGCGTGTGTAACTGCTTACGCCCAGATAGGTCATCCACAGAGCGTTTAATGGATTGTAGCTGACCGTATCCGAGCACAGGAGAAAAGGGATATCGCCGATCTCTTCGTCCGCTATCAAAAGCTCTTCGTAGGCTTTAGAGGGACTGGATGAAGGCGAATTCAAAGGGCGGCAGGCCGTAGTCACAGACGCTGCTAACAAGATGCCTTGAATGATCGCTCGCATTTCGTCCTCCCTATCCTAGACGGATTAGATTGTAACGAATGCGTTGCGTCACTCAAATCAAATAAGCTTCTGCATCTTGCGGTGCGGGATCCCAACCTCTTCAAAAATCTCGCTTATCGTCTCATAGCCGAGTTTATCGTAGAATGGAATTGCCGTATCACGGGCGTGAAGAACGATCGTTTGAAAACCATATGACTTCGCAAAGTGTTCTGCAAAATCGACCAACAAGCGACCTACGCCTTGCCCTTGGACGAGAGCTGAGACGGCGACCTGCCTCATCTTCAAGACCTGCTCGTCAAGCTTTACAAGCTGCATCGTGCCTACCATATCAGGGTCTGCGAATGCTCCGAAATGAAGATAGCCAGCTTCAGCGGCTAAATCATCTGGCGAGAACTTTAAGCCTAGGGGTTGCCGAAGGATTTCGTGGCGAAGTTTGACCTCCGCGTCGTAGTCCTTCGATCCGTATACAATCGCTCGCACGTCCACTTTCATGGGTAAGCCGCAAACTTATCCGTGGCAGCAACGAGTGCTCTGCAGTTGGCAGGTTCGATCGCTGCGTGGCCGGCATCGGGGCTTATGATGAGTTCGGCTTCGGGCCATGCTTTAGACAGAGCCCACGCTGATGTTATCGGGCAAACGACATCGTAGCGACCATGGACGATCACGGTAGGAATGTGGCGAATGCGGTCGATATTTTTCAGGAGAAATCCGTCTTCTTTAAAGAAGCCTTTGTTAACAAAGTAATGGCACTCGATACGCGCGAACGCGAGAGCGAATTCGCTCGAACCGAAGTGATCATCGCTGTTGTGATCGGTCCAAAGTCGACTCGTGCGACCTTCCCACATACTCCATGCACGCGCCGCGTTGAGACGTGTCTGGCTATCTGATGATGTGAGGCGCTTATAGTAAGCACTGATAAAATCGTGACGTTCTTCGGGCGGAATCGCATCGCAGTACGCCTCCCATGCGTCAGGGAAAATTTCGCTAGCTCCGAACTGATAGAACCAATCGATTTCTTTTTTCCGCAAAAGGAATATCCCGCGCAGGACGAGTTCGGTCACAGCTTCAGGATGAGTCTGAGCATAGGTTAAACCAAGCGTGCTTCCCCATGAACCGCCAAAAACCTGCCAAGCTTTGATGCCCAGGTGTTCTCGCAGTTTCTCCATATCGGCGACGAGGTCCCAGGTGGTGTTCTCGTCGAGGCATGCGTGAGGAGTGCTTTTGCCGCAGCCTCTTTGATCGAATAGGATGATCCTGTAACGCTCGGGATCGAAGAAACGGCGATGGTTGGGTTCGGTTCCGCCGCCTGGTCCGCCGTGGACAAAGACGACAGGCTTTCCATCAGGGTTGCCTGACTCTTCGTAATAAATCTCGTGTATGGCAGACACTTTAAGCCGGTCGGTACGGTAGGGTTCAATCAGAGGGTATCGCCAAGTAATCGGGTCGCGTTGGAGTGTCATTGGGGGGCCACCTTCGTTTGTTCTGAAAGTATTTAGCAGGCGCCCCCGGAGTTTCTCAATCGTTAGTTTGCTCGGGTGGAAGTAATTTTATCGAGAATGGTTTCTTGGTTTAGTCAAAATTCAATTAAGGATTCGCTTGTCCACGAGGAATATTTAATTCAGTAGAAATAGGCTTCTCATCTTCATTCCCCTTAAGATCGGGAAAAATAATATCATCGTCCGTGCCCACGACGTTATCCGGTCCCGCCGAGATGATCTTGTAAACATTCGCAGCCACGCGCTCGTAAGTCATCTCCTCGCCCCAGGCATCATTCAAATTATCTTTGCTTTCCACATAGGGTCCTCGCCAGCCTTTGGCATTTTCAGGCTTGGTTAACAAAGCTCTGAGACCCGGCTCCGTCCCGGGGAATTGATTGACGTTTACTTTATAAAGGGCAAGTGCCGATTTTAAATTGGTCTGCGCGATCTTGGTCAGGTCGATCTTCGAATCTTCAAAATGCTTCATAGTATTTGAGATGACGATTGTCATAATCGTTCCGATCAAAGCGATGACGATCAAGATTTCGATGATGGTCATACCCGCTTGAGGGTCCGGATGAACCGCGGTAGATTTGGAGAGGCGAAGATGACGAATGAGGCCTTTGAACATAGATAATCCTTAGGTGCAGATGGGCCGATATCCCGACTCAAATTTGAGAGGTAAACCGAGTCTCCAATATTGCAGATGAAAATCTAAGT
>JAZKGL010000389.1:0-5410 GCA_040385935.1 Bdellovibrionota bacterium
TGTCCAAGTCTCTTATGGGACGAAAACAAGGGGATACTTTAGAGGTTCGCGTACCTAAGGGAATCAAAGAGTATTCGATCGTCAAGGTTGAGTACCGCTAGTCTTTGAATGCATCGGGTAAGTAAGAATTATCGGCCTGAGTTCCATGAACTCAGGCCTTTTTTTGGTAGCAAAAGAGACTTGGCTTAACGTCCAGTTCAAAGAAACAGTTCAGATTTACTCTTCTTATTTCAAAGACCTAACCCCTCCCCTAATCTTTAGCTCCCGTCCGGCGATGATGTTTATATCAGTTTAGTGATCGATCTATCTTCAAAGGAACCAAAGGGGCTTTTATGAGCTTTAAGTTTCGTCGACTTAAGCTAGGGGTATTAGAAGATCCTGCTGTTATCAGTCTGGTTTGCTCTTTGCTGTTTGCCGCGTGTGGCGATAAACAAGCTTACGACCAAGGAACCGCTCTGGAGGATACCGTACTTGGTGGTGGTGGTGCGAGTCGAACCAATGAGGCACCGACAGTGTCGACAACTCCCGCTGTCGTTACCGTTCGGGCGGCGCCTAGTTATAATATCGTAAATGTTACACAGATCATTCCTGCGACTTCAGGTCTACCTGATTTCACAACGCCTATGCTGCCTTTTACCGGAGCCCCTGTGGCTATCGGATCTCCCGTGCTGAACGCGCAGACGCCCTTTCATTTCAATTACGATTTTCCACAGAACAACTATCAGTTTGTCGAAGCGCACCTGGTGATCGACACAGCACGCGATTCCTCGGATACTGAGGGCATCTTCGTCGACGGGATTTTTACCGGTCGTCCGCCATTAGCGAACGTGAATAACGCTTCGTCTGAAACAATCGAGACATTGTTTTTCGGAAACGGTGGTCCGACTACGAATACCTTCTATATCGATTACTCTCTGGCCCACTATAAAGTTGCGACACGAAATAGCTTTGATCTTCTCCTCAGCGACTTGCTGCAAGGGAGTCAAAAGACTTCGATCGATGTGCTCAAAGACAATCGTTTGAATGTGGTGACGGGTGATGATTCGCCTGTTTACCAAGCGTATCTGGTGATTCGTGGACGGACGATATCGGATAGTTCGCTTAGCTGTGCGCAAAGCCCGACTTATACATTTACGAACCGCTATATCCATAATGATGGAAACACTGTGGGAGGCTCGGCGTTCACCACTGGGCCGATTGGTAATCCAAGACAGAGCTGGCAGACCAACGTCAACCCGTTTGGAACGTATAAGGCGATAGAATTTTACTTTGATGCGCCGCTGCCGAAAGTGGCGATTGAAAATATTAATGTAACAAACGCTAATATCCTGATGACCCTCAAACGAAATGGTTCGCTGGCATCTACTCCTGCGAAACCATCGGCGATTATTGTGAACGGTGTGGGAGTTGCAGAGCCTGGGTTTGACAAGACTCTAGCATCGAGCCTTGTAGAAACGTGGTACGACGCGGGGTCGACAGCCTTTCAGTCGTTCTTAGCGCCCATACCAACCACTAGTGCTTCGACCAATGTTACACTCAACTTGGTAAACATACTCGGCGCCAGCAATGTCCGAACTCTTTTGCAGCAGGGTAAACTTAATATTAGTTTTGCAGGCCCGTTTATTATTTCAGCAAGTGGTTTGACATCAGCGCGTGGCTTCAGCGCTCCGATCGACGGTCCTGAGCTTGAGCTGGCGGGCACGTATTCGACTGAGGTGTGTGAGGTTCCTGACAATCCTGATTCCGTTCTTAGTCAGGATGGAGTGCGTGTGATTGCACCTACAGTGACTGTGGAAGAAGGTAGCTCCGAAGTTCTCAATGATGGAGCGGGTCCCGCGATTTCGTCTTTGCAGGCTACTGAGATTGGTTCGACCAAAGCGACTATCCTATGGCTCACCGATGAACCTTCGACATCTGTTGTTCAATATGGTGTGGGCAACACCGCGCAGATCGCCCAGAATTCTGAGCTGACAACATTTCATCAAATTCAACTCATAGGACTTTCGCCCTATAAGTATTACGACTTTAAAGTGACTTCGACGGATAAGTTTGGCAACGCGAGCACCTCGAACGTTCAAGTCTTTGTAACGCTGCGTTAAGGAAATACGATATGCGCTGGATACTTTGCATTTTAATTTTCGGATTCACATCGACTCATGCGCGCGCAGATATTGCATTAGCAACAGGCCTCATGGGCCTTGCAAACTCGACGAAACAAGGGGGCCAAGGGTCTGAGGGCAGTACCTTACTCACACAAACAGATTTGAGTTATCACGGAAGTTGGTGGGCGCTTGGTGGTTTCTTTCAATACGACAAGCAGGGCAAATCGCAGATTGATACAGCCTCGGGGCCGCGCCTCGAACTTGCCTATCGCCCCTTTTATTTTGAATATGCTTACGGCTTGCAGATGAATCGATCATTCAAAGATCGTGCGATCGCTGAGCAGACGGGTAAGTCGTCGACTTTAGGCCTTGGAGCGCGATTTAAGATCGGTGGTGCCGCCTCGACGACTGCCGGTGGTGCGGGTCTCGCAGGACTCTTCTTGCAGTTTGCTTTTAAGATACGAACTCAGACGATAACGAAACAAGACGGTCGAGATCTTAGCGAATCGATCATTCAGAAGGATACCTATCCACTCTTTGGTCTCGGCGTGGGGTTTTGATATGCGTTTCATTCTTGCTCTTATGGTCATGGTTTCGTTTGCCTGTGGACGTGAGGCCTCGCGTACTCTTCGCCAAGGACAACTGCCGATTTACGATTTTCCTTTGTATTTAACCGAAGGCGTTCCGGGGCGGGTGTGGCGAATTGAGAAAGATAAGTCGAAGACTCTGCTAGCGGAAGGCCTGATGGACCCGCGCGGAATTGCGACCGACAAATTACAGAATGTTTATGTCGCTGAGTACGGAGCAGGGCGGGTGTTGAAATTTCCTGCCGGTTCTTCAAATTATGTGGTCATGGCCGATAATCTTCTTTCGCCGAGCGTTGTATCCGTCGATAGTTTTGGTGACGTTTACGTTGCCCAGGATGGTGCGACCAACGTCATACGTTTGAGCGATAGGAAAGTATTTGGAACTTACGCCTCCGTGCCAAGCGCCTTTACCTTCGGAGTCGATGATATCCCAATTATCGGGCTTTTTAACGAAAACCGTTTGTCCTGGTCGTGGGATATCAATACCAATTCCACGACTATCGATAGACCAAACAACGCGGCGATTGATGGAACCGGGCGAGTCTACGTTGCCGAGGCCGATCCCTTAGCGGGTCGCGTCCATCGTTTTCATCAACGCGAACCGGGGGCGTCCGTTGTCGTAGCTGAAGGATTGCTTGGCCCCACTGGTCTTGCTGTCGATCTCGTCGGCAACCTCTTTATCGTCGAGCAGGGGGCAAGCCGCATCGTTTTGGTGACCTTTGACAACAAGAAATTTGCTTGGATGACCGAGATTTCAGATGGTCAATATCTGGCTTTCAGTCAGTATTGAAAAAACTTAATATCTCACCGACTCGGCCAGCGCACCCTTACAGTACACCGCACGTGGCTGGGTCTGGCCAAAATCCGCGATCCATTGCTCGATACTTCGAAGGCGGTGGATGACAAAGTCCGCATCATGACCTACAGCCAACGCCCCTTTGTGCGAGTGGAGTTGCAAGGCCTTGGCACCATTCCAACTTACGCCGACAAAAGCTTCGTAGGGACTAAGCCCACAGTAAAGCGCGGCAAGACTTGCGACGAAGGGCAAGTTTGAGAGGTAACATGAGCCTGGGTTGAAATCGCTCGCAATCGCTATAGGGCAGTTCTGATCGCGAAACCGTTTAGCATCGGCATAGGGAATCTTCGTATAAAACGAAGTTCCTGGCAGCATAACGGCCACACCACCCGACTCGGCAAGAGCCCGTATGCCGGCATCACTCGCCTTTTGCATATGATCCGCACTGGCTGCATGATAAAAAGCCGCTGCGCTCGCCGCCCCACTCTCCTGAAATTCATCGGCGTGCATTCGAATCTTCAATCCAAGTTCTTTAGCCCTATCGAAATAAGGCTTAACATCATCAACTTCAAAGTAGCCCTTTTCAACAAAGGCATCGACCCAGTCAGCCAGCTTTCTTTGCGCGACGACCGGCAATAACTCCTCTGTGATGTGACGAATGTAATCCGTCTTTGAGGCAAAATCCTTGGGCAGATCATGCAAACCAAGACAGGTGATACTGATAGTCTGCGGTGATTGATGCCGCGCTTCCTGGAGAACTTCAAGCGAGCGAATTTCTTCTCGCGCATTTTGTCCATAACCTGTCTTCGCTTCGACGGTCGTGACGCCATGCTTTAAAAACGTTTCAAGCAAGTCCTGGCAGCGCTCCAGCAAATCCGAAGACATCGCGTCGCGTGTTGCAGTGATCGAATATTTAATCCCGCCACCAGCCGCAGCAATATCCTGATACGTTTTGCCCGACAAACGCGCGGCGAATTCATGAGTGCGATCGCCACCAAAAACGAGATGCGTATGACTATCGACCAGCCCTGGCGTCACCATGCAGCCATCGGCATCGACGGACTCCCAGCTTTGATAGTCAGGGGGAAATTCGCCCGTTCCATAGGCCGAAACCTTTGCATCCTCAATCGCCATCCAGGCGTCACAGACAACGGAAAGATCGCCTTCTGTAATACCGATGTGACGATTATCCTGAACGAGCTTATCCAGCGTAACAAGTTTACCAATGTTTCTGACTAGCAGCTTAGCCATGACTTAAACGTCTTCCTTCCACATCACGGTCCAGCGCGTGCCTTCGGCGGTATCCATAAGTTCGATACCCAAATCGGAGAGCTGTTTTCGAACGTCATCGCTGCGTGCAAAATCCTTGGCCTCACGCGCTGCTTTCCGATCAGCAATCAGCCCTTCAATTTTCGCCTCTGCGATGCCCAGATCGGCGACGATCTTCGATTTCAAAGATTGAATGAAAGCATCCGGATTTTCCCCGAGTATTCCAAACACCCCAAGCAACTCGCGGAACACTCGTGCATACGCGGCTGCCGTGTGGGCCTTCTGCACTGATTTCTTGCCCTGACGAAGCTCGTTGGCTTTTCGAAACCCAATAAGGATTTCTCGTAGCGCACCGACCGTACCAAAGTCGTTGGTCATCTCGTAGTGATAAGCTTCGATGATAGCGTCAGGCTTATGCTCGGGCAAAAGTGAAAGAGGACCGGTCGCCGTTTCTGCAAGAGCATCGAGTTCGCGCATCGTCTCATAAAAGTATAAAAGTCTTTGAGCCGCTGTGCGGAAAACCTGCTCACTAAAGTCCACATTCGATGTGTAGTGATTTTGCAAATAGGCAAGACGCAGAACCTCGCCCGGAAATCTTTCTAAAAACTTGGAAATCAAAATATGATTGCCAAGGCTCTTGGACATCTTCGATTTCT
>JAZKGL010000390.1:0-1566 GCA_040385935.1 Bdellovibrionota bacterium
CCTAACGCAAAAACAGCCCGAACTGCGGAGTCGGGCTGCGTTTTGCTCACAGCGATAAGCTCTGGATTATGTGGGCGGCCGACACTAAGGTGTGACTGAATCTTTGCCAGGATTTTGCTGTGGTTGTCCGCCAGCGTCTGTGGGTTTTGTGCCATTTGGGGGTATCCTCACGCCTTCTTTCGCTCCAAAACCATCGGCCGATCCCGAACGAGCCGGAGCTGATTCCAAGGTATCGCGTGAATCGCCCTCGGGTGCAAGAGCCTGTTGCGCTGGCGTTGTCGCCGTGGGAAGAGGTCCCGGTGCGCGATGCTGCGGGATGCGCGCGCTGACACTGCCTTGTCGTCCAAGCGGCACAAAGGTGGATTCTTGCTGCGCTTCGTAGTGTGGCGCTTCGATGTAAACGTTGCCCTGACTGTCGATGGAAATATTAACCTGCTGCATTGACTGATTTTTTGTCGAAGAAATATCAACGCCGTTCAGAAAAACCGAACGCGTCTCGGCCTGAGCGAATTGTGCGCTGACGGCGAAAAGAAAGACTATCGAAAGCCGAGTTGAAAATTTCATGAGAACTCCAAAATCTTTTTGTTCTCACCTGGATTCTGAGGACTTGCCGTTACCAGGGAGCCTCGCGTACCATATTCCGTGGGTCGCGAGAATGTGCGGATTCCCTTATTCTACCATGTCCCGCTTTGTTGCGAAGAGTCCCCACCCTGTTTGGAGTAAGTATGCGTAATGTGATCGTGAAGAAAAATGCCTGGAACGTTTTTGCCTCGCTCGCCATTGGTTTCGCTTTGACGTCCTGCGCAAAGGACTTCGAAGGGACTTATAGCGATCCGCAAAAAGTTGAGATCGTCGACGACAAGTGGAGCGAAAGCGATGCGCATAAAGTTGCGGCTTCGATGATCGGTCAGGTGCTGGCAAAGCCTTGGCTTGCTAGTTTTGAAGCCGAAAAGAAGAAGAAACCGATCGTCGTTGTCGATATGATCGCCAACCGTACCGATGAGCACATCGATACCAAAGCGCTGACCGAAGCCATGACCGATGAGTTGATCAACTCAGGTAAAGTACGATTTGTGAATGCGGAAAAACGTCAGCAGATCCTCGACGAAATCAAATATCAGAATTCGGGTACCACCGAAGCCAAGACTAAAAAGTCGATCGGCAAGCAAATCGGAGCTGACTTCATGCTCAGCGGCGCGATCTCAAGCTCGGTCCATACACAAGGCGGACTCAAAACCGTCAACTATCTCACAGCCCTTACTCTCACCGATCTGGAGACTTCAGAAATCGTCTGGAGCAACAAAGAAGAAATCAAAAAACGTTTCAATCGTTCGTCTAAAGGCTGGTAATGCAAAGATTTCGTGAACACCTTGCCAAAGCTTTTTTGGTCTGTATGAGCGTGGGCTTTACGGCTTGCGCATCCTATACCCAGGAAATGAAGGAGATGAACCTTTCCTTTCGCGCGGGCAATTATACGGCTGCGCTCGAAAAGTTCGACAAGGTTGATCTCAAAGAAGAGTCGCGCAACCGAATGCTCTACTACCTTGAAAAAGGTATGATTCAGGA
>JAZKGL010000391.1:0-19254 GCA_040385935.1 Bdellovibrionota bacterium
TCCAGCTTGCGTTTCAGATGTCGATCAAATGGAATAACCATAATGTTCCTCCCGTCACAACCATCTCAACTTTAGCAGAATCAGAATTGAAAAGTCTTTCAAAAGTGTAGAACTGAGGCTTAGGAAACTGCGGTAATCCTCTCAAATTTTCCCACCTTTTTCATGGAAATGCCGAATTCCAAAGCGTTCTCATTTGAAGTCACCGAATATCTTCAAATAATACTTACGCAATTCTTACCCGCCTGTTTGTTGCTTAATGACGACGGTTAAAGACTCATTTTCCTAAACCATATCATAGCTTTATATATAGCCCTTCAGCCTGGCCGCGAACGCTCCGACAAGGTAGGTGCGAGGAGGATCTTTTGATGATGCACGCTTATCTTAAGCAAAAGGTAGCCCTCACGGTCATGACCGTGAGTATGGCCTCTTCGTTTGCGTGCTCAAATGCAGGCAAAGGCGATAGCGCGGCCAGTAATCCTGGAGTGACCCAGGGTCCAATTCTTGGCGCCGATGTTACAAAGCCCTCGCGCATCCTCATTACGCCCAAAGCGGAATGGTCGGAACTCAGAGGCTATATCGTGGGCCGTGCCGATAGCTCATCGCTCGTTTCGATCACCGATCAGGCGGGAAAATTGGGGTTTCAGAATTTGACCGCCGGTATCTACGACATCGTCTTGGAAGCCAAGCAAAAAGCTGTGGATGGCAAAATCAATCCGGTTGCTCTAAAGATCTCGGGGATAAACCTTCTTGAGAACTCCGATGCCCAAATCCGGGATATCGATCTAAAACCTTATGTAAAGATCGAAGGGATAGCATTGCTTGATGGGACAGCGAGCGACGCCCAGGCGGGTATTCAGGTCGCACTCTCCGGCACCAACCTGAAGACTGTGACGGCCGCGGACGGGAGCTATAAATTTGACGACGTTCCCGAAGGCAACCACGCAATCGAAATGCAAATGACCGGGTTTCACTCGGGGTTTTTGTTAGGTAAATCCTATCGCGCGGCCGAACGCCTTCCGACGATTTCCCTCGTCAAAGACAGCTTTAGCCTTGAAACCGGCGTCCACTATCTCGGCGAACCCCTTGTCGCGCAAAGCGCGCAAAAGATTTCTCTACATCTGAAGGCCCCTGTTGCGATGAACTATTTCCGTTACGCAACGGGCTCTGATGTGATGGAATCTCGGCCGTGGTTACTCCTTCAAAGCTCCCTAGAAATCGACCTGCCAGCTGATAAACCTGAAGTCCGCGTCCAGTATTCGCTCGATCAGCGCCAGCTGAGTCCAGTCTTTTCCGCCTCTATACCGACTCAATAAAAACACTAGGCATTCGAAGGCCCTTGGATATAATGAGGGCGGGGTGGGCTGAGGCGTCCTTTGGACAATCTCGGATTCATGCAGGTGGACCGACAAAAACAAACCAGGGAGTTTGATTGTAGAATGGTGTGCAAGCCTCAAGGCGACTTGGGGAGCCTAAAGTTCTAGGATCGACACCCACCATGTAGTGGTGGGTCCCCCGGAGCAAATCCGCGATCTCAACCCACCCTACCTCTATCTTACTGTTCCTGGTACTCCGCCGGGCCTTTAAAATGCTCCCTCATCTCTTCCAAAGCGCGTTTGTGGTAACGCTTAAACGCCGGTAGACTGAGGTTCAGATCCTCGGCTGCCTCGCGATAGGTTCGCTCTTCAAAATACAGTTTACGAATAATCGATGACTCGGGTTCCTCGAGTTCACGCATAGCTTCTTCGAGCAATTTAGCATTCTCAACTTCCAAAATCATGCCGAGCTGATCGAGACTAAAGTCAGCGACTTCAAGTTCTTCCAAGATATGATCATGCTCAAACGGTTGACCTGAACCCCAAACGGATTCGGTCGACAGCAGTTCATGTATTTCGCCTTCGCCGACGTTGAGTTCGCGCATGATAATCTCACGCGTTAAAACCAAGTCACGCAAAGAATACTCTTCGCGTAGGCGGGCCAGCTGCGAAAGCTTTTTCAGAACCGATGGCGGCACAGGATGCCGGTTTCTCTGCTCTTGCCGCATGCTCTCGCGCATGAGCGACCAAGCATAATTCTTGAATGTGCCTTTCGGCTTTTTGTAGAACTTCTGCGCGGCTAAGAACAAGGCCTCGCGGCCGACGCTCATCAGCTCTTGAAACTCGGCTTCATCTTCGAGCTGAGTTGGTATGTGATGACGTTTAGCGGCCTTTTTTACGAGTTCCCAATGAGCTTCGACGAGGCGAGCCGGCAGGATATTGAAGGCTTCGACCAAAGCCTGCCCTTCGGAATCGGTCGGATGAAATTCGCTGAACTGCCTTGTGAGCTTTTGATGCAAGGGATGCATGTCCCACGCGGTCTGCAGCAAGAGCCGTATCGCGGCATCATGATCGAGGGCTTCAAAGTCAGGATTTAACTCGCGGATTTTATCCATGAGTTTATGTGAGTCAACGAGCTTAAACGTTTCGATATGCTGGCGCGCGTAGCTCCAGATAGAGTCGAGAGCGAATTTGGTGGATTCATTTGACTTCTGCAAGTTACCCTCCCGGACAAATTCTAAATACGGACACAGCCGGCTTGCAACACGGCCACTGATTCGGCAGATTATCATAGCGAACCCGAAGTTCAGGGGCAAAATCGGATGAATCTGGCTTTTTATGGCACTCTGCGCGATCGCGATATTCTTCAGCACGTAATGGGAGGCGCGCTCCATCCTTATTTTGTCGAAACCCGGCTTGTGAAAGGCTGGGTCTGTCTGCGAATCGTGGACCAAGCCTATCCACTTCTGCGCAGTGATGAAGCAGCTGTCACGACTTTTGATCTATATCACGACTGCCCCGATGAATGCTGGCAAAGACTGGTTCACTACGAAGGTGATGAATATTTCCTGGGCGAGCTTTCCCTAGATGGAATCAGTTATAATGTTTTTCTACCCAATAGCGACCTTCAGCCAAGCACTGAGGAGTGGTCGCTTGAGACGTTTCAGCGTCGCGATAAGACTCAGTACTTAAAGGATTTGTTATGATTTTTCGAGCCATGATCCTGTCTCTTAGCTCGCTCTTTTTCCTTTCCGCTTGCGGCAAGAGCAAGAGAAAGGCGCCGGAAGTTCAGTATTTTGTTCATGGCGACCCCCTTTTACTCGCCGCTGGCACACAGAAAGCACCGAGTTTTTTAACGCCCGAAACGGCGCTAAGCTTTAATGGTTTTCACTACTCAGGCTCTTACTCCTTTTTCGAACGAGACGTGCTTGAGCCGCCTTCTAACTGGCAAAAGGTGGAGGCCGAGAATTCCACGGAAGCCACCGATGCCGAGATCGCTTCGGAATTTGAACTCACTCCCTATGCTTTTCGGCAGGAAAGCGCGACGAGGTGGGTTTGGGGTCCTACAGCCGGCGAAGGTTATCCACTTGGTTTCAGCCTGGTAGATGGCAAATTAGTTCTTACCGATTTCGCCGGATTTGCCGTGACACCTCAACACTATTCGCTCAAACAGGATGGCCGCGCATTCAGCCTACTTTTCTCAACAGCCGATGGTGCGAAAGGACGAATTCTAGCCGCGTTTTATTTCGCGGCCTCAGACACGGTCAATCCTATCACTCATGCATCCAAAGACTTTTCCTTCGATATCGATACCGTTAAGCTCCCATGGACTGAAGAAATTGCGGTGGATACGTGCGGAACGTTTTCGGCGACTGTGGAATCGACGATACAAAAAAGTATCGATGCCTGGATGGTTGATGATGCTCCGACCGCGACTCGCCGCACGGTCAGCCATACCACGCGCGTGGATTATCCTCCTTTCTCCGATCTCAACGTTCACTGCATTCTGCCCATTAGCAACTTTAAGCTTGAAAGTTCCTATGACTTTTACGTAGCTGGCGCCAATGCACCCGTCTATAACCTCGCGAGTAAAGAGAAAATTGATAGTGATATCTTTCTCTTTACGGATCAAAGGCAGGTGGCGGCGGAGTTACTCAGTGGAGAAAAGGGTTTGACGCTGACGCATGAGCTTGGACATTTCTTCGGTCTGGGTCACGAGTTTAAGCAAAACGAAGCCGGAGAGCCGCTGCATCCTAGTATTATGGGTTACAGCAAGAAAGCATTGATCGTTACGAGCTGGGATTTCGAAGCAATCAGAGACCTTTACGGTGAATCCTTCGGGCCATCCACCCCGTAAATTCTGGACTCTTTGGGCTAGAGCTGCTAGATCTCAAGGGTCAAACATGAGGCCCTATGGATTACGTTCGCCCTACTAAAACCGAGCAATTAATCTCTTATGTTAGGAGACGAGGGCGATTCCTGGCACTTGGACTCCTCGTCTCACTCATTTCTCACCTCGCGCTACTTCTCATCGCTCCTGAGGTCAAACACATAAAGCCCACCGAGCGGGTACCGATCACGATAGAGATCAAGAAAAAACCGAAGAAGAAACTGACTGACGAAGAACGGAAAGAGAAAGAGGAAAAAAAGCAGATCATCGAGGCTCCCCTGATTCCGACTGAAGCCCCCGATGAACCTGCTAACCTAGGTCGGCAAAATCACAAAGCGGTGCGCGAACAAAAGACCGAGCCCACAGCCTCGATTCCCGGCGCCGATACATCGGCTCTGCAAAATGGTCGATTGCGGATCGAAGGCGGATTGCCGGATAAAAAGGGAACGGTGGAGATTCCGGCTAAGGTTGGATCAAAGTACAGTCGGCTGCTTCCGCAGCAAGGCGATCTCGTTAACCTTGCGCACAACGACTACATCCATGATCCCAAAATGCCCAAAGGCGCAATCCTCGATGTGAACACCACAGATTTTCGCTGGATCGGCTATTTCACGTCGGTGAGAAAACTCGTGGAATTAGCCTTTACCGACATCGGTCCAACACTGCGATCGTCGCCCTATGTGAAGAGTCGTCTGAGCGAAACCGGAAAGGCCTCGTTTCAGGGCGAGAGTAAAATTCGACTTAAGGTGCAGCGCTCCGGCCTTTTATCGGATACCAAGCTCGTGTCGAGTTCAGGCGATAAGGACATCGACGACTTTTGGAATAAGATTTTAAATCTTGCAGCGCCCTATCCTCCTTTGCCTAAAGATTTTCCCGATGACGAACTCTTGTTTACCTACACGCTCTACTACGACATCGTCGTTCAGAACGAAGATCGCGTTCGCCGCTTCGTCTATTAACTCGTAATCAACAACAAACAGTTCGGAGCTATGCTAGACTTATTGAATCACCCATTTTTTCCCTAAAGGGAGTTCATATGTGGCGCGAAAATTCTACTAAGCTCAAACTCGTGTGCTTTTCATCTTTCTTAATCGTGATGGCTTCTTGTTCAAAAGATGATGACGAGGATAAAATCCTAGGCAAGAATTATATTCATTATATCAGTGGCAGCGTTTGCACGGAGGCGACTGTTCCCTTGCCACCGACGGCTGATCAACTTGAAGATTCCGGAGCTGAAGGAGGCCTTTGCCCAGATACTCTTGAGGTTCTAATGGAGACAGCCACTCTTGTGCGCACATGTAATCCGGTTACAACCACCGACAATGGGATCAGCAACACAACCGTTTCAAAGATCTATAGTAAGACAGATAATGGCGATGGCACGACAACGGAGATTTCAACAGCAACAGCCGCCTCACTCTGTACTCAAATCGAAACGCGAGCCGAATGATCAATCGTGCGAATGCGGTACTGAAGTCGTTTCAACAATCGGCCGGCACTTCTCACAAATACCATCGAGCTGAAAGAGATGTTCTTTCGGCTCGAATCGTTTTTGGGTCCGCATAAACCAAAGCAGTGGTGCAATGATATCCTCGGGAATGTGCATCTCAGCCGCCGCTTGGCACTGAGTGCAGCGAGTCATGATATGCGGAGAGGTCGCGCAAGATAAATGCGTGCAAGCAATATAATCGCCGTTGGGTGCTACGCGGTGGACAAGTCCCAGCTCCGCGAAACGATCCAGTATCCGATAGACCGTGACGGTGTCGATCGATTCGGACTTTTCTTTGGCGAGAGAACTCTCGGTGCGCTGAAAGATTTCTTTCGGAGAGAGGGCTGACTTAGCATTCGCTAGACAATCGATAAGAGCCATACGAGGTTTGGTCAGGCGCGCGCCCGACTCTTTAAGAGTCTTTACACACATTTCCTGAAAACTGCCGGCTCTACTCATTAAACAGATCTCCTAAGACTTTGCCGCTCAGTGATACCCCGTCCTGGCCAGAAAATCCAGTTGAGAGATGGTAGGCGATGAATTGATATTTCGCGAATTTCACCGTTCGGAGCGAGTCAAAAGGAAAAGACTCACGCTGACACCTATTACTGAAAGCCCTATTTTTACTGCTAAAATTGGAATCCACAAAAGTATCGACGGCACCAGCGTGATCGCGATTAGGCTCACGGCTATGATTTTATTCTTTCGACTGATCGAGCGATTTTCCTTCCAGTCTCTGAGCGGCGGACCAAGGCGCCTATGATTCATCAGACTGTTGTAGAAACGAACTGAGCTTCGTGCATAACACGCCGCCGCCAGCAAAAGAAAAGGAGTTGTGGGCAGTAGCGGTATAAAGATTCCGACTATGCCCAAAATCAGACAAACGACAGCGATCGTCACGAGTACAAACCGCACAAAGGGTGAAGCGATCAATCGCACTTCGGAGCTGTAGTCGATCCAATCATCTCTCTGCGTCATGGGCTATCAACTCCGAAATTTTAAGAAGCGATCAAAAAATCCTGCCACCTGACTATAGTAGTCGCCGTACGTTTCGCTTTGGCGAAAAATCCGCGCTTCGTTTTCATAAACCGTCAACCAAGTGGAGACTTTGCGCTCTTTTAAAGTCTGTACAAGAAGGTTCAGCTCCTCAGTTTTCGCGATAGGATCATGAGCACCTGCGAATAAACCAAGAGGCCTTGTGAGCTGGGTAAGCGCGGTGCGGGCCGACAACTCCCCAAGAAGCTGAGGGTCCGATGTTCCAAGCGCCCAGAGCAGCTCATCGCGCTCAACGATGGGACAAAGGCTAAGATGCTTTTGCAAATCCAGAATCGGAAACACCGCAATCCCAGCGGCAAACACCTCGGGATGTAGACTCAAGGCCCGTAGCACGGTGTGCGAGGCGACACCACCGCCCCAAAGACCAACCCGAGAGCTGTCGATCCAACCCGATCCTTCGAGCGATTTTACACCTCGAATAAGATCGTTGATCTCGAGTTGACCAAATGCCCCTTGAAGCTTTTGCACATAGGACATTCCATAGCCAAAGCTTCCCCTGTAGTTCACGTAGAACACCGCATAACCCTGCTTGACGAAGGCCAAGGCTTTCGAAGGCCAGCTCGCTTGCACGGCATCGGTCGGCCCGCCGTGAATCGGCATTATCAAAGGCTGAGGCTGCGTGCAGGAAACATCTCGATAAAGTATGCCATGAATCGTCTCGCCGTTTAAACTCGACCAACTAATGTGTTCGACGCGAAGGTTCTTCGCAACAGGCAAACGCGGGGTAACTGGATAGGCAGTGAATCGACCTTTCGTCAGATCAAGACGCGCAGGTCCATAGGGATAATCTAAGCTCCCACCGAAAAAGGCCAGCGATCCGGTCTCAGGATTAGCGCGGGGATACTGGATAAATGTGTAAGGAGTTTTGATGGTATGACCATGCCCTAAATAGTCGAGTGTCGCGAGTCGCCAAAAAGATTTTTCGCTTGAGGTGTAAGCCAGCAGTCCGCCGCGAATAAAGGTGAACGTTCGCCGTGAGCTTCTTCTCAGCGGCGTCGAGTGCTCGCGGGCATCGAAGGTGAGCTGGACCCAGTTCTGTGTTTTGAATCTGTAGAGCCAGAGCTGAAAGAACTCATCCGTAAGAAAGCTGCAGGCGAGATATTCCCCACAAGGACTGTACTCGGCCTCTCCACATGGACTATTCAGCTCGGGCGGATGTAGGTTTGTCAGGGAACCCGAGCTTAGGTCCAAGACAAAAAGTTCGGCGGCAAACCAAGGCAGCGTCGCCCTCGGCCATTTCAAAAACAAAAGGTCTTGACCATTAGGATGAAGACAGACGTGACGAATATAAGATTGCGATTGATGCACACTACGCCAGCCGTCTTCGCTTAAAACAAAGATGTGATCGCAACCTTCAACTTCACTTACGATATACGTCTTATCCGAGCGCATACGCAGATCCGAACTCGGTCCTGGCAAAGGGCGGTCGGCACCCTTGTGAATGGCCCGAAGCTGACCATCAAGGGAAAGAAAATGACTCGTAGAGTAGAGCTGACCCGCGTAAGGAAGCGAGGAACCGAGCCCATCGGCGATCGCCTCACTATGATCAAATCGCTGACGCATCAAACGAAAACCACGGTCTGAAGGCGAGAGATAACAAAAGGAATCGGCATCGATCCATTCGACGTCCAAGTATTGATCTTTGGCTGTGAGGAGTTTCAGCGTTTTGGCATCTAGACTCATCGCGGGGCCGCCTGGATCAATCGAGCAGTGAAAGGACCAATGCTCAAATTACCCTTCTATGCGCTGCTTAAGCAAGGAAAAGAGGACATCACGTGCGGCGGGTTCGGCAAGGCCCATCTTCTCTTCTAAAATATCGAGACACTTTTGAAAAACGATGCGACGCTGAAAGCCGAGTTCACTTTCATCTCGTCTGTCATTAAAGATGACGACCAGAGTGCTCCCGCAATTATCTTTGCAGTTTCTGTGCAGATAGAATTCCGCGCCTAAGGTCGGATACGAAATGGTGCCTCGCTCGATAGGGTCGGTTCCATAGTAGAACTCCTCGAAGGAGTGATAACATTTTCCACATTTGCGGCAGGTTTTAGGAAATTCGCTTTTGACGCGGGACTGTAAAAAGCCGAATGACTTGGCCAAACTCATCGAGATATTCGCGAAGATGTCGAGTTCGGTTTTGACGAAATCGAGAGCCAAGGCCTCCCACTCGAGCTGATCTTCCTTTCGAATTTGTATGGCATGCATAGCCCTGCTCCTACCACGTGTGTCATCTAAAGATGGGCTTCAAGACCTCTATCGGCGGCCTCTATCTTGCAATTGAATCGTCAAGGAGCTCGATATGTTAGCTTGGCCTTTATGATTATGGCCGAGCAAAAAAACGCAAAACTCTGAGACCTATTACCGAAGGTAAGAATTCTCGATGTTTAGACTGTGGGACCTAAGAGTGCCGTGATATCTAACACGTGACCCATCTCACGCGCCTTAGCGAAACCGCTCTGCGTCTTAGTACATCTTAGCTCTGGAGGGACCGTGGACGAGAAGATTTCAGACTACCGATTGATCTTGCAAAAAGAGCTTATGGATCGCTGCGAAAGCAATCCGCGCTATTCGCTAAGAGCCTTCGCACGGGATCTGAAAGTCTCTCCCTCGCGCCTCTCCGAAGTTCTGAACAAGAAGCAAGGTCTGAGTCGGCAGGCCGCTGAACACATCACCAAAACCTTGGGTTATGGTCAGGAAGAAGCGGAATATTTCTGTGATTTAGTTTCTCTCAAGCATGCGCGTAGCGTTAAAGAGAGAGAAAAGGCCAAACTTAGGGTATTCAAAGTTGACTACGAAAAGAGTCGTGATGAGCTTTACAGCCTGCAGCTCGACTCCTTTAAAATCATCTCCGACTGGTATCACCTCGGTATTATGGAACTCATGAAGGTGAAAAACTTCAAGCATGATACCAAGTGGATATCGAGACGTCTCGGCGTTCAGGTCATACAGATCGAACTCGCCATCGATCGCCTCATTCGTGTGGGTCTTTTGAAAATCGAGGACGGAAAATTCGTTGCCACCCAATCGAACGGTTGGGTGCCTGGTGGAGTGCCATCGAGCAGCATACGAAAATTTCATAAACAAGTGCTCGAAAAAGCCCTCGTGGCAATGGAAACTCAAGCGGTGGATGAACGCTTTTTTTCCACCCGTTTATTGACTCTAAACCGCAGCGATCTTCCCCGGGCTTTTGAAGCGATTACCGAGTTTCAAAAGAGGTTTTGCGTGGATCTCGATGCGGATGAAAGTAAGGAATTGCTCTACTGCATCTCAATGCAATTATTCAAGATCGTCGAGGAGGAAACTGTATGAAGTCTTTCATGATAGCCGCGGGGATACTGATGACGAGTCAGGTCTTGGCGCAAAACGTCAACCCATTTAAACTCAGGGGAACGGGAGCGACCGCACCATTGTTCGGCAATTCCGGTAACGGTCTTGGCGGATTTAACTTTCCGATAGGCTATTCGACCCCAGCTCTTGAAGGTCTCGCCGATAAACCGGTTAAGATCGGTCTAGATTCGAGCCTTCCTCACGTGACGCCAGGCGGCGAGCTTGGTCACTGGGGCGTCGGCAACGGCGGAGATGGTCTTCGCATTGGATTTGCGCGCGCTCGCGACTACGCGGCGAACGTTGTTCTTCGCATTAAGCCCAACTCGCTTTCGAACATCAAAGAGCCGGCGATCCGTGACTGGATCCTTCAGAATCAAGCGTTCTTAGCCGCTGATATTTTGCAATCGGAGCATTTGTGGACGCTCGAAGATCGTCCGACTTGCGCTTGGACGGTTCCTCCGGGTGATGGGGTGAAGCTTCCGGTCTCTAATCCCATTCAGTTTTCTTACGTGGCTTGTCGCGAGAACACCGAGTCTTTTGTTAACGCCGCTCAGATTTTAATCCACGAATCGGTTCATCACTTCAACGGCGATGAAACGACTGCGGATAAAGTTGCTGTTGGCATTATCGATGCGTGGCGTATGGGCAACATGGATGCCGTGAGCATTGGACTTGAAAACGCACCTGAGGCAAGCGAACGGCACACAGCGGTGTGGACCGGCAAAGAGATGATTATCATCGGTGGGCTCATCGTAGGCGATACGACTAGTACCTCACTTGCAACAATTCGCGCCTATGATCCTCGTACAAATCTATGGCGAATCCTTACAGCTCCTCAAGAGTTCGGCGCTCGTCACGATGTGGCAGCGGTTTGGACGGGTAAAGAGGTTTTAATCTGGGGTGGTTTTCGCACGAAGGGTACATCCACGGATTGGGTTTACAGTGGATTTTTGCTCAATCCTGAAACCGGCGCATTTCGCTCGGTAAAAACGCCAGATTTTTGGTCACCCAGGAGTTCGACATCGAAAGATGACCCACGCCAGACGGTGATTTGGACTGGTGAGAATGCCATTATCTGGGGCGGCACAGATAGTAAAACAACCGACCCATTAGGGGCTATTCTGGAGGTCACTGATAAAGCCATTGCGTGGAAGAAAATGAATGTATCCAGCGAGGCGGCCCCTGAGCGCTTGGCATCCCATACTGCAGTCTGGACTGGATCGAAAATGGTGATATGGGGCGGCTATTTGGGAACCGATGATTTCTCTCGTGAGATCACTAACACAGGTGGGGTTTACGACCCTAAAAACGATAGCTGGGTAGCCACGAACCTAGAAGGTGCTCCGAGCAAACGCGCCGTTCACCAAGCGATCTGGACGGGATCGAAGATGGTCATAATCAGCGGCGGTGGAATTAGCACAGGATTCGATTTGCGATCGTCGGGTGGCACCTACGATGTTGATAAAGATGTTTGGACGAAATTCAGCAGCGAACTTGTGATTGAACGAATCGGTCACCGAGCCGTCTGGAACGGGGAAGAGATCTTACTCCTCGGCGGCAAGTCCACTCGCTTTGCAAATTTCTTCGGCGAAGTGTTTGCCTTCAATCCTGTGACCCAAAGATGGCGAGTCCTCGGAAGCTCAATCGCTCCCATCGCCCGAAACAATTCTTCGATAATTTGGACGGGCTCAAGCGCTATCGTTTGGAGTGGTCAGTTCGCAGGCTATAAATACGACAAAAGTGGAGCTATTTACTACCCTTAATTTGAGCAAAGTACTTCGACTATACTGAATAATTCTAGATAATTACGCCTTATCCCGCGACCATCCCCTCAAGCTTTGAGCGAGCCGGTCGATAAACGGGATAAGGCTTTTTTTATGTGGAAAACGGAGTTCAGTGTGAGCGAGCGCAGCAGCGTTTTGGAGCGCATCAAACGAAGCGTAGGCGAAGATATCTACGAAAACTACGTCAAGCTTCGGCGAGTCATGCTCGGTGCTGAAATCAAGGTGACGACAAGTGGACCTCGCATCGAATACGTGGTGATCCAGCGAGGCCAGAGGCCGCGAGTCGTCTTTCTTCATGGTTTTGCCGACTGCAAAGAAAACTTCTTCGACTCGGCTCACATGCTCGTAACGGACTACAACCTGCTTATTCCTGATCTTCCCGGTTTTGGCAAAAGCTTCAAAAAGAAAAAGGGCCGCTACAACCTGCAGAACTATTCGGATTGGTTGGTCGATGCGATCCGCGCAGAAGGTTGGACTCAGTTTCATTTAATGGGCAATTCCCTCGGCGGAGCCATTGCCCTCGATATAGCCATCCGTTATCCGGATATGGTGCAAACTCTCACCGTTCTCGATCCTGCAGGGATCGTAGTTGCAGAAGTTCCATCGATTTATCATGAATTTTTAAACGGCCGCAGCGTCTTTGAAATTCATTCGCCCATGCAGTTTGAGTACTTCCTTCACCGCGTGTTTCATAAACCGCCGATCATCCCACCCTTAGTGCGCGAACATCTCTTCCGCGAATTCTCGCGCCTTTCACGCTGGAATGGAAAAATCCTTTCCGATCTTTTGGAAGGCCTCACGTCGATGAACGATCCTCGACTTGAGGAAGTATCCTTGAATCACCGGCTTAAAGACGTTAAAGCTCCTACGCTCATCCTTTGGGGCGATCGAGACAGCTTCTTTCCCCCTGTGACAGGTCATCTGTTGCGAAAAGAAATTAAGAATTCGCAGCTGAAGTTTCTGAAAGGCCTTGGCCATAGCCCTCAGAACGAGAGCCCGATATTAGTCATGAAGATCGTGAAAGAGTTTTTGAAAGGGTTATAAGCCCCTTTCTTTTCTTATCAAGAATGCCACTGATCGCGCACATCAACTTCCTCGTCAGCGATAGCGGGCGCTCGTCCCTGCAAAATTCTTTGTTTCGTGATGTGATGATCGCGAGGGAGTAGTACGCGCCTTTCGATCTGTCCCGGCGTCCGAACATAGGCTAAAGGATTTTCGTTTAAATTCTTGCCAAAAATAATATCCAGTCGCTCGCGCGAGAGCTTCGGCATCACTTTAAATTGTGTGTTTTGCATCTCGGCAATAATTCTGAGGCGCGCTTGGCGGCGTTTTTGGTGAAGCACGTAGCCACCGAACATTAGGGCAGGAATTCCTACGGTTGCACAAACGGCAACAAGACTACCGCCGGATCGAAACGAGACCAGCACACCGACTAGACCTGTGCCGATTGCAAATGCTAACCCCGACTTTTTAAAGTCATTTCTGGTTGCCATAAAATACCTCAGACTTTTCTCTTGAACCTGCTCTTCTATCGGCACATTTTCAGCAGTTCTGAGGACATTTTTTTGATATACAAAAGTGGGCTCAGAGGAGGCAATCCATGGCAAAAGTTCGCAAATATCTATCCGAAGACGGCACGATTCGTATTTCAACAGTCATTTCGACTGAGCTTGTGAATGAAGCGTTTCGCTATCTTGAAGCATCCCCTTTAGCTAAAGTGCTCACAGCGCGCGCACTCACCGCTGCTGTTTTGATGGCAAGTCAGCTCAAAGATAAGTTAAGTCTCAGTTTAAACTTTCAAGGCGATGGACCGGTGAAAGTCATCTTCGCAGCCGCATCCTACGAAGGCTCGGCAAGGGCTTACTGCGAGAATCGTGGCGCTGTCCTACCCGAAGGTGTTACCCAAATCGGCGCAGGTTTAGGCCAAGGCTTTTTAGAAGTCGCCAATCAGCAGCCTCATGACCGTCAACCGCAGATCGGCAATGTTGAGATTCTGAGTGGTGAGATTGGCGATGACGTCGCTTATTACCTTGGACAGTCGCAGCAGATCCCTTCGATAGTCGCCTTAGCCGCGATTCCTCTCGATGATGGGATCGAGGTTGCCGGTGGTTATGTGCTCGAACTCATGCCGGGCTACACCGATGACACCGTGCGTAAGCTCGAGGCTCTTCAGCAAATGACCGGCACTCTCTCCGATCGCATTCGTCAAGGAGCGACGGCCGAAGAGTTGATCGATGTGTATCTGCTCAACTTTAAGTTTGAAGAGATCGATCATCCGTTCGAACTTCATTATCGATGCGGCTGTAATATCGATCGCGTGGAACGTTCGATACTCCTTCTCGGACCGATTACTCTTGACGACATGATAGCCAGTGGTGAGGAGAGCGAGGTTCGCTGCGAATTCTGTGGCAAACTCTATTCGGTGGCGACCGATGATTTGATTCGACTTCGCCAAACTCTCCCTCAAACTCCCGTCAATTAAAATTCAGTAATACGAGGGGGCCGATGCCAAGGCCCCCTTGGGAATTCCCTTAGGAATCGCATTGAGCAGTCGCTGCGTGAAGATATGTTTCGGATGGGCGTAAATCTCATCGGCGGCGCCGCGCTCCACGATTTTGCCTTTGCTCATCACGCAGACTTCCTCAGAGAAATACTTCACGACCGCTAAATCATGGCTAATAAAAATAAACGTTATGCCTCGCTCATCCTGTATATCCTGGAGCAAATTGAGAATCTGCGCCTGAACCGAGACATCGAGGGCGGAGACACACTCATCGCAGACCAAGATCTCCGGGTTGAGCATCAGTGCGCGCGCGATGCATATGCGCTGCCTTTGTCCACCGGAGAACTCGTGTGGAAATCTTTGAAGCATGCTGCGGCTAAGACCTACCGATTCGATTTGCTTGGCGGCGGCCTCCCAGCGATCCTCTTTGCTTCCACCCAGTTCGTGAATGATTAAAGGCTCGATTAGGATCTCGCCTATCGTCATGCGAGGGTTAAGCGCGCCGTAGGGATTTTGAAAGATATATTGAATCCGTCTACGCACAGGTATCAGGTCTCTATCGGACAAATGCGTGATGTCCAGGCCATCAAAGATGATAGTTCCATCCGTGGGTTCGATGAGACGGATGATGCTACGAGCCAGTGTGGTTTTTCCGCAGCCCGACTCACCAACGATTCCAAGGCGCATGCCTTTGCGAACTTTGAGATCGACCTGATCGACAGCGTGAAAGAGTTCGGGCTTGGCAAATAAATGCTTTTTTTGTGCGTAAGTTTTCGTAAGACCTTTGATCTCCAGTATCACTTCATCGGTCGACTTCGAAGGCTGAGGCGTATAGTCAATTTTAGGAAGCGTGTTTGCCACAAAGTCCGAAACCGTCAACAAACGGACTGGTCTCTTATCCAGAGGGGGACGACAGGCTAACAGGCCACGTGTGTAAGCCTCACGCGGATCGGCGAAAACCTTGGCTGTTTTCCCCGTCTCCACCATCTCACCGCGATACATCACGGCTATGTCGTCGGCTAGATCACCGACGAGCGCGAGATCATGCGTGATGAAAAGGAGCGACATTTGATACTTTTCCTGTAGGGATACGAGGAGTTCGATCACCTGCTTTTGAATCGTCACGTCAAGGGCCGTGGTCGGTTCATCGGCGATCAATAGATCAGGCTCACAGGCTATGCCCATAGCGATCATGATGCGTTGCTGCTGGCCTCCTGAGAGTTCGTGTGGATACCGTTTGTAAAGCAGCGAGGGTGTGGGAAGTCCGACCTGATCGATCAACTCCAACGTGCGATCGATCGCAGCCTTTTTCCCAAGGTCTTTGTGCAAAAGCAGAGTCTCAAGGATTTGATCGCCCACTTGAATCAAAGGGTTCAGCGAACTCATTGGTTCTTGGAAAATCATGGCCATGCGCCGGCCGCATAGCTGTCGCCTTGCATCTTTACTCATTTTGAGAAGATCAAGTTCAGCAAGATGCATGGTCTTGGCCGTGACCTGAGCGGTGGGCGGAAGCAGCCCCATGAGGGCCAGAGATGATACGCTTTTTCCCGATCCGGATTCGCCTACGATCGCAAGACTCTTGCCTTTGGCGAGCGAGAAACTCACGTCTTTGACGGCGGTGACGCTGCCGCGAACCTTATCCTCGAATCGCACCGTAAGATTTTCGACGGTCAATATCGGACTCTCTTTGCTCATGGCGCGTTTCCCTTAAGACGAGTATTCAATCCAGATTTTCTTTGATCCACTTGAGCACATCATCGTGATGAGTTTTGGTGTTCACTTTGGGCACTACGTATTTGAGCTTGCCATCTTTCCCGATGATAAAGGTGCTTCGTATTAAGCCTTCATACTCGCGACCGTAGAGCTTCTTCATGCCCCAGGCGCCATAGTCTTCTGCTACCTTATGATCAGGATCGGAGAGCAGATCGAAATTTAGGTCTTCTTTCTCTCGGAATTTGATCAAAGATTTTTCGGCGTCCGGACTTACGCCCAAGACTACGGTGTCCGAGGCTGTAAACTTTCTTTTGTTATCCCGAATGCCACAGGCCTGCGTCGTGCATCCAGGCGTCATGGCTTTGGGATAGAAGTAGAGAACAACGTTTTTCTCACCCTTAAAATCCTTGAGCTTGATCGTCTCGCCAGCCTGATTTAACAAACTAAAAGCAGGGGCCGCTTTGCCCACTAAGGGGTGTTTCTCGCTCATCGTCTCCTCCTTTTATGTACCCGCGACACTCAGCCCGCTAAATCGAATAGAAGGTGAGAAGAACCCTCGCCCAGCCGAAGCCTCCAGCTTGGTGCCAATCGCTTGAATATTTTTCAAAATGTCGTAGAAGTTCGCCGACAAAGTCACGTCCTTTACCATCTGCCCCGGTGTTCCGTCTTTATAAAGAACGCCTTCGATCGCGAGTGAAAAATGGCCCGATACGGCATTGGTTCCTGAATGAAGACCTTTGAGAGAAATCACTTTAAGAACCTGTCCCGTATACATGTCTTTGTCCGAAGAGCTTCCCGTATCAAAGACGAGTTGCGAAGGCGAAACCCCGAGCGAACCCCGAGCCCCACGACCGGCGTGAGCCGTGGTTTTGGTTTTAAAGAATTTTGCCGTTGAACTGTTATGATAGAAACTTTTTAAAACACCGTGATCGATAACGGTAAGATCTTCCCTTGGCACACCCTCGTCATCGAAGGCTGAGTAAGAAAAGCCGTCGGCATACTTCGGCAGATCGCGCATGGTTAAACCGGAGTGAGCGATAGAAGTCGAGAGCTTATCGCGGTAAAAGGCCGTTCCTTCTTTTGCGGCCTTGGCCGAGAACGCACCGAGGTGAGCACCGAGTATGCTCTCCCACTCATCGACCGAGAAGATAACATCGTAGCGTCCCGTTTGAATGGCTTTGGCATCGAGCAGACGCAAAGCGATCTCGCTGGCTTCGTCTACGCAGGCCTCGAGGTCCAGCTCGGCAAACGTTCGTCCGATCGTGGATGAGCTGTACATCGCTTGATGAGGATCTTTGCCGGCCAGTGCCGAGGTGTAAGCGCTGAAAGAGCGATCTTTTTGATAACAGAACGTTCCAAGGTGATTGGCATAAAAGCTCTCGCCCTCACCGTCCGAATATCCACTGTAAGGAACGTTATGAATCCGCTTGTCTTTAGCCAATATCTTTTGCTCGAGTTCGATCGCAAGCGCAATCTTCTCCTGCAGGGAGGTGCGATCGGCTTCCTTCACGCGATCCGGCACAACAATAATATCGTCGCTATTTTTTTGCGTGATCGATTGATAGGGGTCAACGCCCGAATACTTGCTTGTAGCCTTGGCCTGCTCGACCATCATACGCAGCGATTCGGTCTCAAGACTTTCCGAAGCCGAGATTCCGATCTTTTGATCTTGAATCACACGGATTCCAACGACCTGTGTGCTCGTCACCTTAGATTTATCGATGGAACCTTTAAGCGCCTGCAAACTTAAAGACTGGCCGCGATTTAATATAACGTCGCACTCTTGAATGCCGGCTTTCTTAGCCATGTCGACGATTTGAAAACATAAGTCTTTGCCGTTCGAATGATCCATTACGCTTCTCCTCCGACCAAAATTTCATCGACCTTGATGGATGGCTGACCAACCGTGACATTGATCGATCCACTGACCGATCCGCACATGCCGGGTGCAAGGGCCAGATTTTTACCGACCATCGATATACTTTTTAAAACTTGTGGACCAGCACCGATAAGCGTAGCGCCTCGAACAGCTTTGCCAATCTTTCCATCTTTGATGATATAAGCTTCTTCCACCGCGAAGTTGAAATCGCCGGTGCCCGGTGAAACACTACCGCCACCCATAACCTTTGCGTATAAACCGTAAGGCACAGACGCTATCATATCGTCCATCGTGTCTTTACCCGCATCGATATAGGTATTTCGCATGCGTGAGGCGGGCGCGAATTTATAAGACTGACGACGCGCCGATCCCGTGCGTGCGTAACCCGTCTTCATCGAGCCCAGGCGATCGACTAAAAACGAAACAAGTTTGCCGTCTTTGATCAACTGCGTTTTTTGCGTTTCCATTCCTTCATCATCCACCATCAAAGAGCCCCATTGTCCGGGAATCGTCCCATCATCGATGGCAGAGACAACAGGCGAGGCGATATATTCGCCCATTTTATCGTGAAAGACTGAGGCCTTTTTTTCCACCGATGTCGTCTCAAGGAGATGACCGCAGGCTTCGTGGAAAATAACGCCCCCGAATCCATTATCAATCACGACCGGCATTTTCCCCGCTGGACAAGGATCAGCGTGGAGCACGGTGAGTGCGCGTTTGACGAGTTCATCGGCGATCTCATCGGTATTAAGTCCAGCTACAAATTCCCAGCCGACCGTTCCACCTGGTCCTGAGAAGGAGCGCGCCTGCTTGCTGCCATCGGTTGCGATCACAGTCATGGGCACACGTAAAGCGTGCCGTTGATCTTCAATCGCCAGACCTTCACTATCGAAGACCTGGATTGTTTGCCACTTCTGCATGCTGAGAGCATCGACCTGAGACACATGAGCATTTCGTCTGGCGGCCGCATCCACTTTGCGAAGGAAAGCGATCTTTTCTTCATAGGGACTCGGCTTATCCAGTCCTCGCTGGATCGCCATCTGCCCTTTGATCTTGCGGAAATCTTGAGCCGCGGGCGTCATCGAACGCGAGGTCTTGTCCATCGCACAGATAAGCTTAAGGATGCGTAGAAGCTCTTCGCGTTCGGCGATATTCGTATAACCGTAGACTGACTTTTGACCAAAGATCGCACGTATGCCGATGCCGAAGTCGGTACCGGTCTTGATATCTTTCACTTCACTGTCACGCAGCGTGATGGCTTCGTAGACGGTGCGTTCAACAAATATATCGACAAAACTTGCCC
>JAZKGL010000392.1:0-1481 GCA_040385935.1 Bdellovibrionota bacterium
TACTCTTCAGACTTGCCGAGCATATCGCAGATTTTAAAGAAGCCCTCGACCTTCTCATTGACGCCGCCGATCGTCTGCACATCACCGAACTGATTCATCGAACCGGTGATACACAAATTTTGCTTAATCGGAATCCGCGCCAGCGAACTCACGATCGCAATCACTTCGGCTAAGGTCGCACTATCGCCATCGATAGGACCGTAGTTCTGCTCAAAACAGACCGACGATGTAAATGAATACGGCTTATCGCGAGGCAGCATAGCCTTGAAGAAACCAGCAATAATCAAAACCGCTTTGTCATGAATCTTACCCGACAAACGAACGGTTCGCTCAATATTCAAAATCCCAGACTTATTCGGCGAAGTCGTACACGTAATCCGGTTGATTTTACCAAACGAATAGTCCGCATAATCGTAAACCGCAAGGCCATTGATCTGACCTACGCGCTCACCATCCACCTGCACCAAGATATCTTCTTGCTTCATCAAACGAAGGAGGTACTCCTCCTGTTGATTCAGCCGATAAGCCTTCATATCCAGAGCTGTTTCCACATCCGCACGCGTGACAATCCGGTGGCCCTGCTGTTTGGCGATAAAATCCGACTCAATCGTCAAATCCTTGATTTCGCCAAAACGTGTGGACAACAACTTTTGATCATCCACCAACCGCGAACCGTACTCAACGATCGCCGCAACAGCGCTGCGATCAAACGGAGCCAGCTTCTCTAATTTCGCCCGCGTCGCCACAAACGAAACATAACTTTGAATATTAAGCTGCGTGCGCTCCATCTTAAAGTCGAAGTCAGCCTTCACCTTAAAGATCTTTTGAAACTCTTCATCCTCTTGAAAGAGGACGTGATAAATCTCATCGGTTCCGATAAGGATCACTTTGAGTTCCAAAGGCATCGCCTCAGGTCTTAGACCCGAAGTGGGAAGCAAAGACAGTTGCTCGCCCATGTCTTCGATAAAACCTTTGCGCGCGCGTAGAATTCTTTTCAAAGCTTCCCAGATATTGCCCGTGCGAAAGATATCCAAAGCATTCAAAACCAGATATCCACCGTTCGCTCGATGCAACGCCCCAGCTTTGATCATGGTGAAATCGGTGTGATACATTCCGTGTTCGACATTCTTTTCAATCTTGCCGAAGAGATTATAATAAGTCGGATTATCTTCAATGATCACAGGCGCGCGATCGGTCTTCGAGTTATCGACGAAGACGTTGATCTTGTACTTGTTAAACTTATCTTTAATCTCTTCCGAGTAAGTCGGCTCAGATCCTTCGGTCGTCGATTCTTCCTCGACGAATTCCAGAAGATTCTCCTTCACATCTTCGCGAACCTCTTCGAGGTAAGCTGCGATATCAGGAAAGTCGCCATATTCTTCAAGCAGAGGCGTGATCAATGCCGTTACGATCTGCTCAGCGATACTATCGCGAAGCTTATCGAGCTGATCAGCCGTTTCCTTATCGATCCCACGAACCTT
>JAZKGL010000392.1:1581-15849 GCA_040385935.1 Bdellovibrionota bacterium
ATAAAGGTATTCACCGCGTTCTCGTAATCCTCGCTCTGCAAAGCGACAGGAATCTCGGAACGAAGCGACTTAACCAAATGCTCCATCGATTTTTTAAACTTTTTGCCTTCGCCACGCAAAAGCTTGATACAGCGAGGCGTCTCCGGCTCGGAGAAATTGTAGAGGTAGATCCAATCGGGCGGTGCTTCGGAGTTGGCTGACCAGGTCTGAAGAAACTGACGGATAACCGAAGTTTTCCCGGTACCCTCAATCCCTGCGACATAAATATTATAGCCAGGACGCTGTATGCTCAGGCCCATATTGATAGCCTGAATCGCGCGATCCTGCGAAATGATCTCGTGGGAGGTCGGTAGGTCTTTGGTGGTTTCAAAGGTAAACGCACTGGTAGGACAGGCAGCGAAGACCTGACTTGTTTTCAAAGGTTTGGGGAGTCGGGCTAGAGGCTGCGCGGCGGCCTTGTGTGTAACTTGGGGCACGCGAGGCTTGCTTTTAGAGGCTTGGCCTAAGGACGCTTTCGTGGCTTTAGCTAGCTTTTGAACTTTTTTCGACTTGGAAGTCTTGGCTTTGACGGGTTTTGCTGGCTTTTTGCTACTCAAGTTTAGTTCCATTCCGGCGGTGCCCGACAGAAGGAACTTCAAACTTGAAGCTTCAGCCACCGGGGTTAGACAAACACATCCATGACTTCAGTCAAACGGAAGTCACTGGCGACCTCGTTTAGCTTGGGCGAAAGATCCCATTCCATTGCTGCTGGTTTTAGCCTGAGCAAAAGATTGGTTAGAAACTTTTCACCCTTTCCATTCGCTTCAGTCAGAAAATAGTCTCCATAGGCCTCTAGAAAGTCAAGCGCCTCTTCCACTGCGTCACGACCAGGGTGCTCCATCACGTGTCCAATGCCACGTTGAAGCCATTGGGAGAGCTCTTGGAAATTGATTTTTTCTTTGATGCCGATGCGCAGGCAGTCGTTGCAGATCGATGTTTTGATCTCGGCTGGGAGCAGATCGAGGTAGTTGCCATAGGTATAGTTCAAGGTGCGGTAGGCGCCGCGACGGTTCTTACCTTGCTCCATACCACGAACGCGGTCCATCACGACTTCATAGGATTCCACCGCCTGCTGCACAGCCTGACGACCTTGCTCAAGGAGCGAGTCGAGAGCGACACGGTTACGATCGCGCAGGACGATAAACGCCTTCTGCACTTCATTGTAGGAAAGTGGATCGTGGACGTCCGGATTCTTCGTCAGAGCATCCAACATGATTTCCACGCAATGCGGAACTTTCGTTCTGGTTTGCTCAGCGATTTGGACGAGACTCCATTTCACTCCATCAGGCCAAATCTTAAGCACGCGTTCCAGTTCGAGAATGAAGTTCAGCATTGTCGCCTCTCTGAAGGGTAAACAATGAAATACCGCCGAACGAAACCATTCGTTCGTCGTCAACTCTTTGTCGGTTGTGATTGCTATTCACATAGCTTACTGAGGTCGAAATGGTATTGCAAAGAAAATTGAATAGGTTGACGCAGCGCAGAGGTGACGATGCGTCCTATGACCACAGAACTATTCAGTCTCTGATTGGAAACTTATTTTTTTATAAGAGCGGGTTAGAAAAGAAGGAACGAAGAGGATTAGTCGAGTCCGGTAGCGGGGCTTAGGGGAAAAATGGACCTCCAAAACGGATCAAGCGGTAGTAGCCGAAGCTTACTACCGCATAAACCCAACTCGAGTCCGACAGCCTCAACAAGTTGAGGCTAACTGCCACTCGAATTATTTGGTGCGCAACGAACGGCGAAGACGCATCATACGACGCTTCTTACGACCCACTTTGCGGCGACCCTTGGGATGTTTTCTTCTGTGTCTTGAACCGTGCAATTTCGACTCCACTCGCAAAAGTTAGTGACGAGAGCTGGCAGACTAAATGTGAGTCTTCCAAAACGCAAGATTTTTCTTGCGGAATTCGCATCCTGCAATGCACACTGTCATAGTAACCACAACGAAATCGCAAGCATTTCTAACAAGCACTCATGGGAGAGGCCACGGATGGCAGAGCAAAGTCGTAAAGAGAAAGAAGCAGGCAACGGCCGTAAACTTGGGCCCTTGATCCGCGAGTTTTTCTTGGCCACTCAATTTGGCGCGCAGTTGATTGCTTGTACTCTGGTCTTCCTCGGCCTGGTCGGTTATTTCGGCTATGCGATGTTCTCCGAGCAGTACGTCCAGATCCAGACTATCTTCAAGGTGGTGGACGACGGGCTTCAGCACGAACTCATTATGAACGACATCGTTCGTCGGAACATGACGGGATTGGTTGTCGCGATCACTGCCTATATAGTTGTAATGATAGTTCTAATCGTTCGTGCTCACCATAAGTATACTGGTCCTCTGGTGGCGGTTACCCGCTTTGTTGTCAGTATGACCAACGGATATTATGCGGCTCGTCTCAACCTTCGAAAGAAGGATGAACATCTTCGCGATCTTGAGAAAGCCCTGAACCTGATGGCCGAGGAACTCGAACGTCGGCATTCGCGGCCTTAAATACGCTTAATTCGTCGGGCTTTGGCCTTGCAAGTCCTTCATCAAGTCTCTAAGGTGAGCCTCATTCCTGGGGTGCCATTAGGGGGCGAGATGAAGGACTTTTTTGATTTAAGTTACGCTGAGCTTACCGAGCTTTGTCGACCTTATTCGGTCCAGCATGCAAAGACCCTCTATCGAGCGGCCTATAAAGATTTTCTCGATGAGCCCTGGCTCGCTCCGTTTATTCCTCACGCTCTTCGTGATCAGTTCATCTCCGAGTACCGTCTGAATCAGGCGAGTGTTCATCAGGAATCTTTGTCGCGATACGACGGTACAGTAAAATTTTTGGTGAAACTTGAAGACGGAGCCCTGATCGAATCGGTGCTTATGCCCGAACGTGGCCGCGTAACCCTTTGCGTATCGTCTCAAGTCGGCTGCGCGCAGGCTTGCAGCTTTTGTCACACGGGCCGCATGGGTCTTAAGCGTCAGCTCACGGCCGGCGAAATCATTGCGCAGCTTATGATCGCGCGTCGATGGATTCGGGCCCATCCGGAGTGGAGCGTTGAGCGCGGCTATGGTCCGCGGCAGACGGTTTCTAATATTGTTTTTATGGGAATGGGCGAACCGCTGGACAATGTCGAAGCGATAGAAAAGGTTTTGACTATACTCCCAGAGCCTGTGGGCGCGAATATCTCCCTGCGAAAAATATCGGTCTCGACCGCGGGGCATTTGGACGGCATGCGTCAACTCCTTAGCAGCTTCCCAAAAGTGTCTCTCGCATTAAGTCTTCACGCGACCAATAATCGCGAGCGATCGCAACTCATGCCGATCAACCGGCGCTGGCCGATCGCCGATGTGATCGCGTTTTTAAAGGAGTACTACCAAGACCGAGACGATCGCTCAGTTTTGATTCAATATACTGTGATCTCTGGTGTGAACGATACCGAGGAGCAGGCGCAAGGAATCGTCGATTTGCTCGATGGTTTGGCTGTCAAAATTAATTTGATTCCTTTGAATGTCGTCGGGCCCTCGCAGTTTCGTGGTCCGGAGCCGGAGTCTTTAGATAGGTTCCGTGATTATCTTCATGCGGCTGGGCTGAGGGTGATGGTGCGTTACAGCAAAGGGCAGGATATCGATGCGGCCTGCGGCCAACTGGTTGTTCAGGCTGAAAAGCAGCAGCAAAAAGGGATGAAGACGAAAATGCAAAAAAAGGATGAGACCCTTGCGAGTCTCACCCTGGGCGTGAATCCTTAGAGATAGTAAACGAGTTTGGGATCGTCGACCTGAGTCTTCGCCACGTATTTCTCGAGGCGTTTTTGCGAGTCGCCGCTAAATTCGTCGAAACGAATTCCAAGACCGGCGGACACATCGCGGCGCGAATCACCTGCTATACGGCGGATCACTTCGCATTCGACCTTGATCGCTTTGAGGTAGCCGGGCAGTTCGAAGGTCAGGCTGAGTTTGGTGCCGGGATCAATTCCTAGATCAGTGGCCAAAAGAATGCCTGATCGCGAAATATCTTGGATAGGACATTCGATCGTCTTGCCTTTGAAATCAAAGGTCGCAAAACCCGGGTGAGTGACGCGTGCGGTTTCGCGAGTCTTCTCTTCGAGTAGGTTTCTGATCTGTTCGATGAAGTATTCGCGAGGCACAGGCGTTTCGACGAAGAGGTCGGGGCCCATCTCGCGGTTAGCCACCTTACGTGGTAAGGATTGAACGCTGGTAAAGATCACCGGGATATCGGCAGTCGCCTTGTCTTTTTTGAAGTGCTCGCAAACGTTGCATGCATCGACAGCGGCATAATCATAATTGATTACGATGACATCAACATGCCCCGCTTTCAAAGCGTCTTTGGCCTGAGTGAAGTTGGTGGCCTGATGGATTTGAGCACCGATTTTGCGATAGCCGGCTTTCTCCAGTTCGGAAGTAATCCGCTTTTCGTCAATGAAAAGGATTTTTAGATTCGTCTGTCCCATACCATTCTCCTGATTTCAGCCGGCGGCCCAGAGGCCCATTGCATTCGCAATAGACACGTCTTCGGCATGCCAGGAAAAAGATTGAGAGCTTTGACGGTTTTTTTGAAAAGTATCGAAGATCGTTTGTGTATTTTTTGCTAAGCCCCTAGATCTGTGAGCGCTGAATATGACTATGAAAAAGGGCAAAATTAGACTCGACGTAAAGATTGTCGAACTGGGCTTCGCCCAGGATCTTAAAGAAGCGTCAGCCCTCATCATGGCTGGCGAGATTTTCGTGAACGAACAGAAAGAAGACAAGCCCGGATATCTGGTGAAGCCGGAGCAGATCGTTCGCGCTAAGAACCGCTCGCGCTTTGTCAGCCGAGGCGGTGACAAGCTCTGGGGCGCGGCCGAAGATCTTGCCCTCACGGATAGTTTCGGTGGGGCCGTGGTTCTTGATTGCGGGGCTTCGACTGGAGGTTTTACCGACTGCTCACTCCAACTTGGAGCCAAGCAGGTGTACGCGATCGAAATGGGATTCAATCAGCTTGACTGGAAACTTAAGACGGACGCTCGGGTCATCTCGATGGAGAGTACCGATATACGGGATTTGAAGGAGCCTTTGACGAGCGAGATTTCGATCGTCCTTGCCGATTTATCGTTCAACTCTTTGGATCGAACGCTCAAGGCAATTCGTAAGATTACGCCGCATTATCCCGTGTCTTATCTTCTGCTGGTCAAGCCGCAGTTCGAGCTGGAGGTCAGCCTTATTCCGACCGGTGGCGTTGTCAATGATCCAAGCTTGCGGGAAAAAGCCCTCGAAAAAGTCCGCGCGGCGATGGAACGCGAAGGCATTTCTCTTCAAAAAGCTGTGAATAGCCGGTTAAAGGGCCGCGAAGGAAATCAGGAAATATTCGTTTTAGGGCAAAGTGTTAGGCCAATATAACCTTGACTGCTTGGGAATACTTGCTAGTATCCGGCAGCTTCGAAATTTGGGGTGGCATATGAAGACTCACGGCATACTTTTCTTCGCACTATGGAGTCTGCTCACCGCTTGCGGTTCGGAAACGAAAACGAGCGAAGGACCCCAGTTTGTTACACCGCCACTGCCGTTTTCTCGCACACTGACTACATTGCCTCTCACCGACGGCCCACTGGCCGAGCATCTTATTTTTGCTCGCGATGTCCCAGGCGCACAGGTTGATACTTTAAAAAGTGATCTTCGCATCATCGATAATTGGGATGGGCTGATGTCAGCCACTCAACAGACCACGCTTGAAGAGCTTCTGGGTGACGGTGTGTCCACGCCCGAATCACTCTCCCTTTGGTTTAAAGAACGGATTCGCTATATACTTCGCGCCGATCTTGCCACGTATCAACTCGGACTCGTATACGGCAAAGAAGGTCAGGTTGGGCTTCAAGAACTCGGGCCGGGAGAAAACGCTGAGGAAGAAGTCAACACTGGGGGTGGAAATATCGGCACTGCGATTTATCTAACCACACTCGACGAGCAACGCGTCCGCGGGACCTTGTCGTATATCGTCGTCCTAATCAACGATCAGTGGATACCGGTGCTCTCACCGCGCGCAGGACTTATGCGTATCGGTCCGGCTTTGTTCGATCCGAACTATCAGGTCAATCACACGAATGTTCGCGCATACTCCAATTCCCTTCAGCGCATCGAAGTCCTATTTCACGAGGCTCGCCATTCCGATGGCAATTCGAGCGGTGGCAGCACAGGTTTTCCTCACGTTGTCTGTCCAAGCGGCAGTCTGGTACCACCTGAACTCATCGGTGTGCCGGCGTGTGATAACACAGCGAACGGTGCTTACAGCGTAGGCGCTGCTGTACTTGATCCTTTGATTGACCTGTGCCTGCGCAATGCACGTTGCTCGGATGCTGAGTTAAAAGGCCTTGAAGCGATCCGTCTAGATCGATTGTCGCGGGTGATTCGAAGCACCGCGACTCTTAAGAAGCTTGATCCATCGCCCGAAACAGGATTTAATGCTCTGAATATCAGTGATTTTAGAGCATTCAATCTTAGGTGAACTATGAAGCGACCCTTGCTACTGGCTGTGCTTTTAACCACAGCTCTTGCCGTCGTTATCTTTGCCAAATGGAAACTCGATCAAGCGATCAAAGAGGGCAAATTTAACTCCGAATCCGTGGAAACTGCCGCTACGCCTGCCGACGAGAATCCCCATACAATCGATATTGGAATCGAGCAAGATCCCAGTGTGACCTCCTCTGCACCGGCTCATCAGGCAACAGGCTCTAGCAAAACCGACATCATGGCCGCACTTGTTGTTGCCCGCCAAAAGTTCAAGACCAAAGCGGAAGCCACGAGCGAGGTGAAAAAAGATCCGCACACAACGCCTCCGACGATCATCGAGGCGGCCGAAACCCTTGGCACACTGACCTCACTCGAAAAACAAAATCCTGCTTACAAACCCGAATTTCAGGCCTTTTTTATCGAATGCGCGAAGGACGCCGACGTTCTCACTGTCACCCGTGTTCAATGTCTTGAGAGCTATGTGAAGAGTCGAGAACTCGATCCGACGGAAGTCGAAAAAGTGCTGGTGGATATTGATCCTACCGTTAAGCAACTCTATCGGGAAATGACACGATGAATAGAGTCCGTGAGCTAATTTTCATGACCTTCATGTTTGGACTCACGGCTTGCAATCATCTCTATTATTTCCCTGATCACGAGGAGTATCGAAAACCCTCGCAGTTTCCTTTCCCTATCAAAGAAATCTCTATCGATCGCGCTGGTCAAGGGCCGATCCATGCGTGGCTGATGAATGACAGTGAATCGAGCAAAGGGCTCATCCTTCACTTTCATGGCAACGCTCAAAACCTAACGGCTCATTCTGCGTTTTCGGATTGGCTGGCCGTTGAAGGCTACACTGTTCTGATCTTTGATTACAGCGGCTACGGTAAGACTCCCGGTGAGCCGTCGCAGCAAACTTTAATCGCAGATTCTCAAGCTGCTTTCGCCTATATCGAAGGGCAAGCCCGGTTTATGCGTAAAGGATTGCCTCTGGTGGTGTTCGCGCAAAGTCTTGGCGGAGCGGTGGCCGTCACGAGTCTTGCTGAGAATCCTGAGTTTGCAAAGAAGGTGGATCTTCTGGTCGTTGAATCCTCGTTTGACTCCTACCAAAAGCTTGCGCGTGAAAAGCTTGCCCACCAGGCCCTGACCTGGGTATTCAGCCCGATCGCCTATCTGCTTGTGAGCGATTATCGAGCACCTTCGAAGGCGATAAAAAGTCTGACTATGCCTAAGATTATCGTGCACGGAAGTGCCGATGATGTCGTTTACTTTGAAAACGGAAAAGCGCTCTATGACGCTGCCCTGCCGCCGAAAGAGTTCTGGGAAATTCCTTACGGCAACCATACCGAAGCCTTTATCAGCGGCTCTCCTTATCGCCAGGATTTGCTCACCAAACTCAAAGAGATCTCCCGTAAAAGTCCCAGCCCACGCTGAAAGTTAGATCATGGCGATTTGGATCTTGATCGACCGAATTCTTTCTTAAGTGGGACAGACGGCCTGAATTTGGCTGTTTAACCCTTCTGTCTGACATTCGATCCAATCTAAAAATAGACTCACATGGGTGAGATGACCGATGGCAGGATCCTCGCAGGAAGAGGTGCGGTTGCGCACGTTGATTCCGATCACAAACGTTTGGCCCGCTTGATTCAGGTCATAGGTCGGTCCACCCGAATCCCCTTTGCAAAAACCTTCGCCATCAAGTCCGCGCACAACAAGTTCTTTCGCAGTGGGAAGAATAGAATCCAAAACAACATTTGTGCGACGTAAGCGCCCAGCCGCCCAGGTCTCTCTCGTGGACGGGAAACCGAAACCCGCCGTGACGAGTTTAACGTTGATTGGCAAAGTCATGTCACGCGCTGGAAGTTGTGCGGGTATAAAAGGCTCTGACGCTGGAGATTTGAGCAGCAACAAAGCGATGTCGTTTACGGGGCGTGGAAAATTCGCAAGGGTGTCCAGGGCCGCTTGAGTGAAAAAGGTTTTAAATTCGTTCATCTGAAGCTGCTCGTCTGCCGTCAACGGGCGGTCCACCACTATTTTCTCTAGAGCTTCTAACTTAGAGGCCATTTCTGTGTGCTGGCCCATGACTTCTTCTTCAAGAACCTTTTTGTTCCAGGCCAAAGCAAAGTCGGGATGAGTGACTACCCTCTCGACCTCCAGGGTTTGGGCGTAGACCGGCCCACTCCCGAACGCAACTTTAATACCTTCCTGAAGCTTGGGGGAATTGAAGCAGTGAGCCGCGCTGAGAACTATGTTCGGCGCGATTAGAGTACCGCTGCAGAATGTTGTTCGAACACCCATGAGTACCGTGGCTGTCGAGCGGTAGGTGGGATCGGTGTTATCTTTGATCCAATCGCCTTTAACTATATGGCCGAAGGAGGGATCCTCTTGCACGCGACAAGCGTTTGTTAAGATCAGAAAAGCAAGGGCGATTAAAGTTGAACGCATGGGGAATCCTCGGTTTCCAGGAGATGCTGGAGGTCAGTCATCGCGCGAAAACTTAAACCTCACAACTCCAAAATTCTACACTTATGTGCGATCTGGTTGATATTCCTGGCCGAGAATTCATTCGAACATAAATGCGAAAATCAGTCAGCAGACGCCGTAGGGAAAGTGATTTCGATCGAGCTTATCGCGTCGCTCAAAATCGCTGTGTTTTCACTGGTCCAAGTTAAAGTCGGAACGCTTTTGAACTCAGTTGCTGGAAGAAAGGTAACTGTTTCCAAAGTTGAGTTTAAGATTTGCACGGTTGCGATCTGTGATTTGTAGTCATCTGTGCAGTCACGGGTGATCGTGGTTTTGGCTATATGGCTACCCTCGGGAGAAGATTGCGCAAGAGTATATGAGGAGCAGTTATCACTCGATTCGGTGAAGAGTGACTTGCGCAGTCCCGTCTGAGTGTTGAGCTGATACGTCTCAGATTTCGTCGGCTGGTAAACTTGGATAATTGCGTAGTCGCTGGCTGGGCGCCATTCAAGAAGCCGCGTCGAGCCCGGAGTCCAATTTTCGACTGGTGTGGACGTACTCTCATCGGAAAGCAGAGTGCGTGAACAGGTTTTTCGTGATGCGACGCCACTACCGCTAAGTGGGTCAAGTGATTTTCTCACTTCGTCAGCGATCTCAACAATCAAACTTTTACCATCTACCGATGGTTGGAGAGTTTCGACCTGAATCCGTGTGCGCCACTGCAATCCAATCTTGTTATTCACTAACTTCGGAGCTGTCGGGCATAGTGACACTGTCTCTGGCTTTTTAGCCCCGAAAAGCCAATCGATGCCTGGAAACGCCTGGGATTGGTTGGCTGTCAAGGATGCAGTAAGCAGTAGAATGGATTGAATATGTTTCATCACAATTTCCTTGAGAATGATTTGGTCGCTCTGCGCGGATAGACGGCTAACTTACAAAACGCGATGTGAGGAAGCAAATACACTTCTCGTTGAAGGGAAAATGCTTATTCAGAGTGAGCGATATGAGGTTGGCTGATTATGGATGTAGACCTTCTTCTAAAAACTGATTGAGTATGCTCGTAAATGAAAAGTTAATATAAGTTAGGTCCCGACGGTCTCTGGCCGTCATGAATCTTTCGCCTGACTTACCCTAATAACTGTGTGAAATGACGAGTCTATACAAAGCCTCTAAGATAGTCTTTCAGCTCAGTAGGGATTCGTCCGATAAGCTCTGGGCCGCTTCTTGAACGTGTACGCCGACCCTGTGAGAATAGAAATGATTTTCAAAAACGTCCCATTTCTCGTCGTGATCCTCAGCGTGGGCCTTAGCTGTAATGAGAGGCCAGGGAAAGACCAGCTGCCCTACGGCGCGTCTGGCAACACTGATGATGCGGACGGCAACGCGAAAAAAGAAAAACAAATGGCTGATCCCAGCTCCGACAAAGAGCAGCCATCGGATAAAATGGACCAAGATAGTCCTTTGCAAAAAGACGAAGAGACGAAGGAGCCTGTTGAGAGCCCTAAACCTACGGAACCGGCAGCCTTCCCTGTTGCAATCCCGCTACCAATAACTGCGGTCCCAGCACCAGTCACGCCCCCTACAAACAGTGCCACAGCCATTGGCAAAGAACTTATTGTTTATAAGCTCGCGGTTGCAGGCAATACCGATTTTCAAAAAGGCAAAAGCGTCGATCAATCGATAGCCGAAATCAAAAAATTCGTCGCGGATATGAACATCATTTATCGGCGGGATGTGGGCATAGAGTTTCAGTTGGCAAGTGATGAGATTGAAAAGAAGCTCTTGTTCACCTCAGCTAATGATCCAATTGATCGCTCGCTGAAACCCTCGTACAACGCTTTCCCCGCAATCAATAGTTTTATCAGCAACGTAGTCGGAGCTGCTAATTATGACATTGGTCACACACTTAATTATAATCCTTCTGATGGTGCAGGCTGGGGTTCCGATTCTCCCTGTCGGCAAAATTCGAAAGCCAATGGAACTTCGTTCAGTTATGGCGCGATGATTCACGAAATCGGGCATCAATTCGGGGCGCCTCACTCCTGTTATATCGAAGGCAATGATTCGATGCGCAATTCAATCATGTGTCGCGGCGGGGAAAATAGTGATTATTTTCATCAAGCTTCCCTTGAGAGAATCATAAACTATAGTCGCAAAGGCGATGGGAAATTGTGCGGCACGAGGAAAGCAGTAGCGAACACACCTCCGCGCCCGTATCTGGGTTTTAAAAATGATATTACGATTCCTGCACAAACGCCTTTCGTGTTGACGGGTGCAGCGATCGATACCGAAAATCAAAACGAACTCACGTATAACTGGCAGCAGATCGATACGAATGTGCCTTTGGACACCGGCAAATACGATAATGCAAATGCCGCGTTTCGATCCTATTTCCCCACATCCGGTGGCTTTGTCCGTTACCTACCAAACCTTCCCGATCTCGTGCAAGGGAAAGCGACTCCTACGGAAATCCTATCGAAACAATCGCGCACGTTTAACTTCGCACTCGTCGTCCGTGATAACAGTAAACTGGCGGGAGGCGTGGACTGGATCAATGCCAAAGTCAATGTTCTTGGAACGGCAGGCCCGTTCAAAATCACGGTGCCCGCTGCAGCAGTGTCCTGGAAAGTTGGATCAAGTCAGACTATAAACTGGGATGTGGCTGGGACGGATAAAGCCCCTATCTCGACCTCGAAGGTCAACATCCTCTTGAGCACAGATAACGGTGCAAGCTTCCACATGATCAAAACCGCTGTTCCTAATACAGGTGCGTATGATCTCGTGGTTCCTGATCTGGTTACTTCGAACGGTAAGATAATGATTCAAGCAGTGGATAATATTTTCTTCGCGGTAGGGACTGCGGCTAAGATTTCGATAGTCAAGTAGTTAGCAGCTCAGTCTAAGGAACAGACGCATCAAGGTAAATGCGTCTATTTCCAAGTCTCAGGAATCGAACGTTTACAGATACTCACGGGCCAGTCGCGCCATCAGTTGAATTCCATATCCTGTCCCAAGCCCGGCCGGAGTCGATGATGGTCCTGCCATATCGATGTGAAGCCAAGGAATATCCAGATCTTCAATATGGCTGTAGATAAACTGCGCCGCGCACGAGGACTGTGCATTGGAGCGGTTCTTCACTGAGTTCACCATGTCGGCGACCAAGCTCTTAAATTCATTTTGAAAGAGTTCTGGAGCGAAGGGAAGCGCGCTCACCAAATCACCCGTCTCGCGGCCGACTTTAACAGCCATTGCTTCGAGATCGTTGCGATTACACACAACACCTGCATGCAAAAGTCCTGTCGCGACGAGCTGTGCACCTGTGAGTGTTGCTGCATCCATCATAATTTGCGGCTTATACTTGCGGGCACAGTAAGAAAGTGCGTCGGCCAAAAGCAAACGGCCTTCGGCATCGGTATTGTTCACTTCGACCGTCTTACCCGAATGCATCGTGATAATATCGTCGTTGCGAAACGCGCTCGGACCAATCGCATTCTCAACAAGCGCGACGGCTGCGATCAGGCGATGCGGATATTTGTTTTGCGCAAGAAGCATAAAGGCACCGACGACAGCCGCCGCCCCACCCATATCACCCTTCATGCCGACCATGCTGCCGCCGGTCTTCAGCGAGAGTCCACCCGAATCATAACAAACGCCTTTACCGACCAAAACAGCCGTTTTAGCAGCACCGCGCGGCTTGTAATCGAGTATGACCAATCGAGGTTCTTCCACAGCGGCCTTGCCGACATTGAAGATTCCGTTAAGGCCTTCTTTTTGAAGGTTCTTGCCAACGATCTCAGTCGCCGTCACGCCCGCAAGACCTTTGACTTTGCCGAGTATCTCTTTGGCAAAGATCTTGGGATCGAGACGATTCGGAGGCAGATCGACGACTTTACAGGCCCACGCAGTCTCGGTCGCGAGAGTCTTCATCGCTTCGTCGATCACGATGATCTTGCCCTTAGGATCAACCGCCAAAACATCGATATGTTTTAGCTTGGCGCTTTTCTTAAAATTCACTTCCCGCAGACGACGAGTGATACCCGAGATCGCGCCACCCAGATAAACAGCGTCTTCCACAGCAACGATCACAAGCCCGCGTTCCTCAGCTTCCAGACCTTCAAGCTGCTGATAAATCCATTCGCGGCGCGACGGGCTATTGTCCTTACTCACTTTATCAGGGAGTATAGAAATCACTATTTTATAAGGGTCATTGACGCCAGTGAGCGAAGAGTACTGGAGTGGCGAGCGGCCGATAGCCGGGCTCTTTAGCATCTCACGAAAATTTTGAGCTTGCGCCTCAGGAATAAACGGCTTGTGAAAACCTTTTTTGAACGAAGACAAAGTGCCGATGACAAACACTGCGCCCTTGCGAGGAAAAAGACTCTTGCTGCTTGAAATAAAGTTTAAATTCATAGTCATGCCCTATTCAATGTTCCCGACATTTTATCACGACTGGACGTTTCACAACGCGTGGATCAATGCCGCATGATCAGCTGGGGTAAAAATTGCCCCAAAGATATGAGGAAGTAACACGCTTTTTGGATTATAGCCAATACTCGCGCCCGAGGCTTGCATCATCGGCAAATCGTTGGCTCCATCACCAACGGTAATCGTCTCATTCACATGAAATCCCGAGCGTTTGCAGGTGTCGGTAAGAAATTCGGCCTTGGCTTCGGCATTGATAATCGCGCCACGAAGCTGGCCGTTCAGCTGACCGTTTTCACTATCGAGTTCGTTGGCTATGAAGCCATCGAATTCCAGCTCGCGCACGACCCGCGAGGCGAGCGAATTAAAGCCGCCTGAAACGAGGTAGAGCTGAATCCCTCGCGCTTTTGCTGCCTGGCTCACGGCTGTCATACCCGGATTGATAGTCAATCGGGCCCGGACTTCGTCGATCACCGAATCGGGAAGGTCTTTGAGCATACGAACCCTCTCTTTAAGCGCTGAAGTGAAATCGAGTAAGCCGGCCATCGCCTGCTCGGTGATCAAAGCGACTTCGGCTTCCTTGCCGGCTGCGCGGGAGAGTTCATTAATCGATTCCTCGGCGATGACCGTGGAATCCATATCGTAGAAAATAGCCTTATATTCCCGGACCGGAACGATAAAAGCCGTTCGACTGCTTTGATTGATGCGAAGGATAATGTCTCGTATTTCGGGCGCAAGGTCTAAGGCCTCAAACTGAATCAGACTGAGATTACCGGGCAAAGCCGTTGCCGAGCCCAGTGCGGAAAACGCCGTGTGTTCGCGATTATCAAAAATCAATTTGTATGCGGGCATAAGATTTCCTAGTGCAGATT
>JAZKGL010000393.1:0-3433 GCA_040385935.1 Bdellovibrionota bacterium
TTCCTTTGAGGCGATACTCCATGACTAGGCCATGGTTTGCGATCTTTTGCCTTTGCAGTGCCCTCTTTCTCAACGCGTGCGTTTCCACCCAACTCAGCGCAAAAAAGCCGCCCGATGTCCTGCATCGCAGGGTACAGACCTGGCTTGGAATGCCGCGCGACTTCTTAGAAAAATATTGGGGCGTCGCGAAAAAGACCCAGGATATGGGAATGGGTCTTCGTTACTTAACTTACAAAGCGAAAGGCAAGCAGGCCTGCGCCGTGACCTTCACCGTGGACATCACCAATACGGTGAAAGGCGGGGAGTGGACCGGTGATCGCGCCTCGTGCCTGAGGTTTGTCAAAGAGGTTCCGATTCTATCGGGCAAACAAGAACTCGTCCTCAATTGATCCCACGCTTTAAAAAGTCGAGACGATCAAACTCTCCGGTGCATGAAAATCCGGCTTTTCCCGTGCATGCGTTAGAGCCCAGTAACTGGTCTTTTGCGAGTCGTGTTCGAGAACGGCCGTCAGTCCCACTCGATCCACCTTAAAGAGATCTTTGGGCTTGATATCGATCTTCAAAATCAAATCCCCTGGATAACGCTCCTGCTGAATTACAAGGTCGATTAGCTCAAGCTGATCGATCTCGATGCGTTCTCTATAACTCTTAAATCGGTAGATTGCCCAATCGCGGCTTGGACTAAAATTAAATTCCCAGTATGCCTCAGAATCTTTATTTCCTAAAAAAGCCTCAAAACAGGTGCGCTTCCAAAGTTCGTCGCGAAATCGAGGGGCCTGAGCTTTGGTTGGAATCAGCAGTTTTTCTAAAGGTCCTGATAATCGAAACTCAAGGCGGTAGCTCACATCCTGTTGGCTGAACCCTGCCTGAATTTGAAACTCCTCGTTATAAAGTCCTTCGAATTCTCGTAATTTATGTACCAGCACATCGCCCCCAATTCGCCTTACAGAAGTTATCTCAATAACTTCAGAAAACACTTTACCTCACGGGGAAATAAAGGTCTCGACGCGATTGTCCCACAATCCTTCCGGAAAAAAATGAGGAAATTTAAGAAAATCACATCTATTTCAGAGTAAGGTAGAAGGCGAGACCTCATTTACCGTTCAAAAATTGTGTCATCGTGTCCGCCTTGTGGGTAGCCCATAATAAGTCAAGCAAGAGGGAGGATCGCCAATGAATTCCTTAAACACGAACGCTACGCGTACCCCTCGGATGGTCCTCATTGATGACGATCCGAGTTACACCACTATACTCAAGCGAAAAGCCGAGGTCGACGGCATTCAGCTCGACGCGTTTCACTCGCTTTCGGAGCTAGGATTTGTCGCTTTGCTTCGCAACTATGATGTCGCCATCATCGATTACGAACTTGAAGAGATGAATGGCGTAGAAATTGCGGAGTACATGAGCAGTTTGTTGGACGACATGCCAATGGTCCTGATCAGCGCCAGCGATCGCACCGAAGAGATGACGCATTGCCCAGGCTCGGTGCGTGTCTTTATCAATAAGTCCGATGGATTCGACAAGATACTCAACGCCGCGCGTCAATGCATGGTTGCCGAAGCTTCGTAAAAAGGCTTGTTAGGCTCAGAGTGATCGAGAATCTTTCCGAGCATTCTCTGATCTTCGATAAAGCCTTTAATCAGCACGCGATCGATAGTGCCAGGCAAAGCGGTCACGTGACTGGGGGCGGAGACCTCCAGATAATTCGTGCTGTGACCTTTGGATCGACCTTGTGCATCTTTATCCGCTTCCCAAAGAACAAGAGCTTCCTTGCCTACAAAGCGCCTAAGGTATTCATCCTTTAGTTCCGTTCCCAGCGCACGAAGTGTGGCTGCACGGGCTTTGACGACATCAGCCGGTACGTGATCGGGGTATTTGGCGGCTGCGGTGTTGGGTCTCTTTGAGTAAGGAAAGACGTGAAGATAGTTGAGACCACAGGCTTTGATGAAGGCTATCGTCTCTTGGAATTCCTCATCGGTTTCGCCGGGAAAGCCGGGAATAATATCGGCACCAAAGTTGGCGTTCGGGAAATAGCGGCGAGCCATGGCGACGTTATCCGCATACTCTTGAGTCAGATAACTTCTTCGCATCGCTTTGAGAATGCGATCATTGCCGGACTGCAAAGGAAGGTGAAAGTGATCGCAGAAGAGTTCTGGCCGTTTTGAAAGGACTTTCAGCAAATCTTCGGTGAGTTCGCGCGGCTCAAGCGATGAAATACGAACGCGCACCATATCCGGCCAGCTAAAGAGTTCTTCCAACAATCGCGCAAATCCATTTTTTTGACCCAGATCATCGGCGTAATCACCTAAGTGAATCCCGGTGAACACGACTTCTTTAACACCCGCCTCGATCAGGCGCCGAACCTCACGCGTGACTTCGCTCGGACTCACGCTGCGCGAAGCGCCTCGTGCATAGGGAATTAAACAGTAGGTGCAAAAACCATTGCACCCGTCCTGGATTTTCAAAAACGCGCGGGTCTGCGACTGATCACCATCAAGCATAGTCAGCGAAGATTTGAAGTGGCCTTGTTTGTTGCCGCTTACCGCTTTTATATGGCTAGGGAGTTTGGCCTTGGCGTCGAGGATGATGCGCGACGATTCTAACGCTTGGCGTTGAACAAATGCATGAGTCGCTTCAGCAACGATATCTTTCGTCTGATTGGGAAAGACCAGATCGACTTCGTCCATCTCGACGAGCCTTTGTGAATCGGTCTGCGCGTAACAACCCGTCGCCACAACGATAGCGTCTGGATTCTCACGTCTAAATCGTCGCAAGAGATAACGGGCCTCTTTATCGGCGTTCTCGGTCACACTGCAGGTATTCAAGACCGAAACATCGGCGAGATCCGGTGTATCCACGGTATCGTAACCCAAAGCTTTAAATTGGTTTTCAAGGGCATGCGTATCGTAGGTATTCACCTTGCAGCCGAGAGTCTTGATATAAAGCTTTGGCATGATTTCCCACAGTCTCTTTTAAAGAAAACGAAGACTCCTTGAATACAAAATAACGCGGCTTGGATGCAAGGTCCTTCCTTGCTCTGGATAATTTGACATAGATAATTTCTGAGAGGAGTCTAAGAAAGATCAGCGAAGAGAAAACGCCTTTTCTTCAAGCAAATCGCGGCGTTTATGTGTAGAATGTAAGGGCTTATGTAGAGCTGACCGTTCATCGCCATTGACCTCAAAGAGGCGTTCATGTTCGCAAACCACGGCTTCTTTCTCATTCTCCTGGGCTTTATCGTTACGCTTTATGGATTCTTTGCCTCGATCCTCTCGGCCTACTGGAGACATCGGCGCCTCTATCTGTCGTCCAAATTTGCGATGACCGCTGCCTGTGCGATTGCTGTCCTGTCTTCGGCTTTGGTCGTGTATTCGCTCTTTCAACGCGATTATGCTTTGGCTTACGTCGCAAAGAACTCCAGTAACGATTTGCC
>JAZKGL010000394.1:0-6613 GCA_040385935.1 Bdellovibrionota bacterium
GGGCAAAATCTCTGATCTGACTTCGCTGCTTGAAACACATGAAAAAGACGGCAAAAGGGCGATGTCTATCGGCTTTGATAAACCGAGACATGATCACGATCAAGAGGCCAAAGAAAAGTTGATCGTTACAAATCCAACCGTGACGATGAAAGATGAGATCACACGTTTTGTGAACATCGCTCAAGGCTGCGATAACTTTTGCACCTTCTGTGTGGTTCCCTTTACACGCGGTCGTGAGATTTCAAGGCCTTTACCTGAGATTGTCGAAGAGACGAGACAACTCCTCGAAGAAGGCGCGCGCGAAATCACGCTGCTTGGACAAAACGTCAATAGCTATGGCGATGACCTCGTTCGCGACGGCAAGATGCAGGCGCCTGACCAAGGTCCTTTCGTCGAGCTGCTCGAGAGGGTCGCAGTGCTTCCCGGTCTTGATCGTCTTCGATTTACAACATCAAATCCCCACGATTTTACTCGCCCGCTAGCCGAACTTTTTGCCAAGCATAAAAATCTTGGGCGCTACATCCATCTTCCTGTGCAAGCCGGAAACGATGCTTTGCTTGAGCGCATGAAACGTAAAGTTACCGTTGCCGAATATCTGCAGCGCGTGAAGTGGCTTCGCGACATCGATCCTGAGATGGCGCTTTCCACCGATTTGATCGTCGGTTTCCCTGGCGAAACGGAGGAAGAATTTCAAGGCACGCTCGATCTCGTAGCCAAGGTTCGTTACTCCTTTATTTACGCCTTCAAATATTCACCAAGAAAAGGCACAGCGGCTGCCCGATTCCGTGATCAGATCCCGGAAGAGGTTATGAGCGAACGTCTTGCGCGACTCAACGAACTGCAAAACCGTATTACAGTCGAGCAGAATGAAGCCGAAATCGGCCGTCAGCGTGAGATACTCTTTCATTATGAAAGCCGCAAAGAACCAGGCACCTACTACGGCCGAACCGAACAATTCCGTCTGGCGCGTGTCGCGTCAAACCGGAACTTGATCGGTAAGATGGCTTTCGTAGAAATCACCGAAGCCAATAAAACAGCTCTTGTCGGTCGCCTCATCTAGATTCTCTTAAGCTTTAAGAACAAAAAAAAGATCTTCCGCATTTAAGGGGAAGATCTTTTTTTGTGCTTACGAAAAGAGGGTAACGAGATCAACCTATAAAGGATCAGGAGTCTTTTCGCACCGGTATCGCACCTGTCGCAAGGTCTTGGCTGAGCTTGGCACTGAAGAGTACGTAAAGCCCAGTTCCGAGACCAAAGAGCGTGAAACCAAGAATATAGAAAGTTGAAATCATGAACACTCCTTCGTCACAGTTAGCGTTTCGTGCCTACGTGTCCTAGCACCGGAATTTGTAAATCACCGTAGGGAGGTCCTGCCGAGATTCGTATCATCTCTTGAAAGGGTTGCACCGGAGCATCGCCTTTCCATCGGATACGTACCTGCCAACTGTCCCTCACAGGTTCAACGTCGACTTCCAGATTATCCTTATTAAAATCAACTTTCTCAATGTTTAATGTTTGGCCGGCGAGACGGCGAACCGCCACGACTGCTTCTTTTACCGCGTCTTTCGACCCATTTGTAAAATCGAAGCGAACGAGCGGAGGCGAGAGACTCACCATCTGGCGAACCTTGGCGCGAATACGAAGTCGAGCTATCCGTTGACTACGATCCTGGTCAGTCATAAGCATAATCGTCTTGTCGATAGCGCCTGAGAAGGCTTTGGTGTCGAGCACGACCACAAACTCACCTGTTGCGCCTTGGTGCAAAAAGTCGCCTGGCTTTACCGAGGTCGATAGACAACCACAATCCTCGTGGATGCCAAGGATTTTAATCGGGCCTTTGCCTGTCACTGTGTAGGGAAACTTCACGGTGACCGGCGTGCCTTGCGTAACTTCGCCAAGCTCCATGACCTCACGGCCGATGGAAAGGACACCGACCGGTTGAAGAGCGGCCTGAAGAAGTTCATTTTCATCGCTAAGATCTTCTGCAAAAACCTGCGTTTCCGTAAATGAAAGCAAGGCGATGAGAAAACACGATGGAACAAAGGATTTAAGCAGCATAGACAATTTCCCTCTTAGCTCTATATCCAGAGTAAAAAAAGGGATAACTCGCGAATAGACCCCGAGGCTGCCGAGCACTATTTGCCTCTCACGCCTTTTCAATTTGTGCCGATGACTAAGCTGAGAGAACAGCCCGAGGTAAAGCCCGATGAAGAACTCAGAGTTTTATTCAAAGATTATAATTTACCGTTCTCGGCAAATATTTCTTGGTCTTATGATGTTAGCGATGACCGCGTTTTTTGCGTTCATACTCGTTAAGAATTCGGATAGTGGATATCCCTGGTATGTCTTTGCTTTGCCTTTTTCGGCCCTTGGTCTTTCTTTCTTAGTCGTTCCGATGACGGAAGAGTGGGAATATAAACCTTGGCAAGCGAAGCCTCGAAGAATCGAGCAGCAGGAACGCTGAGCTTATCGCTCAGGTTTTATTTCGCGGGAGCTTTGATAAGAGTAAATTCTTCGCTTAGACCTTCATCACTTTGGATTCTCACGGTCTCTCCCAGATAGCTCCTGAAGTCGGCGAGCTGTCCTTCCTGCATTAAAAACCCATCTGTATTCACATAATGATCATCAGTCGAAGTCCAGACACCATTCTTCAGAACCTGAAGTCTGGGATTGGTTTTACAATCAGTGGTTTGCAGATAAAGGGGAGCAGAAGAATCAACATGATAGCCGGCATCGGAAAGTTCGACGGAAACGGTAGTCGGTTGAAGAGGAGTGGCGTCGCACCGAACTTCTGGGCTGGGCCATATATTTTGAGCGTCGGTAGGGCCTTTGACTTGCCATTGATACTGAGCGGGGTTTTGTTGCGTCGAAGGATTTTTTAGAAGTAGCAGAGCGCCTGCAGCGATAAGAAAGCCCGTGAAAGTGGGTAGGGCATATTTGGGAAGCGAAGATTTAGTATGTGTAAGCTTAGTCTTCGAAACCGATCCCACCAGACGTAAAGGGGGTGGGGCCATAAGGTCTCGAATGGAAGCTTCAAGGTCCTTCTCATAAAGATCTAGCTCATCGTCGCTCATCGCATCGATAGCTTTTTCGGCGTCTTGAAGATAAGCTCGGAAATCTATGTCCTGCGAAAGTGCGATAGTGCGGATTTTCATAAACGGTCCTTTCCCTACCTGGGAGAAAGTAGAAAAACATCTACCCATCCAGGACTTCCGAGAGAACGATTTATTGCAAACCCAGGTCTCAGCAATACGAAGATCAATAATTACAATGACTTATGAGATTTCGAGACCCTTTTCCTCAACCAATTTGACCATAGCTTGGCTCACAATCAATCTAAAGCGGCGTAGATGAGACAAAACAGTGTTCTGGTTAAGGGAGAGTTCAACCGCGATGTCCTTCACCGGCTTTTCATCCAGATAGAACATACGGGCTACGGTGGCTCGGGGCTCACCTTCGTGAAGCTCTATTAATTGGCGCAGCAGAACAAGGGAATGCTCAAAGTGTAGGGACGCCGTCTCATCATCGGCTACAAGCACGACTTCCATCTGACCATCTTCGCCATCACCCACACTGTCGGTCATCGCGATAGAGACATTGCGTTTGGTTTTGCGAAGTTCGTTAAGACAGCGGTTGCGCGCAATCGTCATGAGCCAGCCGCTAAAAGCGGCCGATTCTTTAAGACTGCCGATGTTTTGCCAAGCCTGGATGAAGATGTCTTGGATCAAATCGTCTTGAGCGGCGTCAGCAAAACGAAAACGGGAAACGACGGCACGCACAGCATGAAAATGACGTTTATAGAGAGTTTGAAAATCCAAAGCGGCATTAACGGGAGTTTCCATTATTGTTTCTCCCGTACGACAAAGCTATCGATCCACAAGACTTTAGCATTCCCGATTTTCGTCGGCGAGTCAGGTGTATCAAAGAGTATCGGTCCATTGGTGACAGGCTGGTCTGTGAGAGCCATCACGAACTGAATGGATTTTGCTCCTTCGAATGTGAAATCTGCGCGCACGTTGTTTTCGATCACCGGAGTTAAGACTTCTCTCGGAACACTCGAATCTCGAACTTCTTCACCTGGGGGATTTTTAGTCCAGACATGAACGTAACCAGCATCCCTGCATTTCACTGTGAAATAAAAGGTTGCCTTGGGATCCACTTCGAAGTTTCCGCCATCTTCGGCGACCAACTTATCGTCATCAACCGCCTTATCCTCATCACCTGGCGTGACCATTCGTGCCCGCAAGTCAACATCACAGCCGGAGCTGTAGTTAGGCAAACCATGATTGTCCATACCCTTGGTTTGTTGACCAAAATCCGTCGGATCATTTGAGGGTCCCTGACGAAGAGCAGGATAAAACACCAAGAGGGCGAGAGCCGCAGCTGCAAGAACGCCAACCGTAGCCCAGGGAGCCGATTTCTTCTTTGGGGTGAAGGCAAGGACATTGCCTTTTTCCGTTTGATTCAACTCGGCGCGAGTCGAAGGATTTAACTGTTTTTGAAGTTTTTGCCAGCTCGAATGGATCAGTTCATCATCATTCGACTGGGAACCGTCTTTCATTTGCGGAAGATTTTTGATGCGTTGCTCCAGCGCTTTTTCAGCAGCTAGAACTTCAGCATCACTCAAAGCATCGACGGCCTCTTCTTCTTTGCGAAGGAGGGCCTGCAACTTTTTTAAGTCTTCCGGATTGAGGGTGATCTTTTTGTGGTCCACAATCTTTGATCCTAACAAAAACGTTAAACCCAATTATGCCCGAGCGACCTAAAAATACAATTCTTCTCGCTTTTTACCAGAAACTTCCCGCATAAATTGACACGGAGGGTGCCGCGAGTATCTTGGAGGACTCGTCGGTAAAATTCCTCAAAAAGTCTCCGCGAACTTCAACACCCGCTTTAATCAAATGATAAGCCCAAGTCACTTCTGCGCCACCACCTAAGGCAAGTCCACCCGTAGTCACCGTCTTATCCAGTTCATCGAAGGCGGGTTCCGTCAGTTTTCTCTGTAAAGTCAGGGCCTTAACGCCTGCAAGCCAACGAGCCTCGGTGTGGATCGTTCGATCGGTTCGGCTCAGTGTTTCGATAGGAATGCGGCGCGAGGCACCTACCATCAACCCAAACATAGAGCGCTTTTGATCAAAATCCTGAGTTCCACTGAGTTCGGTATCCACCTCGATCGACTCTTTAACTTCGGGGTAGTAGCTAGCATCAACGACAAGGTCATAGAGAGAAAAGGCTTCCTCACGAGTGTAGCGTATATCAAAACCTTGACTCGTGCTCGGCGCATAGCCTTTTTGCGTCGTGCGATCCAAGAATTGTAGGCCTCGGACACCGATGCTTACGCTGTTCGGTAGGCGTGGAAGGAGGTAGTTCGCGATAGAGTACTCACGTCCGCTTTGAAAGTTGACGACACGGTCAGCGAGAACCTTAGAATTCTGCGGATCTTTGATCGTGAGCCTGACTTCCCCTTCCGGAACCGTCAAACCTTTTTCCACCGCACCGTAGTCTTTCCCATCGACACTCACGACGAGTTTCGAGAAGCGATCCATCAGTGAGAAGAGAGACGCCGAACGGTTTTTCTCTTTGAGTTTGCCTGAGACAATAATCGGATCTGATCCAAGGAGTTCCATGATCGCCGAGGGACGCTGACGACCATGGGTGTGATCGTAGGTTTTCTGTGCAGCATAAGCGTGCGCTTCGGTGATACTCACAGCCCCATCGTCGTTGCGATCCTGTGTGAATCCTTCAATCAAAAAGTGCGTATAGACATCATTGCTCAAGGCTTCATCTTCGATGGCAGGTTCGCGCCAGCCACTCGCCGTTAGAATGATGGAACCTTCGGAACGCTCTTGAATGGGTTCTTCAAAATAAGGGGCTTTTAGCTGAGCCAACGCGCGTTTCATCTCAGGTGTTAAAACCGATTTGCCCACACCCGAGTGACAGAAGGCAAGAACCAAAACTTTCTTGCGCGACTTCAGAGCCTGAAATGAGGCCATCAGTTGATCGTAATCAAGTGCTGTCTCCTTCATCCTTTTTGGATCAGTCTTACTTGTGATTATATATCGGCCGACTTTACCGTCATCTTTATACGCAACAGTCCCGTGCGTGGAGATATAAACGACGACCGTATCCTCTTCGTTGCGATTATCTTGCTCTAGACGCTTGAACGCTTTACGGATGTCGTCGCTCGATACCGGTTGGTCGGCATCACTCAGCAGTTCGCCGCCGTCAAATTTCAGCTTATCGGTCGTAAAGAACTTATACATATCCGAGGCATCTTTACGCGCAAAACGCAGCTCTCGCCAAACCGGATCATCAAACCGTCCCATACCGATACTTAATATAAACTTCTTCGGCCGAAGGCTGTCGATAATCGACTCTTGATTTGGTGCCGCAAAGGCTTTTGGACCCATAAGTGACAAAGGGAGAACCAAAGAACTCAGAAGCGGGAGGCCAAGGGCCAAAGATTTCCAGATTGAACGCACGTTGTTTAACTCCTCATTGCCGGCGGTTTGGGGCTCAAGACCGCCATGCGATATACATTGTCTGGGAAGCGAGCGATAGTGTGAGATCCTAAACCCTTACGAATTTCGCCGTAGGCGAGAGAGACTATCCA
>JAZKGL010000395.1:0-8586 GCA_040385935.1 Bdellovibrionota bacterium
CCACCTGTACCACGGCATTGGCGGCATTAAAAAGATTGAAGGGGATGTTGAAACGTGTGATTGGACGCTGCTGACCGCTCTTACTGTTGTTCGTATTGTTGTCATCGGAGATGTAGGAGTCTATGTAAACCTCGCGCACCACGGTTTGGCCCGAGAGGTCAAAGAGCTTCTCGATCGGTTCTTCGGCAAAGACGAGGAAGGAGCTGAAGATCTCATTCACCGAGGCTTTTTCGGTTGTTTTATTGGCCGTTTCGGAAATCTTACCCGTCGTGATCAAAAGCACGATGTCGAGGTTGGTAATCGCGGTTCCATCCTCGCGTGTGGGTGGATCGGACGAGAGAGTAACTTTAGGCGTTTGCAGATCGCCACCGACTTGGATGGTCACCTTGTAAGGGTTTATGATCGCCTCGCCGCTGATATCAAGCCTTGGATTGGGCGGAGAAACCGGCTCATCGAAACTCACGACGGCCTGCGTGATTTTAAACGCGCGGCGATAGTTGAACGTTCCGCTGTCGGCAATGATCTGGCCTAAGAGGAGAGGCTGAGCATCACTCCCGCGAATGCGCAGCTGTGCGGAGAGCACCGCTTCTATCGTTTTGTTTTTCACAAGGATCGAGCGATCCGCACTCAGACCGATATCTAGATTGACGAGAGGTTTGGCTGCCACGCCGCCGGTCGTATTGTTCAGAAGTTTCGTGTCGTAGAGCGAGGCCACGATCTCACGCCGAAGGTCAAAGCTACCAATCGATTGAAATCGATCCAGTTTAATATTCCCCGACATATTGAAAGGAAAATCATTGCCGCTCAAAGTCAAATCACCACTGACGACGGCATCAGCCGATTTTAAAACGGGGATTTGCAGACGGTTGAATTCGATACGGTCTAGATTGATGAGGAGGTGAGATACATCTTTTCCGGTTTGATCGAAGAGGAGAGTGCCTGTGACTTCGATCGTTCCTTCGCGACCCTTGTTCGCGCGGAATCGATGCACGACTAGTCTGTCTTGCTTGACTTCGATATCAAGGCTGAGCGAGCTGAGCGCGGGGCCGTAGTTGACGACGCCGAGAGCAACCGGGTTCCATTCTTTGATATTAAAAGGATCAAGCTTTCGTTCTTGGACCCGCATGGAGTACTCGGGCGCGCTTAAACTTCCCTTCAAATACCCATCGAGAACTAACTCACCGCGTGCGGTTTCGACGAGACCCGTAAAACTTCGAAGGATGTCGAGCTTGATCGAACCCTGTAGCCTAAGATCGAGTTTGTCTGGCAAACGGTTCTCACCCGCCGAGATTTGGATATCAAAGAAGTCGCCGTGAAATTTTAAAGGCCGGCCGCCTTCAAAAGCCCATTTTTCTGGGGAAATATCGATACGGACCGACTGGCTGCTGTTAAGCTCAAGGGCTGTGGTTCGACCACCGAGATTTCTATGCAGTTTACTCTTGAGATCGATAAAGACGAGTTCGCCGCGAGATTTCCAAAAATCGTTTAGATGACCCGTCATCGTCCATTCGGCTGTGAGATACGCATAGTTTCGGGCATCATCGGCAAAGAACTTGCCGAGTGCTGCTCGCGCATCAAACTGTTTGAGGTAAATGTACCAATCATAAGGCAGTTCGGGTCGTCCAAAATCGATATTAAAGCGACCGACTAGCGAGTTGCCTGCGTGACGAAATTCCGGGAGCTGGAGTTTGGTGCCGTCCAGAAAGCCTGAAAAAGAAATGGCCGGTACTGGCAGACCAAAGAGGAAAGGCCGTTGGAAAGCGCCATCAATTTTGCCTTGAAGCCTTCCTACCGGACCTTCGAGGTCGGTATCAAGATCGATGCGGCCGCCGATCTTTTGCTCAGCCAATAGTTTGCCAACGTAAGGGAGCGAAGACAGTTGGTTCTCGGATTCGTCTATCGTATTCGTTCTGAGCTTGTCCTTGCCATCATGTATCGTATGCAAACCGATCTTGAGCCGCGTCTTCTCATCAAGACCGAGTCCAGCTAGAGCGGCTGGTACGGGAACGTTCCCCGTAGCTTTGCCAAATGCGCTCTCAACATTAAACCGCGCATCGATCCGATCAATGCGCATAATCCCATCACGAAGAATCTGACCATTCTTGCTGCCGACGAAGCTGGCGCGAAGATCGGACAAGAGGTTTTCCCCCTCGAAACCAAGATCTCTGAGGTGGATCTGGGCCTGGCCTTCGTAACGGAACGGCTCAAGCAGACGACCTTCGAAGTGACCTTTTAAGGACTCGACGCCGAGACGAACAGAGGGCTTGCCGGTAAGCTTGGTGAAACCCGCTCCGATAGCTTCGCTACTGATACGGTTGGCATCGATATCCATGCTAAAGGGCAGAGTATCGCCAAATCCCAAGGTAAAGCTTGGAATCGTGAGCTTTCCGCCACCTATTCTTGCAGCGAAGTTTTCGATGACGACCTGATCTTTGGCGATAGGGAGTTTGAAGTCAGTCAAAAGCTGATTGAAAGCAAACCCTGAAATAGAAAATTCGGGAGACTGCGCACTCCCTTTTATAATCAAATCATCGTAAGGCCCACCGATACGAACCGCGGTATTAATCACGCCGCTCGAAGGCATCTTCGTAAAGTGACTCAGTAGATTTGCGTCCAATGCTTTAGATTCGACACTTAAATTCATACCCTTTTTCGTTTCATACGAGATACTACCGCGGATCGATAAGGGCGACCGAGTCGAATGGCCGGCTGCCTGACATTCACCCTCGCCTTTTTCTATCGTAAAGACTTCGGACGTCACCTTCATTACGGCATCGAGTTCGCAGCGCGGAGGAGCCGGAAAGCTTGATCCAAGCCCTTTGACAAACGGAAAGGTTAAGTCATCGAAGATCACGGGGCCCCGGATCGCGAGATGAAACGGCACAACCTTGCCTGTGAGCTTTAAATTCGTCTTGGCTAGCGTCGATTCGAAGGCTGTAAAATCCTCAACCTGAAGCATGCTCATCAAATCTTTCATCGGCAGATCGAGAGGCTGAACATCGAAGTCGATCAATGAATCGCTTTGAAAGCTTAAAAAGCCTTTGCCCTTTGCGAGTTCTTTCCCCTGCTTCATAACGATAAGCTTTTCAAAGCTCATTCCTTCGGGCCGAATATTGAATTCGGTTTTGGTATCCAGAAGCTTAAATCCTGCGATTCGCCCGTTTTTCGAAACGGCGTCCCCATCGAGTTCCCACGCGACTTTTCTATCATCAAAAGGGATGAGGAGGGAAAGATCAACTTTGCCGGCCAGCAAACCATCGGTGTCTTTTACATCGAGAAAACGCCCGAGTATCGCAAAATTCGCTTCGCGGATGCGATGATCAAGGCGAATATTCAAGCCTTTGAGTATGCGTCCGTTCGGATTGGGAGGTGTTAACTCAAAAGCAATATTTAATGCGCCCAGCGAATTCAATTCCGTAGAATCGATGCGAAAGACATCGGTCTTAAGACCCTCGCGCGCGCTACGCAAACGCAGATCGATCTTACTCTCCATCAGCAAGGACTTGCCTTCGACGGACACGTTGGTTTTGCTGGACTGAATATTCAGCGAGTAGGACGACCACGAGCGAAAGATCGCTTCGGCATCGAGGCCCGAAACCAACACACCTAAAAGTTCTTTATCCTTATCCTTTAAATGCAAGGAAACCTGACCATTACTTATAGCCAGGCGATAAAAGGGTAAAGGTTTTTTGGGAGGCCAGACGATGGGCTCATTCGGTTCGAGCAACTCCGGGAATTTCTCCATGCGAAGCAGCTGTTCGATCGGAGGCAAAGGCAGTTGAACACGAGGCTCGGTAATCTCGATATCAAAGAGTTCTTTGCGGCTAAAGAGCAGAGCTTTAAAGGAAACACTCGCCTTGATATGTGAGGCGCGAAGCAGCTCTTTATTTTGCGCATCCTCGACTTCGATCCCGTAGACTTCAATACCGGGCGGCATGAACTTAGCGCCCACGGCTTCAAAACTCATATTGATATGGGTGTATTCTTCAAGCTGATGATTGATCGCGCGACGAATCACCCCATGCATATAGGGGTTATCGAGCAATAGGTTTCCAAGGTATCCCACAAGCAGGAGGATAGCCAAGAAAACCAGCAGCTTTTTGAACACTTGAATCATCTAGGCTCAGTCTTCGCCATCGGGATCGAGACCCGATTTGTAGAATAGGGAATTGAGATCGCCAGACGCGGTAGAGCTGGCTTTAGTCGAACTGGTACGCTTTCGCGGTATTTTAGTCACTTTGGAAATTTCCTCATCCTGATCGAGATCTCGGTCGCGATCTCTCTCCCGCTCGCGGTCTCGTTCTCGGCCGCGTTCTCTTTGCAGCTCGTCTTTTTTCGGCCGATAGCCGGTGTTCTCAAAGGCGGCATGAACGATCTCAGTGCTGATCGTCTTTTGCTCCTTTAGAAACGATTCAAAGAGACAAGCTTCGAGCAGAGCGTTTACACCGGCAAAGGTTGATGGTCCTTGCTGAGCGATCAGTGCCAGAGATTCGGGAACCAAGGCCCGCCTGGATATTCCGATGTCTTGAAGTCTTTGCGCAAGATAGTTTTGCAGTTCGCTACGAGAAAATGGCAAAAGCTCGCTGAACAGTCCTAAACGATGCTGCATATCGCGCGTAGTCTGGACGTTGTGACCGAGTTTGGGGTTGCCGATGAGGACAAAGTTCAATTTGCAGGTCGTTACTAAAGACTGAACCTGGCATAGCGAAATGATTTCATCGAAAGCTTCGGGTTCGCTCAAAAAATGAGCATTGTCGATAATAACTGTGAGAATCTTGCCATGAGCCGTACGCAAGTTTTTGAGAATCAACTCGGGATCACGAGCCTCTGAAGGCAGCCCGAGATACTGAGCTATTTTCGGCAAAAGCCAGCCTGCGCGGTCTTCATGTTTCATAAGAGAGAACAGGGCCGCGTCGTGGGTCTCCTGATCGATGCGATGATAGAGCCAGCGTGCAAGAGTGGATTTGCCATGGCCCGGTGGGGCGATAATAACGGAGATATTCCCGGTTTTTTGAAGAGACAGGAGTAGGCGCGAACACAGGGTTTGCGTTCGGTCTTGCCAATATAAATTGTCGAGATCGATCTGGCCGTTTCCAGGCAGAGTTTTCAATCCCCAAAATGTGAGAAATCTTTGGCTTTCCATAGGGCTCTCGATGAAAGTCAGACATTGAGCAAGGGTCAGGGAATTCACGCTTTATGAGGCGAGCTTGTTCCATGCGGTTTTGAATTCAGTCTCGTTGATATGTAAGGCAGCCGATGTTTGCGCGAGGCGATCGGCATAACCTTCGGTCATCAGACAGCGTGCGAGAAAGTCGCCAGCATCACGGCTACGATAATTTTCGCGCACGAGGGCTTCGAGGAGAGGAATCGCAGCTTCGATCTGGCCAAGCATAAGGTGCGCCTGAATCTGGTCAGGATAAAGCGGACGAAGATTACCGTGGTTTTTGCGCGCCGCTTCCAAGACTTTGAGCGCTGTGTTCGGCATGGCCGCACGCAGATAAAGTTCGGATAGGTTTGCGATCAGGCCAATGTTTCTTGGATGCGCTTTTAGAGCCTGCAAAAGATAGGTTTCCACCTGCTTATACTGACCCTGTTTCATGAGCAACTGAGCGACGCAAGGAGTAACCAAATGCTGAACATCCACTTCGCTACGAAGGGCGGTGAGCATTTGCGCCGCTTTTTTAAAGTCTTTGCCGATATAGACCCGTCTGGCCGCGATCAGGTTTCTCAAGTTGCCGGTCTGCCAGCGGCGAAGCATCCATTCAAAGGCATCGGTGAATTCCGCGGGATTGAGCGGATTGTTGACGAGATCAGGTTGGCCCAAATCCTTGATAACGGCGACTTCGGACTGGTGAGCGGGGTCGACGAGAACGAGGGTAGGCGAGATAATTCCCACTGGATCGACGAGTTGAGCGCGCAGCAGAAAGCTCGCGGGAACTTCGGGCGTATCGTGAACGACAATAATCGAGCACACGCCGGAGTTCAGGGATTTTAGACACTGCTCGGGATTATGCGTGATAATGCCGGCACTCCAGCCGCGACGTTCCATGCGAATCATGTTTTCCTCAGGAAAACGTGTCGCAGCTGCTGATAATAAGGCGAACTTCTTGTTATCCCAAAGTTCTTTACTTCCGGTTTGCATCATATTCAGGGTATGGTCCTCCGCCTTATTAGTATACCATCAAGCCGCGCCACCCTGTGAGAGTTGACAGGTTTCTTAGCCGCCGTTAAAAGGTGAAGGCAAGTCCGCAACCCTCTGAAGAGGATAAGATTCCATGAAGATCTTGTTGATTGGTTCAGGCGCTCGCGAACATGCCCTGGCGTGGAAACTCAAATCCTCCGATCTCACCGAAGAACTCTGGCTTTGGCCCGGCTCGCCAGTGATGGCAAGGCTTGGACAGAGATTAGACATGGGTAACGACGCGCGTTGGGAAGATATTGCCCGCTACGCGAAAAATCAGGGTATCGATTTCGTTATAGTCGGTCCCGAGCAGCCGCTTGAAGATGGATTCGCGGATGCCTGTCAGCTCCTCTCATTGCCATGTTTTGGCCCAGTGCAGGCCGCTGCGCGCCTTGAGAGTTCGAAAGCTTTCTCTAAAGATGTCATGGCCGCAGCGGGAATTCCCACCGCGGCTTTTTTTGTTGCAGAAGGTGAGGCCCAGTGCCGCGCTCGCGCGCTGGAGTGTCTTGATCGCACCAAAGGCGTTGTCATCAAGGCCAGTGGTCTGGCTTCGGGCAAAGGTGTCTTTGTTTGTTTTGATAAGACGGCTGTGGATGAAGGGATCGAGCGTCTTTATCGCTCGGGTATGGCCAAGGCCGCTGAAACTGTGGTGATAGAAGAGGTACTGCGGGGACGTGAATGTTCGTTCTTCGTCTTCTTAGGTCAAGGCGAGCCGACGCCTCTTGGATTTGCGGTCGATCATAAACGATTGTCCGATGGTGATCTTGGGCCAAATACGGGCGGGATGGGTTGTTACACTCCGGTCCCTTGGTTGCCGGCCGATGCAGGCGATCAGGTGATGGCGGTTGTAGTTAAGCCTTTGCTTGCTGAACTTCAAAAACGCGGTATCACCTACACGGGCTGTCTATACGTTGGCCTGATGTGGAATGATGAAGGCTTTGCCGTCGTCGAATTTAATGCCCGTTTGGGTGATCCTGAAGCCGAAGTTTTGGCTTTGCAGGATAAACGGGATTGGGCTCGACTTATGGCGAGCAAAGTTGGACTTCTTCCACTCGAAGACGAAAAGTTTTTGAATCAGGCTAAGGAGAACAGTGGCGCAAGCGTTGCCGTGGTTTTAGCCTCATCCTGTTATCCCTATGGTGAAACGAAGACCGAAACGTATACACTTTCGCATCAGCAGTTTCAAAATCAATCGAAAGAATTGGCTTCGTTCGCAGCGGCTGTGCGCAGTCACGGAGATGATCTTGTAACCGGCAAAGGCCGCATGGTGACAGTAGTGGGGCATGGTGAAACCTTTGCCAAAGCTCGTGAGAAAACCTACGCGCACATCAAGAGTATGACGCGAGACTGGCAAGGCGTGCAGTTTCGTAACGATATTGGATCGGGTGTATAAAGGAATCAAGTTATGAGTAAAGTTCTTATTTTGCTAGGCAGTCACAGCGATCTAACCATCACGGAAAAAGGCCAAGAAGTTTTGAGGGACTTTAAAATTCCTTACGATCTTCGTATCGCCTCCGCTCACCGCTCACCGGCATTTGTGGAAGAGTTGGTCAAAGGTTTTGAACGTCAAGGCGGTCAGGTCATCGTTTGTATCGCAGGGATGTCGGCTCACCTTGCGGGTGTGGTGGCTTCGTTGACCAATCTTCCTGTCCTTGCCGTTCCTGTGGCTAATGCAGCAACAGCTGGGCTCGATGCGCTTTTGAGTATGAGTCAGATGCCTGCCGGTATCCCTGTTGCGACCATGACACTGGGTAAGGCGGGATTCACCAATGCTGCGATCTTCGCGATACAGGTGATTGCCGCTCAGGACAAAAATCTTTCAGAAGAACTAAAAAAATATCGTGCGCAGCAGACCTCCGCCGTGATCGAAAGCGATTCCAAAAATCGCGTGATTTTCGCAGGCTGATGCATGAACACCGAGGCGTTTGCCAAAGCCTGGCTGGGTGGAAAGGTCTGTCTTCATCCGACCGATACTCTGCCCGGCCTAAGTTTTCATCCCGAGCTTAAGAGCGCGGAAGAGGACTTCATGGCGATCAAAGAAAGGCCTGACGACAAAAGGCCGATTTCGTTGATTGCAGACCGGGCTTTGACAAACCGCTATTGGCAAACTCTACCGCCTCTGTGGGACAAGGCACTGCAAAAGCTTTGGCCCTCGTCTCTGAGCGTTATTTGGCTGGCGTCCGACGCTTGTCCAAAATCACTCGTTGCGATCGATGGCACAACTGCGTTTCGTTTGCCTCAGTGGACTCAAGATAAACTTTGGATGAGGGATTTACTTCTTAAGGTAAATCTTCCCTTTCCGAGTTCGAGTGTCAATCGCTCGGGTGAGACGGCTGAAGTCAGCTGGGCGGGTGCGGTTGCCTTCTGTGCTCATGCCCCTCGTGAGGTTATTGTTCCTGAGTGGA
>JAZKGL010000396.1:0-13553 GCA_040385935.1 Bdellovibrionota bacterium
CCGACCCGATAAAATCGGATCGGTCATGAGGGGATTGACGAAGTCATGGAATACAGTCCTCTCTATGATTAGGCGGTCCATCCTTCGGCGCATCGATCAGTAACGCGTGATGTACCATAAACCACCTCCTTTATAGCTCAGCCCGATGCCAAGCTCCCATGTAATAATCTCTTCGCGTTTTCCTCGAATAACCTTAGCCCATCTCGATTGCCACGCAAAAACAATAACTTGGGAGCCCAAATAGTTATCCGGCTGAATGGGCTTTGATCCATTCTTTGATGTCGGCGAAGACTTGGTCCTTGCCGGGCTCGTTCATGATCTCATGATAATAGTTTTCGTAACGGATCAGTTTCTTTTCAGGGGCAAAGACTTTGTCATAGAACTCAAAACTCGCCTTGGGATCGATAATCTTGTCAGCCGTAGGAATGAGAAAGAGCAGGGGATGACGAAAGTCCCGCGCGGCGGCCAGCAGCTTCTCGCGAACGGCAAGATAGCTCAGATAAAAAGCAGGTGAAGCCAGACCATGGTTGTAGCGATCGGCCCTATAATGTTTGACGACATTCGGATCGCGCGAAACGAGTTCGGCCAAAGGCTCGCCCGGAATCGACAGCGAGGGCAAAACCTTGTTCATCAGAATAGCCGCTAGGTGTTTGATCTTAGGAACCTTGAAAGCAAGTTCTATCATGGGTGCGGACATCGTTACCGATGCGATTTGCAGCTCTGGGTGGAGCTGCAGCATGCGCAGGCCTACAAGACCGCCCATACTGTGGCAAATCAAGTGAATCTCGGCCTTACCGTACCGTTTTGTGAGGTAACGCGAATATCGTTTGACCGCAAGCGCCGCATCGTTTGCATAATCGTCGAATTGAGCGATATGCCCACGGTTGCCCGAGGACTGCCCATGGCCTCGGTGATCGATGGCATAAACCGAGCCCACCACATCGCCTAGATAATGCGGGACGTGCAGATAACGCCCGCTGTGCTCGCCCTGACCGTGGAGAAGCACGATGGCCTTGTGCTGCAGCTCGGGCTTTGGTCCTCGGAACAGGTGCGCAAAAAGATGGGCATTCGCGAGAGGGATCGTTTCGAACTCGACAACCCAGTCAGGCGGGAGTGCATGAAAACCCGCCGGCTGAGAAGGCGTCTGGGGATTTTTGAATTTTTGCTGAGAAGTAAAGACCGGCGCGAAGTGACAATCAAGAGTAGAGGGATCCACGGACGGCGTCCTTTGCGTTTGGGCCTCGGGTTTGAGGCCCTCAAACATAGGATAGGCAGACCGAAAAGTCACGCGGCTAAGAATCAGCTCGCACGGTTGAACTGGCGAGGCTCTACAGCTTTGACGTCTTCGATACGTTCGATCAAAACATCCCGAAGCTCCTCATAGCAGTCTTCGCAGATGGGTTCATCGATGAGCTTTTCCGAGAGGTCCTTCCAAACCACTAGGGCTGCCAGCGCCTGATCGCTGAACGTGCGCTTGGCTAGCCGGGTAGTATTCGAGCAGCGCGGACATTCTTGCGATTTCATACGCGTGACCTTTCTAAATTGGGACCTGTGTTAATTAGAACCATTATGAAAAGCGAGTGTCCTCGCTGTCAAGAGAGTTGGCTCAAGGGTTTAGCCTTGAAGGCCTATTCATTCCGTCCACAAAATCGGGGCCTCTATCGGCATTTATGGATTCTTCCTAAAGCATTTTTTGAAATCTTTCGTTTTTCTAAAGCAAATCGACCTGTTGACCTAGGGGCACCATCTGGCAAGGCTGGTTCATTCGAGCGAGCAGTCTGCCCGGACGAAATCCGTAGAGCACGAGCAATCGAAGCCGGAATCCACCCTCAGGAGGTTCTGCCTTGGAAAGATGGTGACGCGACTTATGGTTTTGAGTCTTATGGATGAGTATACAGCTTATGACGGTTCGCGCGATGATGATGAATCAATTCACGCTTTGCATGCCGGAAGCCGGTCTCGCTTTGTTTCCACCAGCAGGTCAGTAGGCTCCGAAGCGGCGGGCGCAAAGAATCCCAGTGCGGCACCTGTTTTGCACATGCCACAGCTGGGATTCTTAATAGATGCGAATCAAAAACGTTTGGAGTGATCAGTCAGCTGTTGAATAAGAGGCGCGAGCATCTTTGATAAGAGCAAGAATTTCTTTACGAGAGAAGTCTAAATCATAGTCGAAACCCGCAGACGTCGCATCCGTGTAAGACATCTTGCCGAGGCGAATGTCTGGATTGCCGAATACGTCGCAAGGCATCTTCTTGCCTTGGAGTGAGAAATCCACATCGCAGCGACCGATGTAGCCGGCAAAGCGTTCGAGCTGATCGTCAGCTTTGTTAGCTGCTTTCTTGTAGCTCGCCATGCACTTCACTTCGATCACATCAGTGACGACGGAATCACGCAGGATAACAAGATCAAGCTCGCCGATCGTGCGACCGTCTTTGCGATACTCAACGCCGTTTAGAACTTCGGCACCGGGGTTAAGATCTTGTACGACCTTGACGCCGAGAATTTCGCAGAGTTTGCCATGATCGGTTGAGTCGAGATACTGGATGGGAAGGGATTTTGCGAGAGACTTGGCTTCACCGTAGGTCAGAGCAAAGGCAGAAGGCGAGAGCGATAGTCCGAAACACAAGAGACTGAGGGCTTGATACGCTTTCATACATACTCCACTGTAGTCAAACATTTAGGGTGTTTGATAGAGACGCTGGACCTTATTTCCAGCTTATACAGGACCACCAGCGATGGCTTCTAGCAATTAACTATAGCAGGCGCAAGGGCTTATGAAAGCACTCTAAGAGATTTCTTGTAACAAGTCCAACCATGTAAGTGAGAAGAGGGGAGATTTAGTCGAAAGGGCTTACGACGCTTTGTTTCCAAGCATGGCGAGAGGACGGGACTGTAGATGGCCACGGTCGTCAAAGCATTGATAATAGAGGCGTTTGGCGTCGTTGTCATCGCGGATGCGGAAGTTGTTTAAATCGAATCCTTGAAAATTTGAAGCGACGTTATGAGGGAGGCGAGCGTGCACGACCTCTTGCAAGATAATGATAGACGTCTTCGGAATATGGTTGAAAAGCTCCTTACGAATGCTCTCGTAACGCGTTGCGAGGATGAGTGGCCGACCGTAGAGATCGTATTCTTTTGGAGTGGTGTGAGGGTAGAAGGCTTCGATCACACCGCTGGCGATGCCGACCGCGCAGTGCACACGTTCATCGCTTGCAAGCTTTTGCGCTTCTTCATGAAAGATCGTGATGAACTGCTGAGATAGCTTGATCGCAAGGGCCTCGCGGCTGAGGGTCCCCGGAGTTTTAAAGGGGAAGCCGACCGAGCACAAGAATCCATCGCCCATCTCTTTGATTCGATAGGCGTTGGCTTCGAACTCGGCCTGCGAATAGTTCTCCATCATAAGCGCCTGACACTTCTTTAAAACGTTTTGCAGGAGTGTGCGGGCGTAAGGGCTACGGATCTTCGAACTTTCGATGACATCGAATGCGATCACGCAGGCATCACCCCAACCGACCGGCATTGTTTCCTCTAGTGTAAATCCATCTTCGATCATGATTCGTTGATGCGGGTAGAGAACTTTTTCCAGCTGTTTATAAGCATGGTTTCTAAGGCCTTTTTCCTGCTGATTGAAGTAGAACTGGTAGCGAAATAGTCGGAAAACCAGGTGATTCAGACCAACACCTATCCCTGCGCCGACAACCATACCCCCAGCATTGACCGAAAAGTATTGCGCATCAACCCAGTAGGTGAAGAGGATAATAAGGATCGAAGTGATTCCCGATGAGATCAGATTTTGACGAACCTTCGGATGCGAATTCATCCCCCAAATGCATACCATAACCAGTGTCGGCGATGCGCCCGCGATGAGACTTATCATGTCTTTGGTTGAGTAAAGATAGAGGACCCACGCCGATTCAATGACGATCGCCTTGCCTATTAAATCGATGTAATAGGATACGTTATTTTGAAAGAATTCAAAACGCTTGGCGATAAATCCGTAGGCAAAAAAGAGGAGGCACGAGGTCAGGTGCGTGACGATGAAAATACTATATCCGGTTTTCATCGCCATGAGTGGGCCAGTGACAAACATCGCGATAGCGATGGCCATAGTCATGCGGTTTTGAAGAAAATATCGCCTGACATAACCATTCAGTTCAACTTCAAACTCAGCGGTATTATTTTTCGTATACGCCATCACTCTTTGGGCCAGGGACTGGTCCAGCTGCTGCGTAGATGAAGATGTTGTGCGGTTCGTGTTCACTAGGGTTCCCGGTCAAATGGCTTCGCCTAGTGAGGATCGGGTTTTTGCCATTGCAACTTAACCCGAAAGGGCAAGACTTGCCGGGCGAGGAAGAATAAATAAATCATATCAATAGGATGTTGTTAAAAAAGTAAGAATTCATTTTCTGTGTTTTTTAAGAAATGGTATTCAAAGTTTGTGAAGAAATTTCGGGGTCATGAGGTTGATCAGGGGGTGAGTATTCGCTACGTTTCGTCTAAGATAGGGTCAACTTTATTCTCAAATATGGAAGGCTATCCATTGAGAGTCATCGGACTAATCATGCTTTCTTTGTTTGTTAGCACACTCGCCAAGGCCCAAGCCGAACAGGGTCTGCCGAACGAAGGACTCAGTGCCCGTAAACGAGCCGACCTTAGTGGTGAGATTCTTCTCGATGCCGTTGGGTTTAATCCTTATACGACGACGGGTATCTATGGCGGCTATTACATCAATCCTAACGAGGTAGCAACGCTTCGTCTGAATCAATCTGAAGTTGCCGACCATAACCTTAACGTCAAGTCCTTAAGCGTTGGTTGGAAGAGTTTTTGGGCGAACTCTTTTTTCACACACTTGGGGATCTCAGCGCGTAAGTTCGATTGGGATTGGAACGTCTCGCGTTACGATGTGAGCACGGGTAATTATCTGTCGCCTGAGCATCTGAGATCGGAATACTTTACTCTCATCGCCGACCTCGCGATAGGGAATCAGTGGCAGCTCGGAAACTTCACCATTGGGACCGAGTGGGTTGGCTTTTCGGTTCCTCTTTCCACGCTGGGTGATGATGAAGTGAGTGGCGCAACGACTCAGACTTTCTCCTACGACCTCAACGCAGCGCGAGAGGATATCAGAGTATCTAAGAGGGCTCAGCTTATCGCTCTACGCTTCTATTTAGGTTTTGCGTTTTAACATCTTCTGTCATCGAAAGTGAAAAGCCCGATTTCCTTTGCGAGGAAATCGGGCTTTGGTTCGTTTGTCTTCATAGTCATTGGGAAGATTACAGGTTATTCATACACGCATAGACGCGTGCATCTTGCTCTTCCTTGGTTTTGGCCGGGCCGGGTGCCGGCGACGTTCCGTAGTTAGTAAAGCAGCCGGTGACAACATCACCTGTGCTGACCTTTGAGCAACCGTCTTCTGACTTCTCAACGTTGATCCATTGAACCACGATACGATTTTTATCGGCGGATTGTCCGCAGCCGACGAGTTTTCCTTTGCCCGAAGCGTAGGCTTCGTCGATCGCTTTGCTCGAAAGACCGATGCCTTTCAGTTCCTTCTGAACATTCTCCCACTTACAGTCAAAGGCTGCCGCACGGATTTGAACGCAGGAGTTGTTTCCGTAGTTCCACACACGGCCGGCTGAGTAACACTCATTGACTGCGGCTGGAAATGAGTTTTTAACGATATCGGTCGGCTCGCAGCTCTTTTTTTCTTCTAGGACTGTTTCGGGCACGACCGGAGGCGCCGGCTTAGTCGCTGGCGTCTGATCAGCCGTTTCCGCATTCGGGACGGACTTGGTTTCGGTCGCATTAAACTTGGTTTCTGCGCAGCCGAAAGTCATGCCCAGAACGAAAAGCGAGGCTGAAAGAACGGTCATCTTCATGTGGGTCGCCTAATATGAGCGTTGATCTTTACGTGACAATTAAGTCTTAGCGGAACGATTCGCGAGGCACATAAACAAAGTCGGAGCTACCCGGCTTTTTCCATTTTAGTTCAAGCGCTATGCGAAGCCTTGGGCCTTGGAAATAATTGAGCTTTAGATCGTGGTCACCCGCGGAAAGTGTAAGCTTGACAAACTTGCGACCGATTGCAAGAGACTCCTCAGGACCAGGGCCGTAGGCATTATGCAAACCGTCGTTATCAATGACTTCTTTTCCATCAATATAAAGGCGCGAGCCATCGTCGGAATTCATTTCAAATTCATACTCACCGGCTTGGGTGACCACAAGAGTCGTTTGCGTTTTCAAAGAGAACCACTCATCCAAACTGGTCACATCGGGAAAGCCCGTGCTGAAATCACGAGGGGACACCGCGTAGTTCTCCATACAAACCGTCGTCACCTTTTTCGCCTCGTTGACGTTGCCGTAGTCAGGCAATTTCGTTGCGGAGGAGTTGAGTTGATAGACATCGGCCGTGATGGGAAATGCTAAGGATCCACGAGTACAGCGTGCAAAAATCTGGTCATCTTCGGTCACTATCAAGGGCACGCTGGCTTTAATTTTCGGATCGCTCTTAAGTGTTGCGACCAATTTAACGGTGAATTGCTTTTTATTCGTCGATGGACTTGTATAAGTGCCATCCGCAGCAATCGTGCCTAGATCCGGGATGCTTGGATCAGGCTCTATCGACCAGATAACATCAGGAACATCGGGCTTTTCGTTGAATTTTGCTTTCGCTTTTACCGTCTTCTTGCCTGGTTTGACGGAAGGACTTGAGACTTCAGCGGTCAAAGTCACAGTCGCGGGAACAGCCGGAGTGCTTGGGTTGGGGTTAGGGTTTGGAACAGAATCCGGACTGCCAGTTGATGGCCCTTCCGTACTGTCTGAGTCTTTAGAAATAGGAGTGTTTGAATTCTTACCAGGAATCAGGTTGTCCGAACCATCGCCCGGCCCCTTACCGATTCCGTCAGCCTCTAATAATTGAGATGAAGACTTGATGTTTTCAAACGATGCATTTCTACATCCCTGCATGATCAATGCGAGTAAGAGAGTGCTAGTGAGGATTTTTATATACATCGTGAATTCCCAAAGCTAAAGGGCTTAACTCCCGTATCGGCTTTCGTGAGCAAGTATTTAGGTTTTAGATTTAAAATGAATTTGTTCCATTAAATCAAGAGTATGGAGTGGTCGATTTTAGGGATTAACGACATAAATATAACCCCTCCGTCCCCGTTCTCCAAATTCACTGGTCAGGTTTAAGTTAGAGACTTCTAACTTATTGTCGCTAGGTTTAAGGCTCCCTTGATCTATCGCAAAGTGAACGACTTTTGGGAAGGAAGAGGTTCTCTGATTCGTCAGTGACTACGACTGAAGTAGCCTTTTCCATAGAACAACGTTCACCTCAGGCTAGGGAATATTCCGTAGCCTTGATTATCTTGCGCTCTCCTTCGTTCAAGTTCTGCTCACAAAACTTGACACCAGGTAATAATTGTAATTCGGGGCTCCTACTTTCCACGAAATGTTTCGTCGATTTCACAATTACATCATTCAATTAAAATAGTTCTGCGATTGAAAACGCTTTTCGCCGATAAGATTACTAATCCTTCAGCCAAGTTTAAAGCAGTCATCCTGGTTATTTTTCACGTAACTTAGGTGATTTAGGGCAGACCCACTTTTAAGAGGTACACTTGAAACACTTAGCGTTGATTTCCCTCGTTTTCATGACAGTTGCTGCTTGCGGCGGAAAAAAGACTGAAGCTGCGAAATCGGCCCCTGCAGCGCCGAAAATAGAGCAATCCACTGGCGATGCAGGAACTAAGGCGAGTGATCTAGTCGGAACCTGGGCCGTTTGTAGTTTCGAAGGCTCAGTAGGTTTACGAGTCACTATCAAATTTGATGCCAAGGGCAATCTTGAGACCTCGGCAGGCGCCTATAAAGATTCGCGCTGTAAAAATATTATGTCAGAGGCCGATCTTGACGAACTCTTCAAGGATTCGTCGGCTGAGGACAAAGCGGAAGCTAAAGCCTCTTTGAAGGGTGAGGCGGTTAAAGGAACTTACAAAGTCGGTAAAGCCTTAGCTGACGGTTTAGAACTCGATTTAACCACAGAAGGCGAGACGGAATTTTCAGCATTCAAAATTGTCAGCGGCAAACTCTATCTAAGCTCGTTTTGCTTTGATTGTCAGGATCGGGATGACGATACTTTAGGTACTACCCCTGCCAAACGAATCAAAGACTTTGCAGATGCTGGAGTCTTTACTAAGCAGTAAATTCCATTCCGGTTGGTCGAGAACCCTTGAAAAGGAGATTACTCTTGAAAAAGAATTTGCCTATTCTTCTCGCGCTGACCGGAGTTCTTGTTCTAGGTTTTTGCTACTACAAATTTCCTACGACCTTCACCTACAAAGCAGCCCAGCCCGCCGAAATTTCGGTCGAGGAGACAGCAGCGACAGCGACCTCCCAAGATGTTTCAAAGTCAACGGCTGCCGAACTTTCTTCGGTTGATCGGCCGTCTTCTGAAAACCATCCGAAGCTCGAAGTGATACTCGCCGAGCAGCACAAGAAAATTCAGACCGTGGACGTCGCGCGAGAAGAGATTCGCCGCAATCCTCATGAAACCCCTAAAGCTGTATTGGAAGCCGCCACTGCTTTGTCCTTGATCTCGTCGCTTGATGAGTCAGAGCCAAGCAACAAAATTAAGATCGACTCTTTCTACAAAGAATGCAGCCACGACGAGAAGACACTGACCGTAGCTCGAGCGTTTTGTTTGAAGAAACTAGTCGAACGCCTAGATTTAAAGGACGACGAGTTTGCGCAAGTTATGGGCGAAATGCCAGATGCCGTGAAGAATCAATACAAGAAAATGGTCGGAATAGTTCTTTAAGTTATGCAAAATACTTGGGAGAAGGTTTCATGACGTTCAGTCTAAACGACCATCGTAGAGCCAAGGCAAAGTTTGCTTGGCTGATTCTCTTGAGCCTTAATGCCTTCGCTTGTGGAAAACCTTCGAAGTCAGAGTCGCAAAATTCTCAAGACTCAGCGCCCAATGCAAATCTAGTTTTCGAGCAATCCATCTCGAAATCATTGACTGCAGACGTTGGCAAGGATCTGCAGCGTTTGCGCGGCTGGAACAACTACAAAAATGTTGAGGCCGTTAACAACCTTAAAAAGATTCTCAACCTTAAGGAAATTTCGGGGCCAATCCTGGAGTCGTGGTTTTACGACCGAATTCAATACGTAGTTCCCTATACAAAAGCCATTAAATTTTCTTTCGCTTTCAAAAATGAAAAAGAACTCGTTGATTTTGATATCAGCATCCCCAATGATTCGGCCATCCTAGCGGCTAATGTTTCGTCGGGTTTGATTCAAGGTGTTAAAGATAAGACACTCGAGGATAGAGACGGCGTTTTTTTACATATCAATGGGCAAAAGAAGCAGCTGCTCTCGGCTCACAAAGGCATTATGGTAATCGGAGCTGGCTACGAAGTTAAAGGCGAACTCGCAGCTCAAATTCCCACTGTGAACTCTATTAGGCATATTTCCACTTTGCTTCACGAAGCTCGACACTCCGATGGCAACATCCAAAGCAAAACTTTGGGTATGAGTCATGAGAAATGCCCTGCATCGGTGGGTCCCGAGTACGAAGGCCAGTACGCCTGTGATAATTCATGGAACGGCCCCTACAATGTGGGAGCCTTCACCTCAGAGGCCTTAGCCGCTCAATGTGCAACAGGCTGCACTAAGGATGAACAGCTCTTCCTGCTCCTCTTAATCACGGATGCAAAATCAAGGATTCTAGTTGAAAATAAGCCGGCGAATTATTGGGATGCTACTCCAGAATCAAGTCTTTCTCCGCTTGAAATTGTCGGCTTCACGACGTTCGGCAATTGATGGGATATGGGCTTAGAAAGAAGTTAAGCCAAGACGAGCTTGGCCCCCTGCCATCACTTTACAGCTTCTGAATTCAGAGCATAGTTCCGGTGAGAATAAGCTTTGCGAGAGTGAAATAGATCACAAGCCCCGAGACATCGACAAGAGTCGCAACAAAAGGTGCCGATGCACTGGCAGGATCGAGTTTACATTTATTCAAAATGAGGGGAAGCATAGACCCAGCCAGTGTTCCCCAAAGGACAACGCCTAGGACTGAGAAGGCCACTGTGAAAGCCAGCGGAAGATAATGATCACCGTAGACGCCAAACATCTTCTGCCAGATAATAATCCGAATAACGCCGATCGAGGCCAGTATCGCCCCGAGAATTAAACCCGAAACAACTTCACGCTTAAACACTCTGAGCCAGTCGCGTCCGCGAATCTCACCCAGCGCCAAAGCACGAATAACCAAAGTCGAAGCCTGAGAACCCGTGTTACCGCCCGAAGAAATGATCAGAGGAATAAACTGAGCGAGGATAACCGCGCGGGCGATCTCGTGCTCATAGTGCGACATCGCACTCGCCGTCAGCATCTCGCCGACAAAGAGCACGGCCAGCCAACCCGCACGCTTTTTCACGAGGGATAAGAGCGGAGTGTCCATATAGGGAATATCGAGAGCCTCGGTACCACCGATCTTATGGATATCCTCAGTCGCTTCTTCCTCAACAACATCCACGATATCGTCATGCGTAACGATACCCTTCATGCGGCCGTTTTCATCAACAACCGGCACGGCAAGCAAATCGTGGTCAGCCATGAGGCGGGCCACGAGCACCTGATTCATCTTCTCATTTACCGAAACCACGTCGCTACGCATGCGCGAGCGAACCGTATCGGATTCCTTGGCGACGATGAGTTCGCGGAAGGATATGACGCCGAGGAGCATTTGGTCCTGATCGAGAACATAGCAGTAATAAAGCGTTTCGAGATTCACGCCCTGCTTACGAAGGTAACTAATAGCTTCACGTACGGTGGCATCCGGTCGAATGCGAGGAAAGCGCGGGTTCATGAGACCACCGGCCTCATCTTCCTCATAGGCGAGTAGGCCTGCGACCTCAAAGCGTGCACTATCATCGAGCAAATCGATCAGCGACCAACGCATGTCCGCAGGCATCGACTGAAGTACGTCAGCCGTGTCATCCGGAGCGAGGGCCCGAAGCCAGATTCTTTTCTCACTCGTGGATAGAAATTCAATGAGAAAGGCCTGATCGTGGGTCGATATACCGAAGAATAGATCGGATGCTTCGCGGGGAATGAGGGCACGAAAGAACATCAGACGCTCTTCTATAGGCGTCTCAGCCCACCGCTCAAATAGGTTGAAGGCGGAGTTCTCTGCAGGTTCTTCGTTTTGTGGGTCTTGGCTCACGCTCGTCGGTTCCCCTTTGAAATCTCACGGTGAAGGGCCTTGAGAAGTCTGCCATCCTTAGGTCAACCTTCCGTTTTCGTCAAGATCTTTCGGAACTTCTGCTCAGACGCCAAATAGCGCAGGTCTTAAAATCGATGACGGACAGCGGGCCATTGGCTCAGAAAAATTGTACAATGGATTCGTATTATTATCTCTGAATGCTCTGACTCTCAAGTACTGAAAGTGAAGAATTGCATATGAGTGACGCGAGCGTGAATCCAGGCAATACCCAGGAAATCGCCCAACCGAGCTTCGATCAGCTGCAAAAATTGCTCGATGTTTGTCGATTCATGGGTAAGGAAAAAAATCTCGATAACCTACTCGTCTATATCGCCGAGCAGGGTCGCAAAGCCCTGACTGCCGATCGCTGCTCAATCTTTCTGCTCGATGATGAGGCAGGGGAGATATGGTCTAAAGTCATGCTTGGCGAAAGCGACATTATTCGTTTTCCTCGCGGAGCTGGGGTCGCAGGTCGAACGATTGAGAGCGGCCGCTCCATACTCATCCGTGACGCCTACAATGATCCGTTATTCAATCCCGAAATCGATCGTAATACCGGCTATCGAACGCGTAATATCCTCTGTGTGCCCATGGCCAACCTCGAAGGCCGAACCATCGGCTGCCTACAGGCTCTGAATAAGCTCGATGGCGACTTCAACCCGAGCGATGAGAGCTTTACCCTGGCGTTCGCAGCTCAGGCCGCGGTTGCGATTGAATCGGCACTTTTGTACCAAGAGAAGGCCAAGGTCATTCGCGACCTTTCACACACCCAGGTGCGCCTCAAACAGAAACTCGATCAGCTAGAAGTCGTACGTGAGCTTGAACACGCCGTGAATGAATCCGCAAACATCTACGACTTCATCAACGCTGTCATCAAAAAGGCTGTAAGAAGCGTCGGAGCTGAGGTCGGAGCGCTATTTATTCAAAGCGAAGGGCTGGAGTCCTGGGATATTTTCGCGGCCCGAATTCACAGTGGCACGAGCGTCGTCCACTACACAGAGCAAAAACTTGAGAGTGCTTATGACAAGGCCCTTTTGGTCGATGGCAAAGCGCAGATCGTCAATCTGATTCAAAAGTCGGATGCCACACTCAATCGTCTGAGTGAAAATCTCAAAGTCCGTTTTGAGAATCTTCTCGCGGTTCCGATTCATCAACCGACCGAGCAGGATGATACGCGTTCGCAAGGTATCTTTAAGGTCTTCAATAAGCCGAGCGGTTTTTTGTATGAAGATTTGAGTTTCCTGCAGATCATCGGCGCGCAGATCTTTAGTTTGATCCTTCGAAAACAGCTGATCGATGCTAAGAAGCGCTCCGAGAACCTGGCGTCCATCGGCCAGCTTTCATCGACCATCATTCACGATCTGAAGAATCCGATCTCGGCGATCATAGGCTGCGCCGAGCTGCTCGAAGAGCGTTCGTCGATGAGCGAAAAGCAGCTTGAGAAAATCTGTAATATCATCCGTAACCAGGCCAACCGCTGTATCACCATGGTGGAAGAGCTGCTGAGCGTTGCGCGTGGGGAAAAGAAGTATAACTTTGAAATCTTGTCGCTCGCCGAAACCTTAGGCGAGATCGAAATGATGCTTGCCGCCGAGACCAACAAAAAGAAATTCCTCATCCGCTTTCAGTGTAACTATCCAGGCCGAGTTCGACTCGATAAATCCAAGTTTATGCGCGTCATCTTCAATCTCACCAACAACGCGGCGGAAGTCTTGAAGGCGAGCGGCGGTGAAGTCGATATCACGGCGGACGCATTGGATGATGAGTGGGTCGCGATACGTATTCGGGATAATGGACCCGGCATACCCCCCGAATTGAGTGAGAATCTCTTTCAGCCCTTTGCGACCTTTGGCAAAAGCAAAGGCACGGGCCTAGGTCTTTATATCGCCAAAGAGATTATATCTGAGCACGGCGGAACCATAGAGCTTGATCCCACGCCTCCTGGGGCGTGCTTTGTGATTCGATTGAAGCAGGAAAAATAAAAATCGCTCCCGAGTTGGGAGCGATAGATTAGCTTTAAAAATATATTCAAAAAATCAGTGACCCGTTGCCTGATGCTCATGAATGACATCTTCGGCATCGATGGCGTCAGCCTCTTCAATTCCGTAAGTCACGGCGGCTGCAGCCAGTGCGGTCGCTACGAATGGATCGGCTTTGACGTGGTGGTCAACTTGCTTTTCTTTTTCGCGGGTAAGAACGCGTTTCAAATCTTGAAAGGCGGCGTCGATCGACTTGTACATATCGTCTGATGATTCTTCGACATGCACATGATTGTTATTCCGTG
>JAZKGL010000397.1:0-13499 GCA_040385935.1 Bdellovibrionota bacterium
TCCTTTTATACGCAGCATCATAATTTGCCTGGGGAAGAATACAGATATTAACCCCGCGAGGATAGAGTCAATTTGTCTCCTGCTTTGTGACTCGCCCAAGGCAAAAAGTTCTTACTGCCGCTCAAGTTTTGCCTAGCTCTTACGATGAGATTCTTACGGGCGCCTAGGATGGGCTCCGTGTCATCGTTAGACCCTTTAAGTTAAAACAGGATGTTTAAAATGAAATTGGTGCACCAAGCAAAAACTTGCACGAAAGTCTTGTTCCTCATGCTTGCGCTCAATGCGTGCGCGGGTGGAGAAGAAGCGGTTGAAGATCCCGTTCAAGAAAATGGCGAAGAAAATGCCGCGAATGTCGAAGGCGAAGAGGGCGAAAACGTTGGCAACGAAAATTTCGGTAACGAAAACCTCGGCGAAAACGAAAACGGTCTGAACGGCGAAAACACCGGGAACAATCTTAACAACGAGAACACAGCGGGCGCTGAGTCTGATGCACCGGCTAATGAATTCGTCAACAACGCAGCTGGTGACAATTTCCTTAACGATGGAGCGAGCAACCTCGCGGCTGAAGCGCCGGCCACGGATCCTACGGCTGACGCGGCTCTTGCAGAAAATAGTTCGGAGGACTTGGGAATCGCGCCGAGCGATGCTATAGTAGCAGGAAATCAAAACGCAGCAGTCGCAGCCCCAGAAGGCAATCTTCCACCCGACACAAGTATGGGTGCGACAGACACTTCTATCGGAGTTTCTGCTAGCTCAGCGCCTGTAGCTCCTATGACTGGCGGACGCGTTCACTATGTTCTCAATAGCGGTACCAGCGCTTATGACAAGCCAAGTGGACAAGTTGTGAAGACGTATGAGAAGGGTGATCATCCTCTTGTATCCGCTGATGGTGAATGGGTTCAGACTTCTGACGGAGTCTACTTACCAAACACATCACTCACGACGAAGCCTGTTTCTCGAGCGAAATCGCCGAAAGCCTGGCGCTGACATTAAGACTGTTCTTATACTTTCAGGGTTGACAGAGGGGCCATATATTGGTTCCCTCATTAACTTTAAGCCTGATATTTTCGATGTTTCATGTCACGTAGTAATCAAAAGGAGACAGCATGGTTAATCTGCGCACAGCATCCCTCAGCGCATGCCTATGCCTACTCGCTGCTTGCAAACCGCAAGCCAGTGATGAGGCCAAGGCTCCACCTGGGAATCAGACAAAGACGGTAGAAGTGCAGGAAGTGCCGACCAATTACGTGAGTGAGTACAGTTTCGAAAAAGGCTCGAGTTTCTACAACTCTCTCAGAGCCCTGAACATCACCTCGCAAACCATTTTTCAAATCGTTGAAAGCTGCAAGAAAATTTTCCCGCTCCAAGATATTGGTGCTGGCGTAAAGTATTCTATCGCCTGGAATGACGAAGCGAAGACTGATCCTTCTACGATTGAAATACGTATCGCTGCCGATTCTAGCTTAGTAATCGAAAAAAAGCCCGAATCCGATTTAGAATGGACAGCGATAAAAACGGAATTACCTGTGACGATTCAAAAGAAGACTTTCATCGGCGCCGTCGATTCCAGTCTTTGGGAATCGGCTGACCTTGTGGGCATGGACGCCAATCTTATTAGTTCACTGGCCGAAGTTTTTGCTTGGCAGGTCGACTTTAGCCGCGAAGTTCGTCGCGGTGATCGCTGGCGTTTGACTGTGGAACAAAAGCTGGTCGGTGATGAAGTCATCGGCTGGGGCAATATTCTTGCGGCTGAATACGAGAGCGGCGATCAGGTTTATACCGGCGTTCGTTATCCTCAGGTGGGTCCGAATGCTTCTTATTATGCTTCGAACGGCAACAGCCTGAAGCAGCTCTTTATCAAATCGCCTTTGAAGTTTGGTCGCATCACTTCGGGATTCTCGAAGGGCCGTTTCCATCCTGTGCTTAAAATTTATCGCCCGCATAACGGTGTGGATTACGGTGCTCCCATCGGAACACCGGTCATGACTATCGGTCGCGGTACTGTTGTGGATATCGGGCCACGTGGCGGTTCCGGCAATATGATCAAGATTTCTCACAACGGCACTTACGCGACGGCTTACCTTCATTTGAAGGGCTTTGCACCTGGCCTTCGTAAAGGCAGTGTTGTTGAACAAGGTCAATTGATCGGTTACGTCGGCACAACAGGCCTTTCAACTGGTCCCCATCTTCACTTTGCCTTCTACGAAAACGGAAATTATGTTGACCCGATGGGCCGCAAGTTTCCTTCCGCTGATCCGATTCCTAAGTCTGAACTTTCGAAGTTCCAGGCTGAAGTCTCAGGTGTTCTTCGCACGCTTCCCGCTTGGAATGTTGCGCAGCATGTTGAGTCGATGGGTCAATCACAGAACTAATTTTTTTAATCTTTCAAAATGCCTAACCCATCTGATCTAGTGATCAGATGGGTTTTTTGCTATCATGATTTATCTTTCGCGGGAGATCACGGTAGTGTCCTTAGAGCGTAAAATCGAAAAACGGATGATGGAATGGGTCGCTGCGGGATTGATCTCGCCCGACCAGGCTCAGGCGATTCGTCGTCATGAAGAGGCGCAGTCGTCGTCAGGTCTTTTGTTTTGGTTAGCCTGGCTGGCGGGATCATGCATCGTTTTAGGCATTATCGCTCTCATCGCCGCTAACTGGTCTTCAATTTCCGGTACGCTTAAGCTCGTCATCTATTTTCTTGTCTATTCAGCAGCCGCATATGCCCTGCTTAAACATCTGCGCGAAAAGCCTATCGCCGCCGAGATCCTTCGACTTTGTCTGATGGGCTATACGATGGCCGGGATAGGATTGGTGTCGCAGGTTTACCACCTTCATTCCGACCCCTATCGAGGCATTTTCTTTTGGTGCGCGCTGACATTTGGTTTCGTTTTGTTATGTCGAACAGCATTGGGCGCCGGCCTTTGGATACCCACCTTTTTCTTGGGAGTCGGTTTGCTGCTTGCCGATCAGAAATTAAGTTCTGTACACAACACTATGGTCGGCGTGGCATTCGTTGGTTTGATGGGAACTTTGGGGACCTTACCGCGCCGCTTCCCAAGCCTTGTCCATTTTCAGAACGCATCCTTTAGTCTTTCTACATTTGCGACTCTGCTCTTCACTATGACCGGACTCTACACGTTTCGAAAGACGGGATTGCTCGTTCCAGAAGTCATGATGACCTTCTTCGCCACGTTCTTAATCTGGGCTTCAGCCGCTTATTTCACGAACAACGCGCCTCGTTCAGCTCGTCTCGGTCTTTGCGGATTTCTATTCTGCGCTCTGTTCCAAACGATCTTATTTATGACGGCAGTGAGCGAGACCGGCTCAGACGTCGCTTTGAAGGCTGTTTCCATCTTACTCTTTGCGATTGGTACTTTATCGCTAGCCATCGCAGCTTTTGCTTACGGACAACGCCGTCTTTTCGAAGGACTCGTTATTCTTGTCTTTCTGCGCTACCTCTTTGCCTACGCCGAATATCTGATGACCGCTCTCATGGGAGGCTTTGGGCTTATCACTTTCGGTATTTTCATGTTTGGAGCGATCTACGTTTGGCAGAAATATCGTGGCCGAATCATTCAACAGCTGGAGAAACAATTCCATGATAAAGGCTAGGCTCGGACTCAATCGCGAAACGCTAGCCATTGTCGGACCGATCATCGCCCTCCTCATCTGGACGTTGACGATCGCGTTCACGCATAGTTCAGGCGAAAGCTATCGCGTGAAAATCGTGGGATATGATCCCGTGGATTTATTATCAGGCCACTATCTTCGCTTTCGTTATGATTTCGGCCAAACCCCCATCTGCGCAAATCGCCCCGAGAGTGCAACTTTCTGCGCGTGTTATTCTGTTAACGAAACCAACGTGATCACCTCTCAAGAGTCCTATCTCTGCGACAAAGCCCAAAAGGTATGCAAAAATTATATTCAAGGCGTTTGTCGTGCTGGGACATTTCTCACCGGGAGCGAACGTTACTACTTCCCTGAGAAGTACGCGCCGGTCCTAGCTTTGGTGCCTGAAAATAGTTATGCGGAAGTCAAGGTCATGAGCGATGGGAAGATCGCGCTTCAGAATATTTTCGTCGGCGAATCACCCATTTTAGATTATGCAGAAATGAGTCTTGCTGCACCGAAACCTTAATCCGATAATGGAAGGCGGAGGTGCTGCTTCATGCCCTACTTACTTTTTCTCGCCCTACTCTTAGTGAGCTGCCGTCCTGAGGGCCAGCTGAAACGCACTATCCATGCGCCTCATCAAAAGTATCTTGATCGCTTGAACCCAAGCAAAGAAAAGTCGGCTCTGCAGTCCGAATCGATTTTCTCCACGGGCCTGCCCAGCACATGCAAAACAGAGAGTGAGAGTCCGCTCTGCCTACTTTGCGACGACGAAAATATCAAGATCTATCGCTGTTATGATTTTGTCGGAAAATGGATACCTGGCGAGGATTGTCACTACAGTCAGGATGCGATCAAATGTTTGGCCAAAGATCCGCCTTTTGCTTTGAATCTCGACTACCGAAATTCCGACGAAAAATTCTTTAAAGAAAATCTCAAGACCTGGGTCGATACGGTTCATCAGATCTGGGAAGACAAGCTCAGTGCCGATGAAAAGATCGAACTTCAGCGCATAATCCATACCCTCAACCTATCCCTTGAAATCGTCACCAAACACACAGCCCTAGACAAAAATCATATTCTCGTCTTTCGCCAAAATTTCGGGGAGAAGACGAGTGCAGCCGATGCTGAAGTCTATCTGCGCCGCATGACCGAAGACCGAAAGGCAGGCAAATTAAAGCTCTCGCATGCTATCGAAGGACTTAAAGAGCTGACGCAAAAAACTCATGGGGCGGCCCCTCTTTTTGAGAAGTTTAGCACCATGAGTCTGGAAGGACTTGAGGAGTAATCAGGGAGTCGGCGCTACAAAAGGTGCTGGGTTCTCTAAACCGTGCTTAATGTAAAATTCTTCGATATGCGGCTGAAGCTTCTCAACCACTTCGTCAACGCTGCGCACGAGTATGATCGAATTAAAATCCTTTTGATCCATCAGCGATCGCTTCAGTGGATAATCTTCCATCCATTTAAGGAGAGGCTCCCACATACTTCCGAGCAGGATCAAGGGTCGCTGCGGGATGTGATTCACCTGCATGAGCTGCCAGGTGTAAAAGAGTTCGAGCAGAGTTCCAATCCCGCCTGGCGTGACAACGACCGCATGACTGATACGCATAAACTCGTCGAGACGCGACGAGAAACGGCGGTGATGATACTTCACATCGAGGTGAAGGTTTGTGTCCGTTTCAAAGGGCAGCTCTATATGCAGACCAAAGGAGCGGCTGTTATTGCTTCCCTCTTTTGCCCCGAGGTTTGCCGCTTCCATGAGCCCTGGCCCACCCCCGGTCACAATATCCACGCCCTTGGTGGCAAGCTTTTTCGCGAGGAGATAAACCTCCTTGTATTCGGGCGTCTCGGGTTTGATCCGAGCCGATCCGAAAATACTGACGCGATAAAAATCAGTACCAATCTCTGTGACCAAGCTGTCGAGGTCGGCGACTATATCGTTAAGCTGCTGAATTTTTTTCGATAAAAATTTGCGATATCTCTTTGGTTCAACGGTCATTGAAGGTTCCTCCCGTGCTCTTACGTTAGCATTCTTCCAAAGGACCTACCTAGCGGAATCCGCGGAACCCCCGCCGAAGAGCACATCCCAGCGGCGCACCAAGATTTCAATAGGGATAAAGAGCAGAACAAAAAGGCCCCACCAAGTGTCAAAAGCCCAGTAATAATCGGGCAAAAGTTTATGCTCCGACTTCTCTGCGTTGGTTAGATTTCCCGTCACCGAGGCAAACCATTCTTCCAGTGCATAACTGTCATCACTCGCGCCGAGTAGCTTTGCTCCGCTCAAAGTGCTTAATTGCTCTAGCCTGTGAATCGATCCTTCCATTTCCTCGTCACGATACGACTCTGGGATAACTCCAAAGGCTGAAGCCTTAACCTTACCGAAGGCCGGGTGCTCGCCCTCTAGACTCATCTCACAGACCGACCCACTCGCCATACGCACGCTGATTGACCCGCTGACGAGCCACTGATCGGAACTCAGCATCTGGCGACTGACTTTAGAAAGAGGGATATCATTGCCGCAGAGACGATACTTCCAGCTTTCCCCCTCTTCCAGAAAGCGAGCGGCCGCACCACGAATCCGCGCTGACCAAACCGTTTCATCGCCCTGCGTGCTTAAGCTGAAGTCTTGAACCCAAAGTGGCCTTTGCAATTCTTCGCGAAGTAGCCAGGTCATGGCCGATCGCATGAACGATTGGTAGTTGTCGCGAGAAGTCTCCGATTCCATTCCGAGTCGCCAGAGATCATCGGAGAAGATCCAGATCGCACGGCCTTTGCCTGGATACGAGGCCGCGGCTAGCAAACTCTCCCGTCCATCTTCCCTCTTAGCCATAAGCAGCGGCGTGGAACTTTCGGTATTGAGTTCGACATTATCGAGTGTATGAAGACCCTGAAAGGTTTGATTGCTTCGTAGTTTAAGATTGAGCGCGGCCCAGTCGTCAAAGACCGTCGCGAGCTGTCGTTTTTCTTTTGAAGGGTCAGCGAGTTCGATTCGAAACTTCGCATTGCGATCATAAGCTATCGATCCGAAGTCTCCGCCAAACCCTTGGCCGCCGGCTCGCTTGGATTTGAAGGGAAGAAGAGTCGCGAGGGGTGACGAGGTAACGTCTAAATCATGGAGCGCGCGTGGCCCGCCGATGAAAAGGAGTCCTCCTCCGTTAAGCACAAAATCGACCAAGTTTTTTTGATAAGCGGGTTCAAGAAACTGAAAGAGAGAAAAGTTCTGAATAATCACCGAACGAAAGTTAGGAAGTTCTTCGTTGAAGAGGCGTTCGACAGGAAAAGGAATCAAGCTCAGTTCGCGTTCATTGCTGAACTGCGCATCGCTAGGATCGCGCAGAATGAAAAAACTGATGAGATCGTACTTAGGTTCCGACTTTAAATACCGACGAACAAAACGCCCATCCCAACTGGGAGAACCAAGTAGGTGAAGGAGTCCAATTGTATTTGGGAGGATTTCTATGCTCTTATAAAGCGTGTTATCCCATAGAGCGGCCTCACCTGCGATAGGTAGGACACTGAGTTTGACGAGGTGAGTCCCACGCGTCAAGGGCGGCAGAGGAATTCGTACAACGAGCGAGGTTTCATCTGGTCGAAAAGTGATGTTGAGCGACGCAAGATTTTTGTCCAAAACGCTGGCCTGAACCTGTACGGTTAATTCTTCATTGAGGTGTGAAGAGCGTCGATGAACGGTGGCCTCCATCTCAACCATTTTCTGGTCAAAACCAAAGTCAGGCCCGCTCGTCATCTCGATCCAAAGATTATCCTGCTCGCCGGAGTTCGCCGAGAGAATTAGACCCAGCGTTTTATCTGCCTGCTTACCCGAATTTTTCAATTGAGGTGCCCACTGGGCACTCGGCTGGGAATCGCCACCATCGGAAAACAGTATCCAAGGTTCGCCGTGCGTGAGCGGCATCCAAGCCTGAACACCCTGCGATAAGGGTGTGTAGCCTTTTGCGACTTCATCATTAAGATCCGATAATTTCGTGTGCTGAATACGACAGGCGAATCTCTTGCAAAACGTATCAAGCTTTCGCTGAATCTCTTCGCGTAAAGTCGTGCTCATACTTTGCGAGTCGTCTTCAAGAAAGTGAAGGGTTCGCAGACTCAGGGAACTCGTCACGGTGGTCTTATCGAGCCTAGGTTTCAGCGCAAGTAACAGAGGGATGACCCAGGCCAGACGCACAAGGCTAGAGATCAATCCGCGTTTCCACCCATATTTATAGATCCAAAACAGGCTCAGAAGAATGAACCCCACGCCTAGAGCGATCAATATCTCGGTAAAGTCTTGCACCTTAACGTAACCTCTTCAGAATCTCAGGCAAGTGTACCTGGTCCTTTTTATAATCGGTCGTGAGCACGACCATCATCAAATTGATGAAGATCTTGCCGGCTTGTTCACTAGAAAGACTTGAGAAACAGCTTGTATTGGGTCCCGCGCGGTTACCGGTCAAACTTTGCATAAAGTCGCCCGGAATAAGAAGGATCGCGAGCCGCTGATCAAATTGAAAACCCTCCCAGCCTATCTCCCCGCAAAGAGGAAGTGAGGCGAGAAGATGAAAGCTGCGCATGAGTTCATGATCAGGCGGAATCGGTTTCCACTGCCCGCTTGGAATGGCAGAAGTGATTTGAGATCGAAACGTTTCACTGCTGCGGTAGTTCTCAATCACCAAAAATCCACCTCGCTCAAGCCAACGAATCAAATCGCCTCGCTCCTGTCGACTAAGACCCTCGATCAACGAGGGCTGAGCGACCCAGATCCAAGGCTCGCTGAGAGCGTCCGCGTTGAGAGAGGAATTCATCTTGGGCTGTTCAAGAAGTTCGATGCTCGTTCGTCCTGCGACATCGCGTTTAACAAAGTTGAGGGCTGGCCCTTGAGAATATCCGTAAAGATTCAAGCGAACTTGAGCCGAGCCGTCCGGTGCAGCAGAAAAAAGTGTAAGCAAAAGGAGAGCAAACCATCTTTGGGCCCAGGCTTTACCACGAAAGACTCGGCCTATCACATTCCCAATAACCTCAAGCCAGAGAGCGGCCGCGAGTATCCAAAGACAAAGCATAACCCAAGGTTTTGCGTCCTTCTCCCGGTTAGCCATTGCGTTCTGTCGAACCATTCCTTTTTCTCCAAAACTAAGCTTAGGCGGCATGCGGGCATCGGGTAGCGGCTGCAGGCTACTTTCTAGAAAAGGAACATTGCTCAACGCAAGATTTTCTAGGCCGTGAGCTAACGAAATATTATCGATTCGAGGCCATACACCAAACACAGTTGAGCCTTTATCGAGGGGGACCAGTTGAAAGAGTGAATTGAGAATGAGAGGCAATCGGCCAAAACTCAGGCCTGTATCCGCGGCCGGAGTCAGTGGAACATTGTAGGCGAGGAGACGGACACCGGTTTGTTTGTTGAGAAATTGCATAGCCAGGGCATTCAAAGGATTGGCCACATCGCCGCCGAGCTGGAGGGCTCCAATCGACTGCAGAACGCCTAAATACTGATCGCGGGTTTCAATGTTTTCACAGTAAGCGGGAATCCCATTTACAGGCTTTGGAGCCTGAATAAAGCCCGCGGCACAGGCACAGATCTCGCTATAGTCGCGCATTCCCACACTTGGAACTAGCCACACTTGCCTTGTTCCTCCAACTGACTTGGGCAGCGTCGGACAAAAGGATTCGCGATCCTGCGTAGGTTTAGCTTCGGCGATTATGAGCTGACTCCCCCAGTCGATTTCCGACCGAATTGTATCATAGCGCTGAGTCTTAAAACCCAGAACATCGAGCGAAGTCTTAAGATGAAAAAAGGCATCTTCGAGAAACATTTCTCCGCCAGGCTGCGAGATGAGTACAGCGCGTCGCTCGCGAGAATTTAAGTAGGTGCGAAAGGTGTTGTCGATCAGCAAATCATCTTTAGCTTCGGTACTCAGCGTCCACAGCAAAACCTTTTGCTCAGGCGCGGCTGCTGGGCCACTCAGTTCCATTTCGATACTGCTCGTGTTTCCTTCAAAGCTCCAGTTTTGCTCGCTCAAATTCTTGCCATCCGCACTGAGTGCGAGAGTCCCTTTAATGGGATCTCCACTCCCCGACCGACGGATTGTCACCGTCCAATTTCTTGTCGGGCTGCTTGAGGTCGGAGCCCTGACATCATCGATAAAGACGTTATTGCTACGGACAAAGTCTTTCTGTAGGGGATACCAAGAAACTTGTATCTTCTTTTCAAGGTAGGCCCAGTTAAAATCCTCCCAACTGGCGCGATCACTGTCGGACACTATCACTAGGTGCTCAATATCAGGCGCAGTGGCGAGTATTTGCTCAACGGCGGCACCGATTTTAAATCCTGCGCGATGCGTTCCTGCTTGGCCTATGAGAGTCTGCAGCTCACTGCGCCGGCTCAAAGGATAAATGTCTGAGGTAGACGAGACGCTGAAACTCAGTCTGGTTTTATCATCGAGCCTTGTGAGGACATCATCGGCCTGCCGCGCATACTCCTCTTTGCCAATCAAAGCAGAGGTCGAAGGACTTAGATCAAAGATCACATGAGTGTAACGAAGATCGAGGTTCTCTCGTTTAAATAAAGCTTCAGAAGGCTCCAGACTAAAGACAGCCATAGCTAGGACGGAGAGAAGAAAACAAACAAATGGCCAAAGGGGAGGCTTGGTCCAGCGCAGTTTGGGAACCGCTTTCAAATCGAGTTGAAGCACCGAGAGTATGGGAAGCAGCACACGTTTTTTCTGCTGCCTGAGGAGAAACCAAAGGATCGCGCCGATCAAAGCAGTCGCGGCAACCAAACCCGCTGCGATTCCAGCATTCCACGAGATATTATCAAACATACGGTTAGGTCCTCCCTCTCATACCCCGAAGCCACGGCTGTTCAAGAGCGAAGATGTACTGCTGTATGGGAGTTTGATCCGTTAAGACCAGATGATGAGTATAGATTTTCAACCACTCTTCCGCTGTTCGCTGCATCCATTCGTGAACAGCGGCGTGCAGATTGTCATTTTGAATAAGAGAAGCGCCCATAAATTCTTGTCCAACTCGACTCTCATCAAAGTAACAGGCGATGGGATCAAGCCAATGAGTTTCGATTTCGAGCGAGGATAAGATTTGCAACCAACACACTAGCCCGCGCGAATTTAGCCAGTCAGGCACCCCTTGAAAGCCATCGCTGAGCCAGTAAATCAGATCGGAAGATTCTTCGCGAAACGTCCTTAAATCCCGTCTTTGAACAAGATCTTGATCACTGATTTGAAAGTCTGCTCCCTTCAGTTTTTCAAACTGTATGGCAGCATCCGATTGAGATCGCATGCGCAGTGTATGGGCTTTCGTTCCTTGAACGACCCACACTTTCACCTGATCGCCCCAGCGAAAGAACTGGTACGAGAGATTGAGCGCGACTCGCCACGCAATTTCCCGTTTGCTCGCGATCGGTCTATCACTTTGTACGGTTGCATCCGGCCACTGCATAGACTCTTTGATGTCGATAAAAATATGAACCTTGCAGCTCGCCTCATCATTTTGCTCGCGAAGAACAAGCTGCTCATTTCGAGCATACGCCCGCCAGTCGATCAAATGCACGGGATCACCCGCTGTGTAACGACGGCTATTGGCCGGAAGACGAGTCGGCCGCATCAAGTTGAGCTTTTGCGTTCCATGAAAACGGGCCACCGACACGTACTTTTGGTGACTCGGTTCCAAAGGATGAAACGGAGTCAATTGCTGAAGTATGGGCGTACCGATGGGTCCGTGGGTCATAGCCATCCTTTGGCTTTAAGCTCTGCTTTTTCTTCGATCTGACTGAGTAAACTTTCGATGATCTGATCTTCGGCAAACTGCTCACTCTGAGCGTGAATGCCGAGACGAATGCGGTGCCGTAGAACGGGTTTCGCCATCCGGCGAACGTGACGCCAGCGAACCGTATCGGAACCTTCGAGCAAAGCGATCGCGCGACAGACGGAAATCATACTGATACCTGCCCGTGGTCCAGCGCCGTACCAGATCAGATTCTTTATATTTTCCGGACACGCGGGATCTTGAGGCCGCGTCGACCGCACAAGGAGGTTGATCATCTTCACGATCTCTTCAGGCATCTTGATGTTTTGCTTCGATGCGATCAGTGCGCGAACGCCTTCCAGGCCGACTTTCGTCACGCCCCTCAGTTCGCCTTTCTGCTCGCCGATCAATCGATTTCCGACATGGGCCTGCAGAATCTTTTCTTCATCATCGGCGGCAGGATAATCGACTAGTGTGTGAATAAGGAAACGGTCAAGCTGAGCTTCAGGTAGGGGGAATGCACCTTCGGATTCAAAAGGGTTTTGCGTAGCGAAAACCATAAATGGATCGGGCAATTGATAACTTTTGCCACCGACGGTACAGGTTCTCTCCTGCATGGCTTCGAGCAGAGCCGACTGAGTTCGGGGCGAGGCGCGGTTGATCTCATCGGCCAAAAGCAAGCTGACAAACACCGGGCCTTTGGCAAATTCGAAAACCTTTTTCCCGGTATCTTCATCAATATTTAGAATATCGGAACCGATAATATCACTTGGCAACAAATCCGGCGTGAACTGAACACGACCGAACTGCAGGCCTAGATTCTGAGCAAAAACCCGAACCAGCGACGTTTTTGCAAGTCCCGGCGCTCCGGTCATCAGTATGTGACCACCTGAGATAAGGCAGCAAACAGCTTCGGTAATCAGTTCTTCCTGCCCAAATATTGACTCAGATATGGCCCCTTTTAAATTCTGGACTAGGCTGGTCGCGGCTTCGAGCGTCATCGTTTCTTCGCGCATGGCAGATGTTCCTTCGTGTTCCGGCAGATTAGTCGTGGGCCTTAGCTATCCTACCTCGGACAAATGACTTCGCTCAAGAAGATGTCCCTTCTCAAAGCGGATCGATCTCTGCAAATCTCCTCAAAGCGTTGCTTGGTACTGAAATCAAGCGAACACAAATGACAGGAGTTTTGGTTATGAGACCTTTTCATCCCAACCGAGAATTTGGAGGAGTTGCCCTTGAGTACATCGTCGTCTCGATCTTCGGCCTTTTATTGGCCGTCGCTGCTATTGCGATCGTGGGAAAAGCCACGCAGGAGAAAATGTCTAACATCGAAGCGCAGCTCGGCATTGACCTCGGTCTTGAGTCGCTCAATCCTTTCCAAGGCTGAGTGACAATGAGTGCCCTCAGAGTTTTTCTTTGGACCCTTGCCTTTATGGCATCTCTAGACACTTGGATGCAAACCAAAGAGTTTCGCCAAGCGCTCGACCAAGCTATCACATTAAGACACACCATCTTAAGCAAGGATGAGAAAAGGGGCCAAAAATTCTGTGAGGCACCCTCCCCTTATGTCCGTTGGCACTGGCGGGAGGAGAATTTATGGACAGATGTTTGCCCAAGCTTTTCAGGCTTTTCCGAGCTGCCGCGGTACTGGAAACTGACCCTGCTCTTTAAATATCAGCTGCTTTTTAGCCGGGAGATTCCTATAACCGTGTCTATCGTAATTTCTGCATGAGCCAATATTTTATGTTTTTCGTTGTAACCAAATTGACCTTTGAACGACAGACCACACCTCACGAGGGCCGAGAGCTTGCAGCTCTGGTAGAAAAGCTTCGTGCGCGCTTTAAGATCAGCGTGGAGATCGCGGATGAATTTCACAAAGGCGGCGAAGCCGGAGTCGTCGTCGCGGCTGTTCATACCTCGGAGATGAAGCTTTCGAGTTTGATCGATTCCATTTCGGATGCCTGTGAGGATTCGGGATTTGGGCGCATACATTCTGAGAACACCATACTCGAAGACTTTGAAGCCTTTCAAGACGAGCATGAAGACTAAGGAGCAGACGCAGTGGGTTTATTAACGGGCAAACGCGGTATTATCATGGGTGTGGCCAACGAGCGTTCGATCGCGACAGCGGT
>JAZKGL010000398.1:0-1272 GCA_040385935.1 Bdellovibrionota bacterium
ATTCCGAAAAAAGCTTAGCATCCTGAGTCATTGCAGTGACAAGCCAAACTATGTCTTAAGAGGAAGAGCAGATGGTGAATCTTTCCAGTCTGAACGCAGAGCAATATGATGCTGTCACTCAGATCCAGGGACCGGTGATGATTATCGCCGGAGCCGGGACTGGCAAGACTCGCGTGATCACCTATCGCATGACCCACATGCTCGGATCCGGCCTAGATGGCCAGCACATAGTGGCTCTGACCTTTACCAATAAAGCCGCCAAAGAAATGAAGGAGCGTCTGGTTGAATTGGTCGGCAAACGCGCTAAGCCGATCTTTATCGGCACCTTTCATAGTTTTTGTCTGCGTATCCTTCGCGAGTTTTCTTCGCTACTCGGAATGGATACACGTTTCTCGCTCGCGGGGACCTCGGATCAGCTCGATCTGATTCGCAAGGCGCTTGAAGAGCGCGGCTGGCAAGGGCTCTATAAACCTGAGGATCTGCTCGCGCGGATCAGTAAGGCTAAGAATGCCCTTTTGCTTCCTCACGAACTCGATAACGGCTTCGATGATAAGGATCCAGCGGTTCTCGCTGCGGTTTATGATCTTTATGAGCGTCAGCTCAAACTTAACCGCGTAATCGATTTTGATGACTGTATTTTTAAGACGGCCTTGCTGCTCAAAAACAATCCTGAAGTGGTCGAAAAGCTTGAGCAGCGCTGGACTCACTATTTGGTCGACGAATTCCAGGACACGAATTTTGCGCAGCTCTATATCCTCGAACTGCTCGCCAGCCGTTACAAGAATATCTGCGTGGTGGGCGATGATGATCAGTCGATCTACAGCTGGCGCGGTGCGATGGTCGAGACTTTGGATCGCTTTGAGACGACTTTTGTTGGGACACGCCTGATCAAACTCGAACAGAATTATCGCTGCTCCAATGTGATTTTGAATGCCGCAAACAAGGTGATTCGCAATAATACGGGCCGTAAAAACAAGACTCTTTGGAGCGCTTCGACCAACGAAGATCCTATTACTCTTGCCTCTCACGTCGATGATGTAGCGGAAGCTAAATGGATTTCTTTGAAAATCTTTGGCCTGCTTGGCAAAGGCCGAAGGCCGCGGGAAATGGGGATTTTGTACCGCGCGAACAAACAATCCCGAGCGATCGAACTCGCTCTTCGTGAGAATAATATTCCCTATAAAGTCTTTGGTGGCACGAGCTTTTTCGAGCGAAAAGAAGTGAAAGATTTTCTTTGTTACTTCCGCCTTTCGGTGAATCCAAACGATAGAC
>JAZKGL010000399.1:0-1808 GCA_040385935.1 Bdellovibrionota bacterium
CAGTCATGGATATAGCTTAGGGGGCGAAAACGCAAGAAGAATTTGACGGGGTGGCCTGGATCAGGGCAAGGTTTCCTTCCACTCGGAGAGAAACTTCTGCGCCCCTTGCTTCACGGCGTCCATCCGATCGCCTTGAACACGCTCCAGAATATCCACCAGGAAATGAGCCCCCACAATTCGGGGGACAAAAACATAGTCAGCGCCTTTGGCGTAGAGTTCTCGGGCTTTGTCCAGCGTATCGGCCGTCACTATGATTCTCGAGTGAGGCGCGAGTTCACGCAGGGCATGGAGCAATTTGAGATTGGTCGTGCCCTTAAGCTGGCTGTCGGGAATGGTTGAGATAATCACCGCGGCTTCGGCGAGCGATTGACTACGCAAGGTCTCGGGATGCCCAATGTCACCGTAGATGCAAGGAACGCCGCGCTCCTTCAACTTTTTTAGCGTTTCAGGGTTGTAGTCAACCACCAGCAGTTGATCGACCAGAGCCTGGCTGTGACGCTTGACGAATTCTTCTAGAAACGAACTCGCCTCGCGATAAAAACCAAAGAGCACGATGGCTTTAGCCTGCGTGTTGACCTTGGATTCCGTCGACATCACATGATCTTTGATCCCAAGTTTCTCAAGCATAGGCTTTAGAAAACGATAGATCGAATAGCCTGACGGAATCATAAATGACGCCAAAAGTAGCGTGACCACCAGAGCGATCGTACCGGCCGAGAGCAACGACTGAGGAATATGGTTGAATTGGACGCCGATCGCGATCACGACGAGCGAGAACTCCGACATCTGGGCAAGATTAATCGCCGGAACCAGACTTCCCCGGTAACCATAGTGCATAAAATGCAGGACGGGGAAGACGACGAGGAAGCGACTCGTCACCACGAACACCACCATCAGTCCGGCAAGGCCGATGATTTCCCAACTTGGAAGGGGAATCTGCATACCCAGAGCGACGAAAAACAAAGTGACAAAGAAGTCCCGAAGGCTCGTGATCTTACTTGCAATGTCGAGGTGATAAGGGAAAGAAGCGATACTTACACCGGCAACCAGCGCACCCATTTCGAGCGACAGACCCAAATAGCTCGCAAGTCCGCAGATTCCAAAACACCAACCCATCGCTGTTACCAGCACGAGTTCGGGCTGCTTGGCGATTTTTCTAAAGACGGCGGGTAAAACATATTTGGCCAAAAACCAACTTGCTGCAATCAAAACACCGGCTTTGCCGAGGGAGATGGAAATCGGGAGAACCTGCATATTCTGAAGGTTCGGCTGTATAGCGAGGAAAACGATAGCCCAAATATCTTGGAAAACTAGGATGCCAAGCGTGATGCGCGAGGTTAGGAGATCAAGTTCCATGCGGTCAGACAGCATCTTTACGACGACGAGTGTGGAGGACAGCGAAGTCGCGACCGCAAGATAGGTGAGCGAATAGTCGCCAGGCCTGTTCATAAATCCAAGAGCCGCAAAAAACGCGGCTCCAAGAATTGCACAGCCCACAAACTGGGTGATGCCGTTGACAATCACGGCGCGTCCAGCGCGCAGAAGTTTTCGAATATCGATTTCAAGGCCCAAAATGAACATCAAAAGAATCAGGCCGATTTCAGACAGGGTCTGAATACTATCGGGACTGCGAATGATTCCAAAACCAAGCGAGGGGCCGAGCAAAATGCCCGCAATGAGGAATGCGAGCACGAGCGGCAATCGGAAAATATAGGCTGGAATACCTAAGACCGACGCGCCGACAATGGCAAAGGCTACATCTGTGAGTAAGCTATGACCGTCCACAAGACCTCTAAATACAAGTATTT
>JAZKGL010000400.1:0-6387 GCA_040385935.1 Bdellovibrionota bacterium
TCTCCGGGAAACTGGAGGGCGGCTTTTCTTATTTTTCCTCTCAATTCTTCCCTAATTCTTACCATTCGTAAGTCTTCGAACGAATCCAGCCGCAATAATCAGGTTTATAAAGCTATAACTCTTAAGTGTTTTCACAAATTTCGCCGATAATTAAACCATTGTCAGTCATTTTCAACTGAGAGTACGAATCCCATGGTGACCAAAAAAACTGTGCTGATAGTGGATGATGAACGTGATCTCCTCGAGGTCCTGAGAAGTGATGTGGCTGAGATGGGTTATCAAACACTTACCGCAGAAAACGGCCAAGAAGCTCTTGCTATGGTGGCCCAGCATCCGATCGATATCATACTCTCCGATATCAATATGCCTAAGCTCACCGGAATCGAGTTTTTAGCTCTCTTGCGCAAAAAGGGATTTCAACACCCTTTCATCGTGCTTTCTGGCTACGGAACGCGAGAGGAAGCTATTCAGCTTCTAAGGCTAGGTGCCTTTGATTTTCTAGCCAAGCCTACAAGTTTTGAAAAGCTTAAGGAACGCATCGGCGCTGCAGCCCAGCACGTGAATCTTGTCAACGAAGCCATCGTTCTTGTGAAAGAGCGTCTTGGTCTTACCGATATTGCCCCGGGCAGTCGCGAAGAAGAAGCTGTTTATGCCTTGGCGCGAATCAGTGCCCTTAAACGAGGATAAGTTGTTATGCAAAAGCCTGCTATCCCAACGACCGAACGCGAACGACTGCGTGCTCTGCTCGAGTACGAAGTCTTAGATACCGCGTGCGAAAGCACTTACGATGATGTCGTCAAGCTTGCGTCGATGATCTGTGGAACGCCCATGGCTCTGATTTCGCTTGTCGATCAAGACCGACAGTGGTTTAAAGCTCATCTTGGAATAGAGGCTACCGAGATGCCGCGCGAGATTTCGTTCTGCGGCCATGCTATCCATGGTGAGGTCGTCTTCGAGGTTCCCGATGCTCAGCAGGATATTCGATTCTTCGATAATCCACTCGTGACTGGCGAAGCGAAGATTCGATATTATGCGGGAGCGCCGCTGATCACACCCGAGGGCCATGTAATCGGAACACTGTGTGTGGTCGATCTTAAGCCACGTCTTCTCACAGAAGAAATCAAAGAGGCTCTCACGCGCCTTTCAAAACTTGTTATGAGACAGCTTGAAACCGACAAAAAGCTGCGGGACAAACGAGAGAACTTTGATCAAATGAAGGCGCTTACAAAGAGAGTCGCCGAGCAGGAGATTCAGCTCAATCAAGCCGAAAAACTTCGTTCGCTCGGTGAGATGGCTGGCGGTATCGCTCATGAAATCAATTCGCCGTTGAGTGTGATTCAATCCAGTGCTGCTGCAGTGATTCGTCGTATTCAAGAGCGCAACGATCCGCGCGATGTTGAGATTGAATCCAAACTGACCAAAGTCATAGAAACCGTTGCGCGCATATCCGAAATCACGCGCGGCATGCTCCTTTACTCTCGGGACGGACGCGTCGACGATCTTGAAACCTGCTCGGTGAGTGAGGTTATGTCAATGGCGATGGGCCTTATCCGAGGACAAATGAGTAACCAGGGTATCCAATATGATTTGATCGTCGATTCTGATATGGACGTTGTTTGCTCAAAGCAGAAGGTCGTTCAGATCATGACGAATCTTTTGCAAAACTCTCGCGATGCGATCGAGGGACTTTCGGAAAAATGGATAGTGGTTAAGGTCAAGCCGAATGCGGCTCGCGGCCAAGTGGAGGTCTGTGTCGAAGATTCGGGGAATGGTATTCCCTTTGAAATCCGCGAGAAAATGTCTCGTCCCTTCTTTACGACCAAGCCTGCTGGCCGAGGAACAGGTCTCGGATTGAATATTTGCCGAAATCTTGCGAAGGCACAGGGTGGATCACTCTTTCTCGATGAATCCGCCGCACACACGACCTTTGTTCTTAGTTTGCCAGCCGCGCGAGCCGCTTGAAGCACGAGGATTATTTCAGTTCGCTTTTAAGGCGTTGAAGCTTTTCCCAAGCGGATACTTTGAGTTGAGGTGTTGAAAGCATATCGCGTGGATGTGGGATGCGAATAGGCGAAGGACTCATCGATTGTGCCTCGCCCATAACCACAACCAGGGTTGGACTAAAGGTATTAGCATCGGAGTCTCTAACAATGGCGAAATCATCGGTGGATAGTCCGAGGGCTGCCCCAATCCGATGGACCATCTGCTCTTCATCAGGCAAGAGAGCGTCCGGCGAAAGAAATAAGAGTTTGATCGCCACCCTCTCTAATTCAACGCTTGGTTGCGCCTGCGAAGTTTCAGGCATAAAGATCTGTCCACGATCTTTCAACCAGTAGAGATAATTTAAAATCTTTTGTTCGGAATTTGGATCGGTGCTCTGCATCGCTCGCTCCCAAGGATTGCCCGAATAGTACAGGAGCTTGGTAGCAAGGGCTAGAACCCAAGTTTAAGAAGCGGATTTTGAAGGGACTTTTAATTTTCGACGTGCGGCACAGTGCTCTTCAAGCTGGCCATCACCCCACAATTTGGGATCGTTTAGGCCGAGCGCTAACATTCGCTGTTTAATCATCAACGCTTTTGCATACTGCTTTGTGCGGTAGGTAGCCGTGAAGAGGAGTGGAAGTATCTTGAGTGGATCGGAACGTTTAGCCATGCTCTCATGCAGAACAAGGATAGCTTGGGAGTATTTGCCGGTTTGAATGTAGAGTTGGGCCAAATACATAATCGAATTTGGATCGCGGCTTTGGACGAATAGCCGTCTAAAAACAACGACCGCCGAATCCAGATCTTTAAGCTTTAAAAATTGATTAGCCAGCATCACATAGGCTGAAACAAAGTCAGGCTTTCGTTTTAACGCTGCTTCAAGGACAACGGTTACATCCTCTGGGCTTTTGTGGCGAACATAAAACTCAGCGAGCAGGACATAGACATCCATGCGATCAGGATGAGATTTGCGCTCATCTTGAAGAGTCATCTCAGCGAGCCTGATTTTGCCGCTTTGCTCACAGAATTGAACGATCGCTTTAAGCGATCGAATATCTTTTGGATGGTTGCGGCGATAGCGTTTGAAATAGTAGATCGACTTATCCATGTTATCGACCACGGCATAAGCGGTACCCATACCGTAAAGAGCTTCGGGGTTCTTCGGGTTCTCGAGCAAAGCCTGACGGTAGTGACTGATTGCGCGTTCGATCTGTTTTTCTTTGAGGAGCATGTTCGCGAGTTTGATTTGGCGAAGCGGCTGTTTAGGATGAATGTCAAGTTCCAGCGTAAGCGCAGATATCGCGCGTGGGTAGTCTTTGAGTTCAACGTGGATGTTGGCGAGCGTAATATAATTTTTGAGATAGCTGGGATAGGTGCGAATATTTTCCTCAAGTTTGCGAGTGGATTCCGCATACTTTTTCTGTTTGAGGAGAATGACCGCTTCTAAATGTCGAGCGCGCGGGCTGTCTTTCATCTGCAGCGCTTCATCGATCAGGGCTTTCGCGTGATCGAACTCACTGCACTGAATCTCTTTTTCTGCCATGCGAATACGAAATAGGGCTGGACCAGGGGAATGGAACTGCGAGAGAACCTTGACGATCTTTGCTTCGATCTCTTCGGCTTGAAACGGTTTGATAATGTAGTCGTCTGCGCCCTTGTCCACGGTCTTTACGATATCGTCCTTCTCCGCTGTTCCGGTAACGACGATAAACGGTGTATCCGAGCCTGTATCGAGCCCTCGCACATGATCGAGAAGTTCAAAACCGGAGACGAAGTTTACTTCAAGATCACAAATAATGAGATCGAGATCCCTGCTCTCAATCACAACCTTGGCATCTTTGCCGTTCGAACTTTCCACGATCTCGTCAAAGCCGAGTTTGCGCAAGACTCTCGCCACATTCTTTCGAATGAGGTCATGGTCATCGACGATAAGAGCCTTGAGGCCCGTAGGGAAGTTGTGCACCAGCGATCGATCTCCGACAAAACAAAGACTAGGAAAGCACCGTCGTTGTCTTCGGATTTTATGACTGAAAGTTTAATAAAGGGTCTTGAGCGAGGGGGATTCCGGGCCTAGAGAACTGAGATAAGTCTGCGAAGTCTTATCATGGGGATTGATTTTTTGTGCTTTCTCCCAATAACGACTGGCTTCGGTGTGATCGCCCATCCGGTAGCAGGCTGAGCCGATCAGGTTGAGTGATTCGAGATGGGAGGGATTCTCTTCGAGTACCGTGTGAAGTTGATCTTTGCAGGCTTGATACTGCTGGCGATTAAGATAGATCTTGGCCAAGCGAAGACGGACATCAGGCATGCGCGGATAGATCGTCAAAGCTTTTAGAAATTCATTTGAGGCTTCATCGAGCAGGCCTGCCTGCTCATAGCCAATAGCCGTCGCGTTATGAAGGTTGGCTATGCGGCCCAGAACTAGCTCTGGTAGAACCTTGTCGTCGCGAAAGAGCGTCATCGCCTCGTTGTAAACCTTGTCAGCCTGATCGTAGAACCCCAGGTCCGCGTAAGTTGCCGACAGATTGAGCGCTGCTTCCAGATAACGTGGATTGGAGGCAAAGGCTTGTTCGAAGAATTCGATCGCCTGTCCAAAGTTGGACTGGCGATGAAAAATAACTCCGAGAAGATTTAGTAGGTTTGGAAAAGGCCCGAGTTCTGAGATTGCGTTGCGCACCAGCTCCTCGGCCGCCTGAAATCGCTCAAGTCTAAGATAAAGTGTGACCTTATCATGGATGTCAGCGAGATAGCGGCGTTTCGGAGTCAGCATCGGCTCTCCCGGGCAACATCAGTTGGATTTGAATCAGGCAACAGCCGTCGCCTCGAACCGTCTCGTCACCAAAACTTTGATTTGACCTGGGAAGGCCACATCTTCTTCGATTTTGCGGGCGATCGCTGCGCAAAAGTCCTGAAGATCTTCTTCGCGAATCCGTTTGTGATTCACACCGATATGAACCTCACGGCCGCCGTTCATGATAGCAACCTTTTGAATGCCGGAGAAGGTCTTGATCGCTTCTTCCATCGCATGCAGACGTTCCTGATAACCTTCTTCCAAGTTGATGCGGGCACCTGGACGAGCGCCTGACAAGGTATCTGCCGACTTCAAGACAAAGCTGAGCGGAGTGTCCAACACCAGATCGTTATGGTGAGACATGACTGTGTCGCAGACGATGCGTTTCTCACCGAAGCGATCCGCGTAGTCGCCGCTGATCACAGCGTGCGAGCCTTCGATGCGGTAATCGATCCCTTTACCGATGTCATGAAGAAGTCCGCAGCGTTTTGCGATCTGAGGATCTACGCCCATTTCCGAGGCAAGCAGACCTGCGAGGCGCGACACTTCCACCGAGTGATGAAACTGATTTTGACGATAGCTGGTTCGCCAGTTGAGAGCACCCACCATCTTTTGAATTTCTTCGTGAATGTTCGTCAGCTTTAATTCGTTCACAGCCTGACGACCCAGTTTTGCCGCCTGAATTTCGATAGCTTGACGATGTTTTGCATACACGCGTTCGATTCGGCCCCACTGCGAAGGTCCGCGCGGAAGCACTTCTTCAAGAGTCAAGCGTACAGCTTCTTTGTAAATACCGTAGCCGCCGCCCAGGCGAATGACCGAAGGCATTCCTTCATGCTCAGCCGGTGAGAGGGTAAGCTCCACACCTTCCGAAAGCTGACCGAGATCTTGAATCAAGGTGCTGCTCTCGCTCGCAATCGCTTCAAAGAGTCTTGGGTTTTGAATCTCAACATGGTTTACGCTTTTTGGCCAAACAAAGGTCGGCTGATAGCGCGAGAGGATACGGCTGAGGACGCGCTCGGCGCCCTTTTTCGAATGGCTCTCTAGATCGTCCACCAATTCTTTGATTCGCTTTTGACTATCGAGGCGGCGATCATTGAGAACCGTATCCGAGATATTTTGTTTTGTGGTCTGCACATCGCAGTCAGCGATTTGCGCAAGACGACTTTGCTTCTCAACTAGGATCGAAACCTTTTCATCGTTTTGAGCGGTGAGCGATTCCTCAAGGTCTGAGATTTTCTTTTGGTGCAGCTGTATGCTGGCCTCGAGTTTTTGAATCCGTTCTTCCTCGTGCTCGGCAAATTGCTCCTGAAGGGCATAGTCGTTTTCAAGCGATTCAAGACTCAACCGCTCCTCTTCGAGCGTGACTTCGAGTTCCTCGTTCATTTGCTGGAGTTTTTCGTCGGCTCGCTTTTTCGCTTCCTGGACAAGTTGCCCCTGACGCTCCCTGGCCTTTTGCACAATCATCTCGCGCTGGGCCTCGTAGGTGGCTTTGAGGCGACGAGGTAAAAGAAAGCGAACCGCTAGAAAAATGCCGAATCCAAGGAGAATTCCGATAACGGCAGTGACGATATAACTTGTTTCTATCGATGACATAATGAAGTGTTACCTTT
>JAZKGL010000401.1:0-1728 GCA_040385935.1 Bdellovibrionota bacterium
TTATGCCGCCGGAGGCATCAGCGAAGCGCTATCCCGAGGGAAAACGCACCGTATACAGCAGCCAGGCTTAAACGAAAAACATTTGCAGATACTCGGACCTTTTCTATTTCCGCACAAATTTATCGCTCTCCAAAATATTCATCGCACGCGAAGTCGGCGAATCGCCGAGAGCTTCACATTCATCTTCTAAACAAACATGGGCGATATAAAGAGAATTGCCTTCAATCCGATAGCTCGTAAAGCTAGGCTTTTGAAGACTTATAAAATCAATGGCTCCAACTTCGCCCATGGGAACTAGCGTGGCTTGATAGGGAATCTCTTCGATTATAGGTTGACTCAGTTCTTCGACCGCATCCCTAACATCTTTCGGTATAGGTGTTTTGCTCAGGGCACTCATTTCTTTTAGATACTTTTCCGCTTCGGCGGCTGTGAACAAATCCTGGCAGCTTTCATCGGTGTAATAATCCGCTCGCATCTGAAGGGTTTTATCGTCCTTAAAAGTGTAAATCAGTGCCGAACTCTTAATGCCTATGATTGCGCCACGGGAGTAGCTTTCGCAGTTTAACCACGAGCCGATCAGAACGCCGATCGGGATAGACTTGACCACCGAGGTCGATTTCTTCGGCGAGCAGCTTAACAGAGCGATAGAGACGAAAAAACCCGTGGCGGCCTTCAACATTTCAACTCTCCTTAGTCTGAAGAGCTTATTGTAGAAGTCGCTACGGGTCTTGTCGAGTGCGATCCGGTCTTAGTGCGCGAGACCGCCACGTTTTTGAATGGGGCGTGCATTCATCTTATAGCGAACCTTAAAAGCATCGATCTGCTCTTTGCTCATCGTGATGTTTTCAGAGGCCACGCTCCAAACGACATTTTCTGAACAAGGTGGAATCGTCAGCGATCCACGATAGCGGTAGACTTTTGGTCGAGCGGAAGGAATGAGCGTTGCAATGTTGAACTTTTTATCGCGAGGACTTGACGCTACGCCTTGAGCTTGCGGAATGAAGTTCCACATTTCGTTAAAGACTTTTTGCTCAGCGCCTGTCTCGACCAGGACGCCGATGACTGCGAGATTATTTTTTTCATCTTTGTGGACAAAGTGAATTTCTAAGGCTGATGAACGGCCATCGATGTAATGCTCACTTGGTGTGTGTATGTGAAATTGCACGAGCTTATACGATTTGCCTGCGATCGTTGCTACGTTTTGGTCACCGACGTTGAACTGAATCGTCTTGCCATTATCGATAAGCGAGACCGGCGTTAGCTTATAGTCTAACGAGACGTCGGTCATCGTTGGCCAGGCCGATGGAATATCGATTGGACTTTGCTGCTGGCCAACCGAACATTTGCGATACTCGTCAGCGAGTTCACCCCAGTGTTCGGCCGATGTTGAGCCTTCGTATGACCAGGGTGTCCCATTGGATTCTGAAGCTACCGCTTTTGCTTTTCCTTTTATCGGCGAAGCTTTTTTAGAAACTGCCTTTTCAGGCTCAATTGCATGTTCGAGTGATGCGGTCGCGTGACCCTTCTTTGCTTTTGCTGACTTTGCTGCAACAGGCTTAGCATGAGCCTCTTTAGCTACCGCACCATGAAGCACTTCTTCATGGTCATCACCATGAGCGTCCTTAGCTGCATGAGCATCCTTAGCTGCATGAGCCTCCTTCGCTCCATGAGCCTCCTTCGCCCCATGAGCCTCCTTCGCTCCATGAGCCTCCTTCGCCCCATGAGCCT
>JAZKGL010000401.1:1828-6762 GCA_040385935.1 Bdellovibrionota bacterium
TCCTTCGCCCCATGAGCCTCCTTCGCTCCATGAGCCTCCTTCGCCCCATGAGCCTCCTTCGCCCCATGAGCCTCCTTCGCCCCATGAGCTTCCTTAGCCATAGGCTCATCATGCGAATCGTCCCCATGCTCATCGCCATGTTCCGCTTTCGCACTATGTTCACCAAGCTCACTCTCATCATGCGCTTCTTCCGAACCATCATCCGCATGCGATTTCGCAGCAAGCGTCGTATGATCATCTTTCTTCGCGTCATGAGCTGAGATCTCTTCACCCTCACCGTCTTCATCACCATGACTTTCGCCGTGGCCTTTGGCACCGTGGGAAGATATTTCGCCATCCGAATTGGCTTTCAAAAAGAATCCAGCGCCACTCGTCACCATAAGCCCAACAGCACCCAAAGCGCTAAGGATCAAACTCGGAACCATCTTCTGATTCTGAAGAAGCGCGACGACTAAAGTCAAACCACTAGCCGCGATAAATCCTAGACCGAACTGCTGCATGAGCTGTCCATGCATCAAAGGACTTTCACCCTTTAAAAGCACAGGAGCCAGCGTCGTCATAAACAAACTCACCCAAAGACCAAACTGAAATATACCAGCGCTCAATTTCAAAAACGGACTCGCTTCGAGCCGCTTCCAAAAGAAGGCCAGAGCCAACCCTAGTCCGACATAACCGACGAGAACATACCGCATGGCAAACGAATCGCCGATGTGAAAGGTGTTCTGAATCTCAGCCAGTGCAAAAACCACGATCGCACAAACTATGCTAACCAGCAGCGAGGCGGGCACGCCCGACTTTTCTGGAGGATGATTCGCGCTCGAACTACCTTTAGCCATTTTCTATAACCCCCTTCGGTTCGCTGGGGTAATCGGAGTATCCGTCCATTCATTGAACGAACAATCCTTACTTTTTAGAAAAAATACACAAAGGATAACTAAACCCTTATGTTATGATGCGGCGTTCTTCCGAAAAGGAGCCTCCCAATGACCCCAAGTCGCACGGCTATCATCCTCAACTCCCTTGCGATCTACCTCATTTGGGGCTCGACCTATCTCACGATCAAGTACGCCGTCGCTGATATTCCGCCTTTGCTTTTGGCAGGCGGACGCTTTGTCCTCGCAGGCGCAATACTCCTCGCCATCGCGCAAATCAAAAACGAACGAAGCCTAGATCGCAAGACAATGAAACGCGCCGTGCTCAGTGGCTCCCTCCTTGTCATGGGCAACGCCCTCGTCTGCGTCGCCGAAACGACAATTTCCTCAGGAATGGCTGCGGTCATCGTCGGCAGCGTTCCGATTTGGGTTATGATTTTTAGTTGGACGATTTTCCGAGGAAAAAGACCAAGTCCTCGCCAGTTTACAGGTATTTTTGTTTCATTTATTGGCCTCATCGTCCTAAGTGGATCGCAAGGCGCGGCGGAGTACGGAAGTTTGAAAGGTGTGGCCGCTATACTAGTAGGCGTAATTTCCTGGGCCTTTGGAACACTCTTGCAAAGCAAAGCCGATACGAAGGGCAGGTTAATTCGTTATTCAGGCTTTCAACTCTTCTTCGGATCGTCAGCGGCTTTTATTTTTGCAGCGATGGCTGGCGAATACCAAGCCTTTGAATGGGCAAAAATCGGCCCGCTCGCGCTCGCGTCTTATTTCTATATGGTGATTTTTGGGAGTGCGATAGCGTTCTCGTCCTACCTCTGGCTTTCTCAAAATCTTGAGCCTTCCAAAGTTAGCACCTATGCGGTCGTCAATCCCTTGGTTGCCGTTTGGCTCGGCTGGGCGCTGCTGGATGAGCCTTTGACTCTGACCATCATAGTCTGCACGCTCATGGTGCTAGCCGGTATTTACTTTGTTATCTTCCCGAAGAGGTCGAAGAAACCTTTATTAACTCCGGCAACCAACTAAACATTAGATCGAGACGAAATATAACGAAAAAGGCCAGGCGTGAATCGGGTCATGACAACGCCCAACCACTCCTTGCCTTTCGCTATAACAACCTCAGCTTTATCCGCTTCGATCGCGCGCACAATTTTCTTCGCGCAAACATCCGGCAATATCCCAGCCGCATGGCCGGCATCAACCTTACCGTAGGCACTGCCATCCGCTTTCAAAGCGTTACGCGAAACGTTCGTCATCACATAACCCGGATAGATATTGGTAATCACCACCTGGCTACCGACTATCTCATTCCTCAGACTGCTAAAGTACCCACGAAGGGCGTGTTTACTCGCTGCATAAGCCGTTCGGGTTTGAACGCCATACAAACCAAGCACACTGGATATGACAACGACATGACCCGCTTTACGAGCCACCATCTTTTTCACCAGGGGACGAGTTAAAGCCACTGTTCCGAAAAAATTCGTATCCATGATTTTCGCATCGAGATCGAGGCTACCTTCAAGAGCGGTGTAGCGCTGAGAAATACCGGCATTATTGATAAGCACATCGATAGGCCCATACTTTGCCCAAGCATCTTCAGCCGCCTCTTCAAGATCTCCATACAAAGACACATCCAGGGGAATCACCGTGTGACTATCAGGCGATCGACATCCCGACTGCACGCGCCTGAGTTCTTGCTCATTGCGCGCCGAGAGTATCAGGCGACAACCTCTACCGGCTAATTCATAGGCTAAGGCCTCACCGATTCCTGATGAAGCACCCGTGAGCCAAACGGTCTTCCCCTGAAGATCTTTCATAAGTCGTCCTATCAGCGATCGACAACGCTGCCGATCTCGTGGCTTGGCCCTGTCGTGGTCAAAGGCTGACCCCTAAGGGTTTCGGCAACAGTCAAATACGTTTCCGCAAGTTCAACAATATTGGCGACCGGAACATAAGGAACATCACCCTGCCCGCTAAAGCCTTGGCTCATAAGGTAACGACGAACCGTTTCCTTATCGAGCATCTCAGGAGCATCACCTGCCGAAAGGCGTTTCTCATAAGTTTCACGAACCCAAAGACGAGAGGAATCTGGCGTGTGAATCTCATCGATCACACAAATCTCGCCCGACTTATCTCGACCAAACTCATACTTGGTATCAACCAGTATCCAGCCTTTTTCCGCGTAAACCTTTTGACCAAAGGCAAATAGTTTAAGCGCCATAGTCTCTATCGTCTGCCAGTCGTCTTTTGTCACGACACCACGTTCAATCAATTCTTTCGGACTGATATCTTCGTCGTGCTCGTAAGCAGCGGCTTTGGTTGTCGGTGTGATAATCGCTTCAGGCAAAGCGCGATAGTTTTGCAAACCTTCGCCAAGCTTAGCACCGCAGAATTCACGCACGCCTTTTTCATAAGCACGCGCCATGCTTCCGGCCATATAACCACGAACGATCACTTCGACTTTGAACGGCGTGCACGCTTTGCAGCGAAGCACTCTCTCTTGTGGGCGATCGATATAATGCGTGGGAACAACCGCCTTAGCCGCCTTGAGCCAGTATTCCGACAAATCGGCGAGAATTACGCCCTTGTACGGAACCATTCCAACAAATCGATCAAAGGCCGAGAGTCGATCGGTATGAAAGATAAAAAGCTCGTCGGCAACGCCCACGAGCTCTCTGACTTTACCCGCGTAGACCGTAAGGCCCTCGGAGGCTCTTTGATCTCTTTCGCGTTCGGAGAGGCCGGTGTAGGCGTGCTCTTTCAGCGTTTTTTCTGGAGTCTTACTTGTGCCTATTTCCTTCAGATATTCGCGGATAGTTCGAGTCTTAGTCATCGCTATACTTTCCGAATTAGTTTCGTTTACTAACACCTGAGTTACTGCGATTGACTGATATCAAAAGCCCAAGGGAAACACAAACCGTCAACATAGCCGAGGATCCAAAAGAGAAAAACGGCAGAGGAATTCCGACCACGGGGAACATCCCCATAACCATCGAAACATTGATCGCAAATTCCAAAAAGAGCAGAGCACCGACGCCCACAGCGACCAGGGCTGCAAAGGTATCTTTGCTATGCCGCGCTATATCGAGCGCAATGTAAGTCACAAAAGTAAAGATAAGGAAAATCAGGACGCTGCCCCAGAAGCCATGTTCCTCGGCGAAGACCGAAAAAATAAAGTCAGTATGGCGCTCGGGCAAAAAGCGAAGATGCGCCTGCGTGCCCTGTGTAAAACCTTTGCCCATTAATCCGCCGCTGCCCACCGCGATCAATGATTGCAAAGCATGATAGCCCGTGTTCTGCGGATCGAGTTCGGGGTTGAGGAGGTTGAGAATGCGAAGCTTTTGATAAGGCATCAAAAGCACGTTCCACAATAGAGCCCCCACGATAGGAATCGACAAAAGGACGAGTCCGATACTCTTCAAATTAATGCGAATAAAACAAAGCTGACAGATTCCAATCAATCCGCACACACCGGCCGTACCAAAATCAGGCTGCGCAAAAATCAAGGCGAAGACAACCCCGACGATTCCAGCCAGCGGTAGGAGATCTCGAAGAGTGTAAGGAGCCTCTTGCCGGTTCGAGGAGAAGAAACGCGCGACTGTGAGAACGACCGCTAATTTAGCCATTTCTGAAGGTTGAAAGCTCAAGGGGCCGATCACGATCCAGCGCTGAGCACCCCCAGCGACGCGGCCTCCGAACAAAACGATTAAAAGAAGGATACTAACGACGACAACAAACCAATACGAATAGGCCGCGACTTGGCGAATCGGAATCACCCAACCAAACAAGACAAAAGCGGTGAGCGTGACCGTGAGGTTGCGCACCTGCGAGCCGAAGTAGCCGGCGCCGATACTTGCGCTATAAAGATTCACGAGACCGATCGATAAGAGAACGACAAACACCATGAGAAGTAGGGTCAGGTGCGGACTCCGAGGACGCTTTAAATCGCCTTCCGGGAGGAGAAAAACACCGTCAGTTGGCTTTTTCTTGAACGGCATGCGTATCTTCCTGTTTCACATTTTGAGCTGTCGCAGCTCTTTGACGTTTAAGTTCCCAGTAACG
>JAZKGL010000402.1:0-16991 GCA_040385935.1 Bdellovibrionota bacterium
CAAACGGCTCCATCACCCAGGTTGAGGTCTTCCGATTAAAGCAGAAGGCGCAAACGGTGTCGCCCCTTAGTCCAGATTGCGTCCCATAAGCGTCTCACCCATCGCCACCAAACCCTTGCCAGGAGCGTAACCCAGATCTTATTCCAGAAAAAATTTTAAGCTAAGCCTTTACAATCATTGGACCCTCTTCCGACTAATCGAAAAGGATGAAGACAGGCCTAATGCTATTTGCTATTTCGACATAGTAATCTATGCACTTGTGACACTCCTGCCTAGGGGTTCTGAGTTAGACTGGATACATCTGTTGCCGCTGCGGCATACCCCTAGTTTGCGAGTAGACTGATGAAAAAAGATTTGGACACCAAGGCCGTCGACTTTGATCCCTTTCTCCGCCACGGCGAACTCGAGCGCACCGCGCCAGTCACCGAAGGTCAGTCCGAAATGTGGACATCCATTGCGATGAGCCCTGAGGCTAATCTCGCTTACAACGAATCCATATCCGTAAATCTTTCCGCACCGCTCGACCTTGAGCGACTGCAACGCGCCGCTAATCGATTGGTTGCGACTCATGATGCTTTGCGCATGAGCTTTAGCCCCATGGGCCGAACGTTACATGTATCCACAGAAAATCGTTGTCCGATCGCTCTCTACGATTTCTCTTTGGAATCGAAAGATTCGCAAATTCAAAAGTGGGAAGCTCTGCGTCGCGCGGCTACACAGACTCCTTTCGCTCTCGATCAGGCTCCTCTTTTCCGACTTGCTTATGTCCGAATTTCCGAGAACGAATGCCGCTTGATACTGAGCGCTCATCATTTGGTGACGGATGGTTGGTCGATGGCCGTTATCCTCACGGATTTAGCCAAGGCGTACAGTGAAGGAAAGCTGGCTCCCGCACCTTCCTTTGCCGAATACGCTCTAAAAGAAAAAGATCAAATTCATCGTGATACTTCAGCACGCGATTACTGGACGCAGCTCTTTCTCGATGGCGGCTCTATCCTCGAAATGCCTCATGTGGGCCAGCGTCCCGCTGTTCGTGGCTTTCAATCTCTGCGTGCCGATAAAGAAATTCCTCAAGCGATAGTGAAAAGTTTGAAGGATGTTTCTCGTCGTTATCGCTGCAGCTATGTAGCTGTTCAATTCGCCGCTTTTGCCGTGCTCCTTTCTCGTCTTTGTCAGCAAGATGATATCGCCATCGGCATGCCTTCGGCAGGTCAATCAAGCTCGGGCCAGGATCGTCTCGTTGGTCATGCGGTTCACCTCCTACCGATGCGCGTGAAACTGCAAGCGGGCGAAAGCTTTGGCAGCCTGGTCACACGTATCAAAAAAGACTTGCTTGACGCTTACGATCATCAGAATTTCACCTTTGGCGAACTTTTGAAGACTCTCAAACTGGAACGAGATGCGAGCCGCATCCCACTTGTTCCCGTCATCTTTAACGTCGACGTCAAACTCGAGCCTTCGCAGGTACTCTTCGATAATCAACCGGCAGGTTATGACTCGAACCCGCGATTTGCCGAAAACTTTGAAATGTTTATCAACCTCACCGAATCCAGTCGCGAGACTGTGATTGAATGCCAGTATAATACGGGATTGTTTGATGCCGATCGCATTGAACTCATTCTCAACTCCTATCTACTCCTTCTCAAAGGTCTATCGTCGAATCCAGATGCTGCCTACGAAAGCCTTCCTATCGCTTCGATTTACGACGAGCCACTTGCGACTTGGAACAAGACAACAGTGGATTACGATAGGTCGATGAGCGTGGTCGATCTTCTCGCCATGCACTTCGAGAAAAGCCCAGATCATCGTGCGCTTGAAGCAGACGACCGTAGCCTCACTTACTGCGAACTGTGGATCGAAAGTGGCAAGCTTAAGGATCAACTACTTGCGCAAGGTGTAGGTCGCGGCGATCGCGTCGGCATTTGCCTCGATCGAACCTCGCGCATGATCATTACTCAAATCGGCATTTTGCGTGCCGCTGCCTGTTATGTTCCTCTTGATCCAAGTTATCCTAAAGATCGACTGGATTACATGATTGAAGACGCGACTATGTCTTTGGTTATTTGCGAGAACTTGACACGAAAGCTTGTGAAAGACGGCCAAAGGATTTTGAACTGGGAAGACCAGACAACGGTTGCCGTTCAAGCTGACCCCCAGGTTAAAGGATCCGATAACGCCTATATCATTTACACCTCAGGCTCGACCGGTCGACCTAAAGGTGTTTTGCTGCAGCATCAAACGGTCGTCAACTTCATCGTGCAGATGAAAGACCACGTTCACTATCCGAATAAAAGTCGCTTGCTCGCTGTGACAACCTTGTCTTTTGATATGGAAGTGTTTGAGATTTTTGTTCCCCTGATCAGCGCGAGTACGATCGTCCTTGCCGGCGAAGAAACTCGCAAAGATGGATTTCTTTTGCAAAAGGTCCTGGCCGATAGAAACATCGATGTCATGCAAGCCACGCCCTCGACTTGGCGGATGCTATTGAGCCTTGATTGGAAACCTTCACCCGACCTAATCATTATCTCAGGCGGCGAAGCGCTTTCACCTTTCTTACAAAAGGGCCTTTGTCCGTATGCTAAAGCAGTTTGGAACTGCTATGGACCAACCGAAATAACGGTTTATGCGACAGGCACTCAGGTAAAAGCCGACGATCAAGTTATTACGATCGGTCGACCGATCGGCAACACACGCATTTTCATCCTCGATAAAAATCGTTTGCCGGTGCCTCCCGGCATCAAAGGCGAGGTTTATATCGGTGGAGATGGTCTGGCCCCAGGCTATTGGAATCGCCCCGAACTCACAGCAGAAAAGTTTGTGCCGTCAATCGAAGGCACAGGTCGCATGTATCAAACAGGTGACGTCGGCCGCTTTACCGCAAACGGCGAAATCGAGGTTTTGGGTCGCGCCGACGCGCAGATCAAACTTCGAGGTTATCGAATTGAACTCGGTGAAATTGAAAATTCTATTCTTTCCGCTCCGGGCGTTCGAGCCAGCACGGTTATGCTCCGCGAGGATACTCCAGGTTCTCCACAGATCGTTGCGTATATCGTTTGGCAAAATGAGGGAAGTACAGATAACCTTAGAAAACATCTGAGCGGCTTGTTGCCCGACTATATGGTCCCGCAGACCTTTATGGTTTTGGAAGCCATGCCTCTGCTTCCAAACGGCAAGATAAATCGCAAGGAATTACCTTCCGTTTTAGATCTGCCTGTTGCTGAGAGTGCCGGTGGCGTCACCATTTGGGAAGGTCGTACGGCAGAAATCGCCCAACTTTGGTGCCAATCTCTTCGTCGTGCAAGCATCGCGGCTTTGGATGACTTCTTCCTTTTGGGAGGTCACTCGCTCCTTGCCATTCAACTTCTTGCCCAAGTGAATAAGGCGTTAGGCAGTCAGTTGAACCTGCGCGATATTTTCCAATTTTCAAAATTCGGCGCTTTCGCCGAGCATGTTTTAAAGCAAACATCCATTCAAGCGGAAGTGATTCCCCCTGCGGATGATAACCGATTGTCGATCGCTCAAGAACGCATGTGGTATGTGGAACAACTCGATCCGGGTCCCGTTCACAACCTTCCTGGGGGCTGGTTACTCAGCGGCGATTTCAATATCAAAGCATGGAATCAAGCCCTCAACGCAATGCGTGAGCAGCATGATATCTTCAGCCTGTCGATCGTCTTGGAATCAGGCGCGCCGGTTCGCGGCGCACGAAAGGATTCCATAGTACTCGATTGTCCGCTGATCGATTATTCTCACTTGCCCAATGCAAAAGAGGCTGCCATTGCAGAATGGGAACGAATCGCGATGCTGCCCGTCGCCTTCGACAAGCCCTCTATGGTGACCTTCGCCGTTTATAAAATCGCAGAAGGCCAGCATCTTGCTTTTATTCGCTCTCACCATATTATCTGGGACGGTTGGTGTTTCGATCTGTTTTGGGTTCATATCAACACCTTCTATACGCTCGCGGTAAAAGGCGAATTGGGTCCGCAAAAGGCTTTAAGCCCAAGTTATGCGGACTACTGCAGCTGGCAAAGAAAAAACCTAGATACCAAGGGCGAGAGTTACACGTACTGGCTTAAGCAGTATGAGACCATACCAGAGAACCTAGATCTTCCCACGGATCGTCCGCGTCCCACGAAGCGTGACGGCGAAGGAAGCGGGATCGTTGTTCCGTTTACACCGGATCAAAACAATATCTTTGAACAACAGGCTAAAGACCAGAGTTCGACACCCTTTATGCTTGCAATGGCTGTCCTTGTTTTCACTTTGCATCGCCTTACGGGTCAAACCGATATTGTGATCGGCACTCCGGTTCGTGGTCGTACGCGCACTGAGTTCGAATCGCTATTCGGTTTGTTCATCAATGTTCTGGCTCTTCGCTTTACCGTTGATCCAAACCAGGACTTTGCGAGTTTGCTTGCCCATGTTCGTAAGGTGTGTATGGATGGGTTTGCTCATCAAGACCTCCCGTTTGAAAGCCTGATCAGCGCTCTTAATCCTCCTCGTGATGAGAGCCGCACTCCGCTTTATACGGCGACCTTCTCCTATCAAGACGTAACAGATCGCGTTATGACTTTGCCTGGGATAAAAGTTCAGCAGGTTCACGTTCAAGCGAATTCAACGCCAAACGATCTAGTCTTTTGGATGAAAAAGAGTGCGAACAAAACGGAGCTAGGCGTCGACTTTCGCACGAAGCTCTGGGATCGTGAATCGATCGTTTCCATGGCCGAAGTGTTCCAACATTTACAAACACAAAGCGCTCTTTCACCAAGCAAATCGCTGAAAGATTACGACCTCTTTCCATCCGTTCAAGAAAGTCGCGTACTCCCTGCGACGACGGATCTATGGGATGGCGCACAAAACGAAACTCTTGCATCGGGCATGCTTTCAGCCCTAAAGACCTATCCTAACGCTCTCATTCGTGCGGGTCGTGAGACTTACACCTACGATCAGCTCCTGCGCAAAGCTTCGGGCGTAGCTCTAGCTCTTCAGAACCTCGGCGTGAAAAAAGGCGATCGGGTTGGTCTATGTACGGATCGTTCGATTGAAATGCTCGAAGGCATGTTTGGAATTCTACTCGCGGGCGCGGCTTATGTTCCTTTCGATCCGAGTGCGCCTCGTGATCGTTTGAAGATCATGGCCGAGCAGGCCGATCTTGTCAGCATCGTTACGCAAGAAGACTGGCTCGACATTCTTCCTTTGGATGTCGATCAGTGCGTAATTGTTTCCGAAGTGACTGCCGTTTCACCCATCCCTCTTCCTCAGTTGTCGAAAAAGGATCCGGCTTACGTAATATTTACTTCAGGGTCTACCGGCACCCCTAAAGCGGTTCAGGTGAGCCACGGCGCGGCTATTCACTTTCTCGAAGGAATTCAAAAGCATCTGCGCCTTGGCCGTCATAGCGTTTGCCTCGCTCTAACGACTGTCACTTTCGACATCAGTGTCCTCGAAATCTTTGGGGCCCTTTTGCAAGGCTCAACTTTGGTTCTTGCTGAAAGCGCTTATGCCGCTGATGGGGAAGCTCTGATTCGTTTGATCGATGAAGAGCAGATCGACTTCATTCAGATGACACCTTCAGGATGGAGAATACTCCTCGATAGCGGTTGGGTAGGACGAAGCGGCCTTCAAGCCATCACGGGCGGTGAAGCCCTGGCTCGCGATCTTATGGAAAAGCTTGTCCCTAAGGTTGGCAAACTTTGGAACGCCTACGGTCCTACCGAGGCTACGGTTTGGGCCACACTTGAGCTTGTTCAGAACATAAATGAGTCGATCACTATTGGTAAGCCCTTGCCTGGCTATGAAACTTTCGTTTTAAATAACGGCAAGCTCGCGCCCATCGGCGTCTGGGGCGAACTCTTCCTTGGCGGACCTGCTCTGGCCGATGGGTATTTGAAAGACCCGGTGAAAACCTCCGATCGTTTCATCTCGCATTCTTTGTCAACCAAAGGAAGACTCTACGCAACGGGTGACATTGCGCGCCTTCGTAGCGACGGACGACTTGAATTTAAGAGTCGCGTGGATACGCAGGTGAAGATTCGAGGATATCGAATCGAACTCGAAGAAATCGAAACGATAGCTCTGCGTGATCCTCGTGTGAAGGCCGCTGCGGCTAAAGTGTGGGAACCAAGACCGGGCGATCAACGTCTAGTTTTGTATGTCACGACCGATGAAACTATCACTCTCGAAACTCTACAGCCAACGTTCCGAAGCTTTTTGCCAAAGTACATGTGGCCTTCGCACCTAGAAGTTCTGTCGAAAATGCCTTTGACGCCAAATGGCAAGCTCAACCGTCTGGCACTCCTAAGGCCTGACTTTACTGTGACACGTTCAGAAGACAAGAAAGTGCGAGAGCCGATCACAGTTTCTGAGCAAGCCATTGCAGGCATTTGGAAAGATTTGCTTGGCGTGAAACTTGTGAGTCTTGACGACAACTTCTTTGACCTTGGCGGGCATTCCCTTCTCACTCTAAAGATGCTCTCTCGCATCAATGAGTCCTTTGCCAAGAATCTTAAACTTCGCGATATCCTCACGGCTAATTTAAGTCAAATCGCCCAAATGGTCGATCAGGGAGAAAGTCATTCATGATCAGACAAGCGGACTACTTCTACTCAGGCGAAGAGCAGATTTTTAGTCTCTATTACCCACCCTTGATGGACAAAGATGTGAGTGAAGGCGTTGTGATCTGTCCGCCTGCCCCTTTTGAAGTGCTGCGCTCACAGCGAGCCCTTAGAAACCTTGCCCAGAACCTCGCGAAAAAGGGCTTTCATGTCTTGCGCCTCGACTATCGCGGAACAGGCGATAGTTCGGGCGACTCTCAAACTTGGAATCTCGAAGATTGGCAATCGGATATCCTTGCATCCGTAAACCGCCTTCGAGAGGTCCATGGTGTTCAACGCGTTTCGGTCGTTGGCCTGCGACTAGGCGCGGCCCTCGCTTGGAAGGCTCTCCAAGGGAAATCGATCAAACGATTCGTCCTGTGGGACCCGATCTTTGATGGAGCCGAATACTTTCAACAGCTGACGGATACCCATAAGCACTTGGTCGAACGTGAACCAGATCGCGCGCCTTTTGCACGAGAGGATTCAAAACCTCAGTTGTTAGGATTTGCTTTAAATCCTGCTTGGATCACTGAGCTTAAAGATTTCCGTCTGGACCTGCCTGCCGCAGCACGTGGCGTGATCGTTCATTCGCAACAACAGTCAGAGAACCAGCCCATAGGCAATATGAAGCGCATATGGGTGGAAGCTGACGATCAACGTTGGTCGGATTCAGGTCTCCTTCATATTCAAAGTTTTGCCCATTCCTGTGTGGCTGCCGTTGAACAAGCTTTAGAGGGTCGCTCATGAAAGCCGTTTCATTTGGTCCTAACGATCAACTCCTGGGCATATTAAATGAGACCGAGACGACGGGCAAAGATCTCATCGCTCTGACTTGGAATGTAGGTATCTGCGGACGCATGGGTCCCAATCGTCTCAACGTAGAAATCGCCGATACGCTAGCTGCCGAAGGTATTGCGAGTTTTCGTTTTGATCTAGGAAACTTCGGCGATAGCCTCCTCGGCTCCGCAGAGACCGACGTTATCAAACGCAATAACCAAGACCTTAAGTCTACTCTTAATATGCTTTCCGAGCGTTTTGGATACAAATCGTTTCTCCTGATTGGAATTTGTTCCAGTGCTGTTGATGCCCATCACTTGGCTGTTGCGGACGATCGTGTCGTTGGTATGGTGATGGTCGATACTTACGTTTATCCAACAGAAGAGTATCGTCGTCAGTATATTGCTGGTCGAATATTCAAACTCCAATCCTGGAAACGATTAGCGGCTCGCAAATTTCGTGAATGGTCGAGTGATTCCGCAGACGATCAAGGCATCGAGGCTGAGGCCGATAAATTCGAAGGCGTGTATCCTGATCAAGAGCAGGCAGCTCTTGAGCTGCAGCAGTTGGTGGATCGCCGTATTCCTATGCTAGTCATTTACACAGGCGGCTTTCAACACGTCTACACCTATCAAAATCAGTTTCTTGATATGTTTCCTACTGTTGACTGGAAAGACATGCTTGAACTCAAGCATGAGCCGCGCGCCGATCATCTTTATACCATCCTTGAGGATCGCGAAGAATTCTTATCTGATCTTCGATCGTGGGTGTGGAAGAATTTTGTTTCAAAAACAACTACCATCGCGAAAACGGAAAGAACGTTAATCGATATCATCGTAGAGATAGACGCTCATCCGGCTGATAAAGTTGCGATTGAGGATCACGGCAAAACTTTGAGTTATGGCGAGTTAACCTCACAGAGTCGCGCGATTCAATCGTACTTTTTAAGTCAAGGTCTTACAGATTCGACCTTGATCGGTATTTGCTTAAATCGTTCGCCTGAACTTATCAGTTCGTTGATGGGTATCCTTCGAAGTGGTCATGCCTATCTTCCCCTCGATCCTCACTATCCCAAGGATCGTTTAGAAACGATGATTGAGGTCGCTCAGTGCAAAATCGTACTTTGCCACCGCATCCATGCTCCTATTTACCAAAACATCGGTGTCAGTACCCTTATTTGGGAAGACTTTGCGTCTCAACTTTCCGAATCAATCACGACTCGACCCACTATCGGCGCTCATACCACAGCCTATGTGATCTTTACCTCCGGCTCGACCGGCAAACCCAAAGGCGTTATGTTGGGTCATGGTGCGCTGACTCAACTTTTAGACTGGCATCGCGTGCGCTATCCACTTGCCGAGCCACGCACTTTGCAATTCACACCTATTTCGTTTGATGTGTCATTCCAGGAAATCTTTACGACTCTGCATTCCGGCGGAACACTAAAGCTTATAGCCGAAGACGTTCGCCTAGATCCCATCTCATTGCTGGATGAACTCGAAGCTGGGCGTATCGAGCGTTTGTTCCTCCCATTCGTTTCTTTGCAATTTCTCGCCGAATCCGCAGTTGCTCTTGGCCGTAAGACTGAATTGAAGGAAGTTTTTACCGCAGGGGAAGCACTTAAGACAACGCCTGCTCTTCGACGTTTCTTCAAAAACCTTCCAAACGCTACACTTCACAATCACTACGGTCCGAGTGAAACTCATGTGATCACAGCCTATGAGCTTCCCAAAGATCCTGATACCTGGGCTCCTCTTCCTTCCATTGGTCAGGCCATTGAAGGATCGTTTGTCTATCTTCTCGACAGCCAAACTCTACGCCCTGTGGCTCAAGGCGAAGAAGGTGAGCTTTTTTTAGGTGGAGTGTCTTTGGCCGAAGGCTACATTCACCGTCCTGATCTTACAGCCGAGAAATTTGTTTTTAATCCACACAATCTCTCTGAGCGACTCTACCGAACCGGGGACATCGGTCGCTGTGCGGCTAACGGTGATCTCGAGTTTTTAGGTCGGCGAGATGGTCAGATTAAGATTCGTGGACACAGAATCGAACTTGGAGAAATCGAAGCCCAGCTGGGTGAATTCCCGGGAATCGGCCAGTTAATTGTCGATGGTCGCACAGAAAACGAACAGGTGTATCTTGTAGCCTATTATATCGATTCCATCGATTTACCCGCGCTCAAAGCGCACGCAGCCTCTCGTATGCCCGAGGCTATGCGTCCGACCTACTACATGAAAATTGAAGACTTCCCTCGAACACCGAGCGGTAAAATTGATCGCAAAGCTTTGCCTTCGCCCTTTCAATCGGTGAAAAAAGCAACCCTTGCGATTGATGTTGGTGACGTTCATTCGATAGTCCATAGTTTATGGACGGAGATCCTACCTTCCAGTGATTTCCATGATGAACAAAATTTCTTTGATGCCGGCGGGACATCACTGTTAGCGATGCGCTTTGTGACTTTACTGAAACAGCGTCACAATATTGATTTGCGCGTCCGCGATTTCTTCGCGAGACCAACCATTCGCTCTCTCGTCAATCATTTCGCACCCAAATCGGTAGAGAAGATTCAATCGAAAAAAACCGAAACCTCGAATGCACCGATCGCTATTGTGGGGATGGCGATTGATGCACCTGGAGCGCCTGATCTTGAATCCTTTTGGAGTATGCTCGTAGAAGGACGCGAGGGCCTCAAACGTTTCACAGCCGAAGAGCTTGACGAAGGTATTTCCGTTGAGACTCGGGCTGATCCGAATTACGTTCCTGTGCGTGGTCTAATCGAGACTCCCGAAGGCTTTGATCATGAATTTTTCTCGATTGGCAAACGAGAGGCCGAATTGATCGATCCTCAGCAGCGCCGTCTACTTCAACTGGCTTGGCATGCACTAGAGGATGCCGGTTTGAGTGAAGGCGCCGCAGGTATGAAGAGCGGTGTTTTTGTAGGAACAGGTTATAACACCTACTTACTTAAGCAGATCATGCAGAATCCTAAAGTGATGGAGCGCGCTGGAGATTTCTCAGTGATGCTTGCAAACGACAAGGATTATGCCGCGACGCGTATCGCTTACAAGTTAAATCTAAAGGGCCCTGCCCTATCGATTCATACCGCTTGCTCGACCTCTTTGGTCGCCGTTGTTGCGGCAGTACAGAGTCTTCGCCGTGGAGAATGTGAAGTCGCGCTGGCAGGCGCGATGAGTGTTCAGTTCCCTTCGAAATCTGGCCATATCTTTTCCGAAGGCGGAATTTTAAGCCGCGACGGTCATTGTCGACCCTATGATGCCGAAGCTTCTGGAACTTTGTTTTGTGATGGTGGTGGAGTGATTACTCTGAAGCGTCTCGACGACGCGCTTCGTGATGGCGATCGGATCTATAGCGTGATTCGCGGAGTCGCATGGAACAATGATGGCAGTGAGAAAGCAAGCTTCTCCGCGCCGAGTCTCGATGGACAAAGCGAAGTTATTCAGGCGGCTATAGCCGACGCAAATATTCCCGCTAACACAATTCAGTACGTAGAAGGTCACGGCACCGCGACACCAATCGGTGATCCGCTGGAATGGGAAGCCCTTCGTTTGGCCTTTGAAAGAGAAGGCGCCACGGAGCCTGGCTCAATCACGCTTGGCTCGGTTAAAGGCAATGTGGGTCACACTACGGCATCCGCAGGCGTTATTGGATTGATCAAGACTTCACTTGGACTCTATCGGCAAAAGATGCCAGGGACTCTCCATTTCCAATCACTGAACCCTGAGATTACCGCCGGTCCTTTTCAAGTCACTCGTGAAACCAAAGCTTGGCCGAAGCTTAGCTCCACACTTCGCCGTGCGGGTATTTCAAGCTTCGGCGTAGGCGGGACCAACGCTCACGTAATCATCGAAGAAGCTCATATTGAAACTGTGGAGTCTTCGAGTGAACTGACTATACTCACTCTTTCCAGCCGAAGCAAAGAGCGCCTCGAGGTAACCAAAACTCGCGCTATTGCTTGTGTCAAAGAAACAAAAAACCTAGGTGCTCTTGCGATCGCCTACGCTCACGGCCGCAAACACTTTAGCGAACGCACAACCCTCATAGTAAATGCATTAGGCGAAGTTTTCGAAGGGCCAACGGCACAGGTTCAAAAAAAGAAACTTATTTGGGCATTTCCCGGTCAAGGCTCACAGCTTTGGGGCATGGGCCAAGACCTTCATCAAAATGATAGTCTATTCCGCGCGATATTTGATGAGCTGTTGACGCGCGTTCAAACACTCACGGGTCTTGATTTGAAAGCAGCTTACTGGGCAACAGAAAAAGCGCCGATTACGAACACGCGCGTTTCTCAACTCGGACTCTTTGCTATCGGTTATGCTCTTGGTCAATCCCTTCTTCAGCGTGGAATTAAGCCCGATGCAATGATCGGCCACAGTGTAGGCGAATGGGTTGCAGCCAGTCTTTCAGGAATCTTTCTTCTCGACGATGTTATCCAAATCGTAGATCTTCGCGGTTCACTCATGGAAAAGCTGCCCGATGGGGCTATGCTGAGCGTTCGTAGCGGTTTGGCCGAAGCGATGAGCTTCAAACCCGCAGACGTCGATCTCGCAGCGTCTAACGCCGCCGTGCAGCAGGTGTTTTCAGGTCCCCGCTCCTCGATTGAAGGATTTGCAGCCAAGCTCGCCGAGGTGCAGATCGCCAGTCGGCAGCTGGAAGCCAAGCACGCTTTCCACTCATGGATGGTCGAACCAATTTGTGTCGAGCTTGAGAAAAAGCTGAGTGAGATTCGGTGGCAGTCGATGACGATACCTATGATTTCTTCCGTGCATGGTGATTGGCTAACCGAAGCCGTTGCCCACGATCCGAAGTATTGGTCATCCCACGCCCGTGTTCCTGTGCAGTTTCACAAGGCGATTCAAAAGGTAGCGGAACTAGGCGATGTCCTCCTGTGTGAAATGGGCCCGCGATCGGTACTTACTAACCTCTCTCGCAAAGAGTTGACCAAGAATTCGAAGGCCATTCCTGCAATCGGGGAAGAAAATGAAGGAAAAGCGTTTGGAATGCTGCTTTCCGAAATCTGGGTCACGGGATTTTGCCATAGCAGAGATATCCTCCATGCCAATGGGAGCGGGCGTGCTTCAGGCGTGACTTATGAATTTGCTTCACATAGCGCCTGGATCGAAGCCGATAAGCCGAAGAAAACGGCTGAGTTTCCTGCACCTGCTTCCAAGCCAACTGTGAATGATCACAAAGGAATCGAAACCATGCGTATTGCAAAGATCAGTGACGACATTCGAGCTTTAGTTGAAGAAAGTAGCGGCGAAGTTATTGAGGCTAAAGATAATGGTACGCATTTCGCTGAACTTGGCTTGGACTCTTTGTTTCTTACGCAGCTCTCTTTACAGCTAAGAAATCGCTTCAAGGTTGACATTAGCTTTCGTCAGCTGATGGAGGAACTTTCAAGCGTTTCGGCTATCGCTCAGTTTGTGGATTCCAAAACCCCCGCTGACACTTCAGCGCCTACGACAGCCCCTGCTGCTACGCCTTCGCAAATGCCTGTGCAATCATCGCCAGTGATGACGATGGCAACGCCTGTCGTCATGCATTCCGCTCCAGGGCCTGCGCCTCAGGGAATCAGCGCTCTCTTCAACCAGCAGCTTCAGGTTATGCAAGCTCAACTCGCACTGCTCGGTGGTCAGCCAATGGCTTTTCCTTCGGCGGAAGCTCCTGTCGTTCAAGTCCCGATGACAGAAGTAAAAATAGAAGCTCCACGCCCAGCTCCAACCAAAGCTAGCGATGACGACTTTGATGATCCAGCGAAAAAAGTCTTTGGAGCTATGGCGCGAATTGCCAAGACTTCAGATAAACTCGGTGATCTGCAAAAGGCCACTCTCGAGTCATTCCGTGCTCAATACAATGCAAAGACGAAGTCGTCAAAGACTCGCACTCAAGAAGCGCGTAGTTATATGGCAGACCCACGAGTGGTCACGGGCTTCAAACCAGCACTAAAAGAAATGATCTATCCAATTCTAGTCAACAAATCGAAGGGATCTGAGCTTTGGGATATCGACGGTAACCACTACGTGGATATGCTCAACGGTTTCGGTTCTAACTTCTTCGGCTACAGCCCTGATTTCATCACGGAGGCCCTAAAGAAACAAATCGATGACGGATATGAGTTGGGTCCTCAGCATCCACTGGCGATCGAAGCCTCAGCCCTTGCAGCTGAGCTTACCGGCTTCGATCGAGTAGCCTGGTGCAATACAGGGTCAGAAGCCGTTCTGGGAGCCATGCGTATCGCGCGAACTGTAACAGGTCGCACACGTATCGCAAGTTTCACCGGTTCCTATCATGGTATCAACGATGAAGTGATTCTTCGTGGCAGCAAGTCGCTAAAATCCTTCGCGGCCGCACCGGGCATCATGACCGCCGCTGTGCAAAATATGATGGTACTGGACTATGGAACCGAGGAGTCTCTCAAAATCCTCCGTGAGAACTGTAAAGACCTAGCCGCTGTTTTAATCGAACCGGCACAGAGTCGCCGACCTGATTTCCGTCCGTTAGAATTTTTAAAAGAAGTTCGAAGGATTACCGAAGAGAACGGCACAGTCCTGATTTTCGACGAAGTTATTACAGGGTTCCGTTATCATTCCGGCGGATTCCAAACCGCAATGGGTATCCGTGCGGACCTTGGAACCTACGGGAAAGTAGTGGGCGGCGGCATGCCGATCGGCATGATCGCGGGGAAACGAAAATTTATGGACGCGCTAGACGGCGGCCATTGGCAGTACGGTGATCAAAGTATTCCAGAAGTTGGCGTAACGTATTTCGCCGGTACTTTCGTTCGCCATCCATTGGCCTTAACAGCGGCAGTCGCCACGATGCGAAGGCTCAAGGAAAAGGGCCCTGCCCTGCATAATGAATTGAATGCACGAGCCGATAAATTCTGTGCGGATCTAAACGCGGTATTCAAGCGAATGGATGCTCCCTATGAATACGCGAACTTCGGCACCTTGATGAAGCTCAAGGTCACAGATGAATCGCGCGGTTATCCTGAGTTGCTTGCCACGTGGCTTCGTAACAAAGGCGTTCACATCTGGGATGGTTTCCCAACCTTTGTCACGTGTGCCCACACCGATGAGCAGCTAAGTTGGGTTGTTCAGCAGTTTATCGATTCGATCAATGAGATGAAGCGTGGCGGACTCTTGGGCGAAGTGAAGGAGAGCGTTTATTTCACCGACGCCGGAGTAAAGGTGGCTCCCAATCACCCACAAGCCAAGCTTGGGGTAGATGAGCAAGGGCAAGCCGCGTGGTTTGTACCAGATGCCGAACGCCCAGGTAAATATAAGCAACTAGTGGTGGAATGATTTTTATTTAATTTGAGCAAGGGCATTCGGCGGCGCCGAGTGCCCTTTGTTTATTCGTTCACAAGTCTAGTTATGCTGGATCGATAAGTAGAGACTTAGCGTCACTTCTCACTTCGACGTCAAATTTCATTCCGCCGAATTCATACCAAACTTCAAGTAGTCCATTTGCAGAAGGTCTCACACTTTTTTCGACAGAAGGCGAATCTGTTGATGCCTCAAAGTTAGGAAAATAAAGGTTTAGAGCCTCAAGTACGTTGGCAGGCACGTCTTCGCGAGCCAGTTCGATCTCAAGCTCCTGAATTTCGCCGGAGGCAGAAACATCAACTTCTAATTTCAGACCGTTAGCGCCGTTTGCTTGGATCTCATAAACCGCTTCGATCTCATCGAAATCCATGCTGGCTCCGGTGAGCGAATAGTTCGCATTGTGGCTTTTGAAAGCGATCTCTGCGGCGTGCAGGATAGCAGCCGGAACCTGATCCAAAGTCACAACTTTGCTGCCGCCGGTAGGCGCCCGAACGAATCCAGCATCTCGCTGTTTGTTGGCACCAAATGCCGACGAAGTTAAAGGGCTGACGAGTGCGCTGAGCAAAACTAAATTTGAAACTCTCATTTTGAACTCCTAGTGGAAAGATTCATATTTGACAAAGCGAACCTAACACTAGAATCAAAAAGAACAGAAAAACCTAAAAGTGAGCTTTGATAAATTATTTTATTTTTTTATAAAGACGATCCAATTTAACGGAAACGACCGAGCTTTCGAGATCGATTTTCGAAGTGCATTCCTAAAAATATGCAGTTAATGGGGGTAATTATTTAACGCATGAAAGTCGTCTACATAAAAAAAATGACGAAAAAAAGACCGCGATAAGTCGCGGCCATCTCAGCTCTTGAGCTGACGAAAACTATCGAAGAAATTCAAGCCTTTTCAAGATATTCGACAACCACCGAGTCGCCGTCGGACAGTAAAGACTTGTCAAGTATAGTAAGCTTCCCAGCACTCACAGAATACTGTTTTTCCGTTAGGACAACTCCTTTGATCTTAACTGACTTCAGCGAAGTAGCTGAAGCAGGAATATCAAAGACGGTAGATGTCAGCTTAATAACTTTTTCAGTGAGCTTTGAAAAGTTGTTCGACCAGTTCGCCTCGCAGATATCGAAGACCTCACCACCAGTCGCCTTAGACAAAGCGATATAAGTATCCCCAACTGCCGAAATTTCACAACCAGGCCTAGACTTAGTAAGACCAGCAAATGCGTAAGCATGAGTCGTAGCAGGATCGAGATTGGTCAGCTGCATAAAGTTCTTATCGGTCACAGCACCCTTTGCAATATCATCAGTAACAAACACTAGGACTTTCACAGCGCCTGGACGAAGACGATCAACAAGGCTACCCTTAACATTAAGAGCCTGAACATCCGAATTTTCGTTAAGCTGCGCCTGGCTCAAACCCGGCTGAGTATGGATGCCGCCATTGGTCGTTGAACTCTGAACAGTTTGATCACAGATCTTAGTCACTATATTATCCGCACTAGCGACCGTAGTTTCGGCTTTACACAAAGATGCCGCAAGCATCGACATCAAGTTATAAGAGCCTACATAAAACGGAACTTGTTTGATATCGTTTGCCTGATTCATCGTATCGAGCTGAAGACCGCGCGGGAAGCCATTAAAAGAAATAAAATTCAGGCGAAGATCAACACTTTGCGACAAAGTGCCCACAAAATTCGAAATATTCAATTGAACTTGAGCAATTTCTTCATTCATCGATCCCGAGTTATCAACGACCCAGATCATATCAATCGGAGAAGTCGACGACCTTACCTTTAGCTCCAAAGTACGAGCCACCTCTTCGACAGTCTCAGGAGGTTTAGGTTTAGGTTTCGCTTTTTCCACATCCTTAGAATCAATCTCAACCTTAACCTCAGGACTGTTGGTAGCAACCCCACCTTTAAAGTCTTTGTCTTTAGAACATGCACCAAGCACAAGAGTCGAAACGATAAAAATTGCGGAACGAGTGGTCACCAGCAGTACCTCAGTGAGAGTGGAAGTGGACGCCGTCGTATCGGTAAAATTTCCTCAAAACTTTAGCTTTAAATAAGTTTTTCACTTTTTCTCCGCATTTGTCTTATCTTACCAACCAATTTCATTCGTTTAAGACTGGTTGTTTTATACGGTGCGTTTTCCCTCGGGATAGCGCTTCGCTGGTGCCTCCGGCGGCATAAGAGGAGAGGCTCCGCCTGCCCAATGGCGTTTCCTTAAGATAATCAGGTCAATAAAGCCGAGTTAGACTCGGCTT
>JAZKGL010000403.1:0-3594 GCA_040385935.1 Bdellovibrionota bacterium
AACTCGACATCAGCAAAGTCGGCCTTATGGGTCACTCGCGCGGTGGCGAAGGCGTACGTTACGCTTACAACATCTATAACAACGGCACGACTTCGGCAAATTGGAAGAGCCGTATCCCTGGTCTTGGCGTCAAAGGTATTTTCGAAATCGGTCCAGTCGATATGGGAACGAACAACGGAAGCACCAAGATGGAAGCTTCAGGCGTTGCTTGGAGCGTTTTGATTCCTGGCTGTGATCGCGACGTATTTGACTTTTCGGGTGTGAATCCGTTCGAACGCATGCTCGCCAACATCAACGATGGTCTTCCGAAATCGGTCTTTACGGTCTGGGGTGCAAACCACAACTTCTTCAACACGGAGTGGCAGGTTTCGGATGCTCCTCATGAGTGCATAGGATCACAGCGCCCACTTTGGGACGTGAATGCTGATCCAATGCCTTCCTCGTTTGCCAATATCGATCCGGTTGCACGCGGTGGACTCACAGGTTCGAAAGCTCAAATTGATCTTTCCAAAGCTTTGATGCTGGCCTTCTTTGATTCTAACCTGAGCACAGGCTCGGCGAAGAATTTGGATCACGTTTTCGACCCGCAGTTCCGTCTTCCTACGCAGCTCTCTCGCCTCGCTGACACCAGCCGCGAGTACTTTGTTGCTGCGGACTCTAAGTCGGTATTCAACGCCGAAACTTTCGTTAAAACGGCAACTGCTGCCGAAGGCCTCAACGTTACAACTCTTAAGACGCACGTAGCCAACAACATCAAGTTGATGACCGGTGGACTGTCTGAGTACGGTTACAAGGCCTCACTTTACAGCGGAGCGGTTATCCGCAATGCAGCTGTTATCGAAGGCGAACGCTCTTCGGCCGCACGCACTGTTTTCCTTCCTTTCAGCCAAGTCAACTCAGGTGCAGGTTACTGGACTCTTGATCTCGGTCTTGCTTCGCGCAAAGCCTGCTTTAAGCTGAACAACGACCTTCAAACAAATTGTACGCCTGAAGCTCTGGACAACACGTTCAAAGTTGCGTTGGTTCTTGCTGATGGCACGGTGACTCGTTCGGTTGCCGTGAACGATTATGTGGAACTTGAGAACTGGTATTCGGATTACTTCTCGGCGATCGATTCGCAGGGCAGCACGATCTACTATCAGTACGTTCCAGTTCTTTACCAAACAACGCGTTTCGAGCTTTCCGACTTCAATGTTTCAAATCAGGATATCAAAGGCGTACAGCTGACTTTCAGCTCGGGCAAAGCCGTATCTGTGGTTCTTGATTCGATGCGTCTGACCAAAAAGCCGTAACTAAAAGCGGGTTTTCAATCAGAATTAATCAAATTTGTTAGGCCTGGGTTTTTACCCAGGCCTTTTTATGATAAAAAGGTTGGAATAGGAGGTGCCGCCTTGCTTTCGACCATACTGAGTAAGATGAAAACCGAGTATAGCCCTGCTTCGCCGGTGACCTATCGAATCTTGTCCAAGAGCAATCCATCCGACTTTCTTAGCTTGAATGATCACCTGGGCAAAAAGCTGAAGATCGAGTTTAAAGGCGAGATCTTGTGCATCGAGTGCGGGCGAAAGACGAAGAAGAGTTACAGCCAAGGGCATTGTTTCGTCTGTTCACGCGATCTTGCGCGCAACGATATGTGTAGTGTTCGCCCCGAGCTTTGTCACTACTCTAAGGGCACTTGCCGCGAGCCTGAGTGGGGCGTCGCCAATTGTATGATCCCTCACACGCTTTATCTGGCCAATTCATCAGGACTCAAAGTTGGGATTACAAGGGCGCATCATCGCATGACGCGTTGGATCGATCAGGGCGCGGTTGAGGCCATACCTGTGGTGAATCTTAACGATCGATTTTCGATTGGAGTTTTGGAAACCAAACTTAAGGCGAACTTCGCGGATAAAACCAATTGGCGAAATATGCTGAAAGGCGAGATTCCTCCGATCGATCTTCTGGGCGAACGGCAACGACTCGCGACGCTCCTCACCGGCGATGAGATTGTCCTTGGCGACGAGGCGATACGCATCGAGTATCCGGTTCTTGAGCATCCAAAGAAAATCGTTTCATTGAACCTCGAGAAGACACCTTTGATTGAAGGCACCCTTCAAGGCATTAAAGGACAGTATTTGATTTTCGATACCGGAGTCATAAATATCCGTAGTTTTAGCGGTTATTCGGTAGAAATTTCTTAATCATTTCCCACCTTGAGTCGGCGCTTGATCGCTATGAGTCAGATCATTAAAACCATCGTCGACTTTCTTCACTTCTTCAACCGGCGCACTCGTCTGAGTCGGTTCAGAATTTTCCTCGTTGATAAAATAGACTTCCTCAACATTCATATTCGCTGGAATCTTCTCAACTTTGATATCCTGCACGCCCTTCTTCGCAGCTATGCTTATCGGTCCTTCAGAAGCCATCGCCCTATCATATAGCGCCTTGTTCGCAGCCAATACCGGACGAATGGCAAGCGCCTCGGCGACCAAGGTTTTGACCGAAGCATCCGTTTCATTCACCGAAGCCGCGTAAAGATACTGCTCATTCACTTCTGAGCGACGTTTCAAAAGATTCCCTAGAATTACATAACGCGCACGTCCATCCACAACGCGCAGGGCTTGCCGCATCACATGGGCCGTCGTTTCATTATAATCCGTCCGAAACCGCTTAAAGTAGTTCTTAACCAAATCACTCCGCGCGTCACCGATCGCCGTTCGCATACTCTCTGTGTCGATCGCAACACCTTGGTCAGCGATCCCCTGCAGGGCTTCCATTCGTGTCCAGAACTTCGGTTGCGCCAGGGCTTCATAAAGAATAGCAACCGTGCCTTCCACTTTCGTTTTGCGCATCTCCTGAGTCGACTTCAAACGCTGGTAATGAAACGGATGATTGAGTCCGGCGCGCCAGCTATCGGTTTGCTGAGGCGTGATTTGCAGTGTGCCCACAGACAAGGCAGGAGCCGGGTTTGGCAGCTTCCAATAAGCATTTCCTGGAATTTCCTCACTAATCTGAACCTCCGGCTTGCCAACGACGGAAGCGTCCATTACTTCCGGTGCTGCAGAAGCTTCGCCTTTATCGCTTGCTGGCAAAGGAGACATGGTAGGTGCCGTTTCAGAAAGGATTCCTTCCTCAGACGGAGAAATCTCATTCATGATCTTTGTGATGAGTTCGTCGCCGAAATAAAGGTAAGCGCCACCACACAAGCCCACAACTAGAAGTAAGCCGATCAAAAGTGGGTTGACCTTGCCGCTTAAGCCACCCCCCTGCCTACGCATACCGAGAACGGCTGAAAACCGAGTGAAGCTCTCAGAGATCTGAAATTTGCCCCCACGTCTAACCGTTCCATCGTCCATATCATGGGCATGTTCCAAGGCTTCGTGAGCATTCTGGTTCGCATAGGCTGGCGTGAATGCCACATGTTTATTCATAGTGTCGTCGTGAACTTGCGAGGTCGTGCTACCTAAGGGGTTAGGTAGTTCATCCATATCATCTAGACTGATCGCTTTGACTTTGTTCATGGCGCGTCTCGCTTGGACTAAGGGCAATTATTACCCGGTCCATCGACATTTTTACGCGGAGCCTTAAGCCTGAGCTTTGGTGATTCTGCAA
>JAZKGL010000404.1:0-1082 GCA_040385935.1 Bdellovibrionota bacterium
TCTAGCATCGCTCACCTCGTTGGACCAAAGTTGACTGAAAAGACAGTCTAGGAAAAAGATGTCACCTTGTAAAGGAAGACAAGATATTACTGGCTTAGCTTGACACCCTAATATCACCGATCAAGTGTTCGCCAAATTTTTTCCAAGGCCTAACACGGGACTTAATGTGGAAAAAGGAGTCTTAAGTTCGAGGCGTGTAAGCTAAGAACTCTGATTGATTTTCGTTCTTTTCGAGATTACTGTCATGGGTTACTGCTACACAGTGCCCGTGACGCGACTAACTGAGGTTATGCCATGAAGAATAAGCAGAACTTTTTCACTGACAACTCCGACATCAACGTTCTCCTGAGCAAAAAGCGCATGACTCAGCTTTTTGACTGGATGTCCGACGCAGAAAAAGCTGCGATTGGCGTAACGAATGTCGACGAATTTCAAAAGCAATGGTTCGACATCCTTGAAGTCGTCGGTGAGTACACTGGCACGACTCTCAATAACAACGCGCAAAAAGTTGCGAAGGAAGACCTTAAGCTTGAGAACGGCGAAGTCACTTTCCCTCCAACAATTCGCGAGAACCTTCGCGTCTTCAACGAAATCGGTGGACCGGCAATGTCGATCCGTACCGAGTTCGGTGGAATGGAAGCACCCCTAGTCTTCGAACTCTCGGCCTTCGAAATGATCTACCGCGCTTGTCCATCAACCGCTCTAAGCGTTTGCTGGTTCGGCTCGATCGCTAATATCATCGATCTCTTCGGTAGCGACGAACTCAAAAACGAGTGGATTCCTAAGATCGCTACGGGCGAATACTCGGGCTCTATGTCTTTGACTGAGCCGGATATCGGATCTGACCTTGCCGGCATGCGGTCTTACGCTGAGCCACAAGCGGACGGTTCTTGGCGTCTTTCGGGTAATAAGCAGTTCATTTCCAATGGCTGCGGCAACTTGAGCCTTGTTCTCGCTCACAACCGCAAGGGCTCGACGAGTCTTAAGACACTTAACCTTTACCTTGTGCCTCGTCGCGTCGAAGGCAAGTTCAACTTTGAAGTTGCTAAGATCGAAGAGAAGCCAGGTCTTCACGGTTCGGC
>JAZKGL010000405.1:0-20483 GCA_040385935.1 Bdellovibrionota bacterium
AGTCCCTATTCGATAGAAAATCTGAGCGGAATCGAACCGACGGAATTTTTTAATGGAAGTATCGAGGGAGAATAAAGAAGGAGGAGAAACAGACCCCATTCGTGTCATCGGCTTACGAGTAATCGTACCGAGAGTCGAATGGGGTGGGTGATGGGTTTTGAACCCACGTATGCCGGAATCACAATCCGGTGCGTTAACCACTTCGCCACACCCACCATTAGAAGGCAATCGGATAGTACCCGAACAAACTCGATTGTCAAGCGCAACTGGACCCTTAAAAGGCCTGCAGTAAGCCGTTTTGAATATCAAAACTCAGCTTGTGCTCCTGACTCCAGTTGTCCTCCTGATTTGACACGCTCATATACAAATCAAACGCCCCCTTATCATTGAGCGCCTTATCGAAAAAGTCGGCCTGCGCGAGGCCACTCGCCCCGTTGAGTTCCAATTCATAGACCTGACGAAGCTCCCCGCCTTCGTTTTTCTTGCCAACCCAGCGAATATTCTTCACTTCTTCACCCAGAACAAAGCGCCCAAGGCTTAGAGGGCCATTTTCCTCCACCCGCACATAAGCCTGCATGCGGTCGGCATCCTCCTTGGCGCCACTCACCTCCATATGAGCAAACAGTCGAGGGGTTGGATCGGGTGGCAGTCTTACTACAGTCAGTGTCAGCTTGCGCAGGTTAGGAATGTCTCCATCATCCTTATATCCACCCGGAGTGAACGCGGCGAGTTTCTCCTCGGCGCTTTGATTTCGCTTTAGTGTCGGTATAGACACGTTTGACTGCAGCTGCTTATTATTCAGCTTCGCAAACGTCGCCTTCGTTTTCTTCATATCTTCGGTATCGCCCTTGTTATTGTCCGCTGAAGTCGACAACCCAACGACGACAGGAATCTCAACTGGTGAGAGTTCGTTCAAAGTATTCAAAAGCTCCGCCGGATGCCGCGTATCCATCAGTTGCCGATAGGCTTCAATGATCTCAAGTGGCTCCGTAGCTTCGGCAATGGTCTGCAAAGCCGAATAAAGCCTTTGCCCTTCATAAACCAAGTCCGAGTATCCCGTGTCGAAATTAAAAAGCCTGGTCGGCATTACAGCAAACGATCCGAGCCAGTGAAGATAAAATGTCGAGCCACGAACCTGGCCTTCACGGCCCCAGAAACCCTGGTCCTTATGAAATGATGCGGCATAAGCTTGCCAAAAAGCGGAAGGATCTAACTTTCCGATATATTTGATTGTTTCCTGGTCGATATACACATGCGAGAAGGCCTCAAACCGACCCAGGTGAGTCGGCGACACATCCTTTCGGAACGCCGTCTCCATCGGATTGATAAACGCTTGCTGGCGCAAAAGCTGAGCCTCAAGATCCTCAGCATAAATAGGAAGCTTAGGAACGCTATCCAGAGTTAGGTGAGAAAAGCTGCGAAGCATATTCACGGACCGCTCGAAATCACGAGTATCGTGAAACCGATCGATAATCTTTATATTCGCTACAAGATAGTTCGTCTCATCTGTATCCGCTAACCGATAAAACGTCTGATCACTTTTTACCTTCTTAAGCACAGGCAAACTAAAACGGAAATTCACATCAACCGTTTCCGCGCCTGTTAAAACGTTCCAGTCGCGATCCTGAACGGCATGCTCGGCTTCAAGCGAAACAGTCTGCCCGACCCCGTCTAGCAAAGTATTTTCACCATTGTTAATCGTAGCCCGCTTTTGACTCTGTAAAACGAAAAAGCTTCGTGCTTGTCGAGTACTGTCCTCACCGCGATCACTGATCCTTCGAAATTCAAAATGCACACCGCTCTCATCCGCCTGGGCCGGCATGCTGCTCTGCGCCTTTGCTAAAGAGAGATCACCATTTAAAGCTTTGTTTAGCGCCTCCTGAGCACCGCTTTTACTCAAATCAAAAGTATAGAGTTCATCTTTTTGAAGAATCTTCGAGCGCTCAAGTTCAAAATCAATCGGAGCAATAGTCGCCACCGACCCGGTCCACCACGAAACCAGCTTCTGCAAAAGCTGATAGCGCTCCCCGAGGGAGAAATTCAAAATTCCACCAAACTGGCGAATCTCGGAGACAGCGAGCCAAATTTCATTGTCACGTGTGTGCAAAATTGAAATTCGATGCTCGCCTTCAAGAAAAGTTCCTACGGGAATCGAAAGGGTCAAATCCCCTAAATTAAGTGACTCTTGTATATCTTGAGCCACTTTACCCGCGGTATCGATACTCACGCCGGCCGAACCCGATAGACCATAACTTCGCACTGTGCCTAAAGGCATTTGCAAAGCCTGCTGATAATTGTTCGGAAATAAAAACGGAGTGCCGAGATAGGAAATCGGATCGTAAAGTTCTTCGGGGTTAAAAGAAGGGGGCAAAATTCTTGTCAAAAACGGAACAGCACCAAACCAGTTATTGGCAAATTCGCGCCAGCCCGAACGCGTCTGACTATTGGCCTTACGTTGCGCATCGCTTCGGTAGCTCACATTCGTCAAAAACAAATTGTTCTGGTTGCGAAACGTCAAGGGCAAAGCCCGTATTTCGCCTAAAGGCTTAATTAAGTCAGGTCCAATTTTAAAGCGATCATACACAACATAGCTGCCGATGCCGGTCGGTTGCACTTCGCGCTCATAGCTCGCCCGAGCGTTGAGCGTATCACTCATCTTGATCGTAGCCGTCTGATCCATGATGGAATAGAAAAGACTCTCCATCAAAGACTCTACAGTGCGGTTAATTTCACCCGCATTAGACGCCAAGGTCGAAGCGATCGCGTGATTGGAGATACTTCGGTTCAAGATCTCAAATCCTGGCGACTGACTCTTCTCTTCTTTTCGAAAGTCGCGCGAAATTGACGAACGAAAGCCCCCGCCTCCTCCTTGTCCAAAGGCTAGCGACGGAAGAAAACCAAGCAGCGCACAAAGAGAAACCAGCTTCAAAGTTGCTCTATTCATGCGTCTGGCCTTCATTAACACTTTGATTGTCATCGCCCCATTTCAAAACATTGGTCTGCAGGGTCAGGTTATACGTGAGGTTAAAGAGGAGGACCCAGTTCGAAGACTTTTCCCGTCTCATGCGCTCGTACTGTACAGCCGTTCCAAAAACGAGGTTCTTTGCAGCCTCTTTCGCAAACGAAAGTCCCATTCGGTAGGAATCGCGCCTGAGATCCTCATACTCAAAGGTCCAATGTTTTTCTTTATCCGTCACTCGATATACAAATCGAAACAGCTGTTCATACGTCTGCGTCTTATAATTATCAGCGACCCGTATCCACTCAAGGCTCGACACGTCATCGTTATAGAAAACCAACGTCGCCAGACCCATTTTCCCCGCGGATTTCCCGCCCGTATTCTGATAGGACGCAATGAGTTTAGAGCCGCTCAACAGATCCAAATGCTGCGTTGCGCGAAGTGTATAGGACGAGAATTCCCGGTCAGCGAGTTCATCGGGATTCTTGTTCGTCCCGCCAACATCCAATAAAAGCCCTGCGCGCGCTCGCCAAGTAAATACAGCTCCATTTACACTTCGATCCCAGAACTGCTCGTTTCTATGCGGCAGTTGATACCGGAGCACTTCGTGATGAAGACCAAAGGGAAGCGGCACACGCCCAACCGAAAGCTGCAAAGGATCATTCAGAGCGTGCCCTAAATGAAAATAAGCCTGGTCTGTCGTCCGAACGACATCAGACTCCGCATCCCTATTCTTATACGTATCGATATAGCCCTTGGCGTAGCCCTTCCAATGAACAGACATCCAAGGAAGCGCATAAATTGACGTATCGGTGTCAAAAGTCAGAGACGATTCCGACTGACGATCGTCACTCTCTGAGCCAAACGCAAAAAGATGGAGGTTATTCACGCTGCAAACAGCGCCACCCATATCGCTCACGCTTTCCTCGTCAGAAAGGACGCACTGCCCAAAAGCAAGGTTCGTCCATAGGAATAAGAAACCAGGCACCAAAAGAGACCGGCTTTCACGCACTCGCAAACCATGCCCCTTGCCCGTTTGGGCTGTGACGAATTCTCTAAACACGATAAACAGCATAGTTATGCGGAAAATCAAGTGACGTCTTTGACATAAATCCTGCCGAATCCTCTGCAGCCCTGGAAGAGCAAATATTCTCGCCAATCAAAAATTAAAGAAAACTGGGAAAGAGGGAGGAAATAATATTGACAGTGAGTCGCCTCGGGTCTATAAGTTGGCCTCCACAAATGAGGTAAGCCTGCTTTAAAGCAAGCCCATGCCACCGCAAAAAGCTGCCCTACAGCCCGACTTGCCTCGTTTAATCGTCATCCTAATCAAATTGACTAGGTTTGGGAAGTATGAGCAGTCAAAACATCAGAATTCGTCTCAAAGGTTACGATCATCGCTTGCTGGACCAATCAGCAGTAGAAATCGTAGAACGCGCTAAGCGAACAGGAGCCCGTGTAGCTGGTCCCATACCACTACCAACCTCTATCAATCGCTATACAGTGCTTCGTTCTCCTCACGTAGACAAGAAGTCCCGCGAGCAGTTTGAAATCAGAACGCACAAACGAGTCCTCGACATCATGGATGCTAAAGCACAGACAATCGACGCTTTAATGAAGCTCGATCTTGCTGCCGGCGTCGATGTTGAAATCAAACTCTATTAAGCGGTAGATGAGGCGTGTCGACCCGTTAAACGGGGTCGGCATCGGGATCCGAATCACTCAATGACAGGTTGAATATAAGTCATGACAATTCACGGACTAATCGCAAAAAAAGTGGGTATGACCCGAGTCTTGGATGCAGAAGGGCAAATGATTCCTGTAACCCTTCTCCAAATCGAAGGCCAAAAGGTAACAAAGCTTCTGACTCCTGAGCGCGACGGCTACCATGGTATCCAAATCGGTTACTATGAAAAAGCTGAACGCAAATTGACTAAGCCTGACGTCAGCCGCCTTCGCAAGGCCGGTGTGAACGAAAGCTTCAGTCGCTTTAAAGAATTCCGCACTGAGGGGCCTATCGACGGTCTTTCTCTGGGCAGCGCGATCAGCGCTTCTCTTTACTCGGACGTTTCGTCAGTCGACGTAACGGGTATCACCAAAGGTCACGGCTTCGAGGGTGCAATCACTCGTTGGGGTCACGCTGGTGGTCGTCGTTCACACGGTTCACATTTCGGTCGCCTCCCGGGTTCACTCGGTATGCGTACTACTCCAGGCCGCGTCTTCAAGAACAAAGAAGTTCCAGGCCACATGGGTGTTGAGCAAGTGACGATTCAAAATCTCAAAGTCGTCGACGTAGACGTTGAAGCGAATGTAATCGCTCTTAAGGGTTCCGTACCAGGATCTCGCAACGGCTTCGTGATCGTCAAACCTTCAGTGAAAGCCAAAGAACCTAAAAAATAAGGGTTCTGGGGGAATGGTTTAAATGCAATTACAAGTTAAGAACATCCAAGGCAAATCAGTAAAGACGATCGATCTACCCGATTCGATCTACAAGGTTGAGTTGAACGAACACGTTCTTCACCACGTTGTAAAGGCTCATCTTGCCAACCAACGTCAAGGCACGCACGCAACAAAAACTCGTTCGTACGTATCAGGCGGCGGCAAGAAGCCTTATAAACAAAAAGGTACTGGTGGAGCACGTTCGGGTTCAACTCGTGCGAACATCTATCCAGGTGGTGCTCAGTCACACGGTCCACAACCACGTGACTATCGCCTCAAAGTAAATAAGCAAGTTAAAGCTCTCGCTTTGAAAATTGCTCTCTCGGACAAAGCTGCTGCCGGCAAGCTTATCGTAGTCGACAACCTCGCCTTCGATAAATTCTCGACTAAAGCAGTTGTTGCAGCTCTTAAGCTTCTCGAAGCTCCTAAAGCACTCTTGGCTGACGTAGCCTCTGAGTCAAGCTTCTTGTACCGCTCAGCTCGTAACATCCATGGCGCAACAGCGATGACTGTAGCTGAATTCAACGTTGTCGATCTTCTTCGTTACGAGTCACTCGTAATCAGCGAAAAAGGTCTTGAAGCTCTGAACGCTCGTATCGGGGTGGAGGCATAATATGAATCCTTATCATGTGATCGTTAAGCCTGTGCTTTCTGAGAAAAGCAATGAAGGTCGCGAAGCAGCTAACAAGTACACTTTCGTTATTCACAAAGATGCGACGAAAGAAGACGTGAAGAAAGCTGTTACCGCGATGTGGAACCTTAACGCAACTAGCGTTAGGACTTCTATTCAACGCGGTAAAATGAAACGTCGTGGACAGCGCTACATCCAAACACCATCGTTCAAAAAAGCGATCGTGTCATTTGGCGAAGGCGTGAAACTTCCGATCTTTGAAGATCAATAACGGGGAACGCGAAGATGGCAGTTAAGCAATACAAACCAACGTCTCCATCACGTCGTGGTGCATCCGTTGTCGATTACTCGGTACTTGACCGAGTGGAGCCGCTCAAGCAGCTCCTTTCCACTATCAGCAATCAAGGTGGCCGTAACAATACCGGTCGCATCACTGTTCGTCACCACGGTGGCGGCGGTCGTACTCACTACCGTATCGTTGACTTCAAACGTTCGAAACGCGATGTTCCGGGCAAAGTTGAATACATCGAATACGATCCGAACCGTACAGCTTTCATCGCGCGTATCCTTTACGCTGACGGCGAACGCCGCTATATTCTCGCCCCTAACGGCTTGAAAAAAGGCGACCCGGTTTTGGCAGCAGCGACAGTCGACGTTAAAGTCGGCAACGCAATGCCTCTCAAAAGCATTCCTTTAGGAACTGCTGTACACAATGTGGAATTGAAGGCAGGCAAAGGTGGCCAAATGGCTCGCTCTGCAGGCGCTTCTGTCCAGCTCGTCGGCCGCGTTGATGGCTTTGCACAGCTCAGACTTCCAAGCGGTGAGATGCGCCGTGTACGTGAAGACTGCTTTGCAACTATCGGAACGGTTTCGAACGCTGATCATATCAACGTTTCTATCGGTAAAGCTGGTCGTAACCGTTGGAAGGGTATCCGCCCAACAGTTCGTGGTGTTGTGATGAACCCAGTCGATCACCCTCATGGTGGTGGTGAAGGTCGTACATCAGGTGGTCGCCACCCTGTATCTCCTTGGGGTCAACCGACTAAAGGTCACAAGACTCGCCATAACAAGCGCACGGATAAAGACATCATTCGTCGTAGAAACGCCAAGTAAACGGAGGTATGTTCAATGGCTCGTTCAGTTAAAAAAGGTCCATTTGTCGACAGCTATCTCTTCAAGAAAGCTGAAGCTGCTGGAAAAGATAAAAAGCCAATCAAGACTTGGAGTCGTCGCTCAACGATCGTTCCAGACTTCGTTGGTCTTAACTTCCTTGTTCATAATGGCAAGAAGTTTGTACCGGTCTTTGTCTCGGAAAATATGGTCGGCCACAAGTTGGGCGAGTTTGCACCTACCCGTACATACTACGGCCATGGTTCAGACAAAAAAGGCAAGAAGTAAGGAGCTAGGCTTTGGAACGTTCATATAAAGCAGTCCTTAGGGACGTTAGAGTTACACCTCGTAAAGCACGCTTGGTGACAGATCTCGTCAGAGGCAAGCCGGTATCGGTTGCGCTCGATATGCTTAAAGCAACTCAGAAGAAGACTGCTCCTTTGTTGTCGAAGCTGATCCAATCAGCAATCGCTAACGCAACGAGCACTTCGACTGTCGATGTAGATCGCTTGGTTGTGCAGTTCGTTTATGTTGACGAAGGCCAAAAGTTGAAGCGCTTCTTGCCACGTGCGCAAGGTCGTGCAACCCAGGTCAAAAAACGTTCGTCACATATCACTGTTAAACTCGCAGAAATTTAATCGGGAAGGGTAGGAATCGTGGGACAAAAAGTCAATCCAATCGGCTTTCGAGTAGGCATCACGCGCCCCTCTGCTTCTCGTTGGTATGCGAAGCACGATTACGCAAAATTCGTAATGGAAGATTTGCGCATCCGTGATTACATCACCAAAAAATTCGAAGCCGCTGGCGTATCGCGAGTGGAAATCGAGCGAGCTGCCGCAAACATGCGCGTAAATATCCACTCGAGCCGTCCAGGTATCATCATCGGCAAAAAAGGCGCCGGCGCTGACAGCCTCAAAGCTGAGTTAGTTAAAGTGTGCAAGATCTCGGGTGATCCAGCTGTCAACGTTTTTGAAATTCAAAAACCAGACGCAGATGCAACGCTCGTAGCTCAAGGCATCAAAGCACAATTGATCCGTCGTGTTTCGTTTCGCCGCGCTATGAAAAAAGGTATCGCGAGCGCAATCAAAGCCGGCGCAAAAGGCATTAAGGTTCAGGTTTCGGGTCGTTTGGGTGGAGCTGACATGTCACGTGTTGAAAAATACCGTGAAGGCCGCGTTCCTCTTCATACTCTCCGCGCTGATATCGACTACGGTACAGCAGAGGCCCTGACAACATTCGGTCTCATCGGTATCAAGGTTTGGGTCTACAAAGGCGACATCCTGGCTGACTAATCTGTAACCTGAGACGTTTTAAGAGGAAAAGGCGATGTTATCTCCTAAAAGAATGAAATTCAGGAAGGCACACAAAGGCCGTATCAAGGGTGAAGCCACTCGCGGTTCTGAACTGTCTTTCGGTGATTTTGGTCTGCAAGCGATGGAATCTGGAAAGATTACTGCTCGTCAGATCGAAGCTGCTCGTGTTGCTATGACTCGTCATATTAAACGCGGTGGCCGTGTTTGGATCAAGATATTCCCTGATCATCCAGTTACTAAAAAGCCTCTCGAAGTTCGAATGGGTAAAGGTAAAGGCTCTGTAGAATTCTACGTAGCTTACGTTAAGCCCGGCCGCATTTTGTACGAAATGGACGGCGTTACTCCGGCAGTAGCGACTGAGGCTTTGAACTTGGCGGCTGCTAAGCTTCCAATCAGAACCAAATTGCTCATGAAATCGGAGGACCTCTGGTCATAATGGATTATCTAAAAGTTACAGCTAAAGAGCTGCGGTCTACTGGCGATGCCGATTTGAAGGGCGCCGTAAAAGAAATACAGAAGCAACTAGCAACTATCCGCATGGACGTGTATACGGCTCCTGCAGTAGGTGTAGGCAAAAGTAAAAAGCTGAAGAAAACTTTGGCCCGTATCCTGACGGTTGCTAACGAGAAGTCCCGTAAAAAGGGCTGAGAAAGGTAAAACTCGATGTCTGAAGTTAAAGAAAAGAAGTCTAAGCCTTTCTCGGGTCTCGTAACCTCAGACAAAATGGACAAGTCCAGAGTAGTCACGGTTGAGCGTCTCGTTAAGCACGAGCAGTACGGAAAATACATCAAACGTCGTACTAAAATCATGTTCCACGATGAGAAGAACGAAAGCCGCATCGGCGACACCGTTCTCGTCATTCCTTCTCGTCCGCACAGTGCGAGAAAGCGTTTTGACCTTCTCAAGATCGTAGACAAAGCTGCCGACGCGGTTGATTAAGAGTCAAAAGCTAGAAAACGAAGGGTTAGTACGATGATTCAGATGGAATCAGTCTTGATGAGTGGAGACAACTCAGGAGCAAAAGTCCTGAAGTGTTTCAAAGTATTGGGTGGCTCTAAGCGCCGTTATGCAACAGTCGGTGACACGATCGTTGTGGCGATTAAAGAAGTTATCCCAAACAGTAAGGTAAAGAAGGGTAGCGTTCATAAAGCGGTTATCGTTCGTACTTCGAAGGAAATCCTTCGTAAAGACGGCTCGACAATTCGTTTCGATGAAAATGCTGCTGTCTTGGTAAAAGGTAAAGATAACGAGCCGGTTGGCACACGTATCTTCGGACCAGTGGCACGCGAAGTTCGGCAAAAAGGTTTTGTTCGTATTGCGTCGCTAGCTCCAGAAGTAATCTAACGGAACGTACTGATAAAGGTGACAGAAGATGGGTTACACCCCCCGATTGCAAGAGCATTATAGCTCAGTTCGAGAAGCACTCGCGAAAGAACTTGGCCTAGCAAATGTCAACGAGATTCCTCGTATTGAGAAGATCGTTGTGAATATTGGCCAAGGCGAAGCTGTTCAGAATCATAAGATTCTTGAAGGCGCGATAGCTGACCTCGAAAAGATAACAGGCCAAAAGGCTGTTCTCACACGAGCGAAGAAAAGTATCGCTGGTTTCAAACTTCGTCAGGGCGTTGCTATCGGATGTAGCGTAACCCTACGTCGCCAGAGAATGTACGAATTCCTTGACCGTTTGATCAACGTTTCGATCCCTCGTATCCGCGACTTTCGCGGTTTCTCTCCTAAGGCGTTTGATGGTCGCGGCAACTACACGCTCGGCGTGAAAGAGCAGATCATCTTCCCTGAGATCGAGTACGATAAAGTCGACCGTATCCGTGGACTCGGTATCACTATTGTTATGAGTGCGAAGAGTGACATCCAAGCCAAAGCGCTTTTGGACAAGTTCGCGTTCCCATTCAGAAAATAATAAGCGGTAGCTTGAAACACGTAGGAGTAGGCAATGGCTAAGCAAGCAATGATTGAAAAGGCGAAGCGCACACCGAAGTTCTCGTCACGCGCTTATACACGCTGTAACAAGTGTGGTCGTCCTAAAGCGGTTTATCGTAAATTCGGAATCTGTCGTATCTGTTTCCGCCAAATGGCCCTAGACGGCTTGCTAGCGGGCGTTACGAAGGCTTCTTGGTAATAAAAGGCGGAGAGTTCGATGCAAATTACAGATCCAGTTGCTGACCTCTTAACACGAGTCAGAAACGCTCAAAAAGCCGGCCACGAAGTAGTAAGCGTTCCGGCATCCAAAATGAAAATTGCTCTGACACATATTTTGAAAGAGCAAGGTTTCGTTCGTAACTACAAATGTATTCGTGATGGCAAGCAAGGCGTTCTTAAGATCGCTCTCGCTTACAGCGATAAGGGCCGTCCTGGTATCCAGGAAATCAAACGCGTGAGCACTCCTTCACACCGAGTCTACGTGAACGCACAACATCTTCCGTTCGTTAAGAATGGCTTTGGTATCGGGATCATCTCGACATCACAAGGCATCATGACTGATCGTGAAGCACGCAAAAGTCATCTCGGCGGCGAGTTCATCTGCTCTGTATTTTAATAGAGGTCGTTCATGTCACGCATTGGTAAAAATCCGATCTCCGTACCAGGCGGAGTCGAAGTGAAGATCGAGGGTAACCTCGTCAAAGTTAAAGGTCCTAAAGGCCAGCTTCAGCGCGAAATTCACCACTCTATCGTCGCTAAAGTTGACGGCAGCACAGTGAATGTCTTGCTCGCTAAAGAAGGCGATAAAGATAACTCTAAGTTCCACGGCTTGACCCGTACACTCATCGCCAACATGGTCGAAGGTGTATCGAAAGGTTACGAGCGTCGCCTCACCCTCGTTGGTGTTGGTTACCGCGCAGCGAAGGCAGGCAAAGGCTTAAACCTTTCGCTCGGCTACTCGCACCCGATTTATTTCGAAGCGGCACAAGGTGTGGACCTCGATATCGACAAGAACACGACAGTCATCGTCAAAGGTGCCTCGAAGGAACATGTCGGTGAAACAGCTGCGAAAATCCGTAGTCTACGCGCTCCTGAGCCATACCATGGTAAAGGCGTTCGCTATGAAGACGAGAAGATCGTGACTAAAGTCGGTAAATCTGGCGGTAAGAAATAAGGAACGGGCGTTATGGCTAACACTATTAAAAAAGCTGCTTTGCGTGAAAAGCGCAAAAAAAGAATCAGAAAGAAAGTTTCTGGCACGGCTGAACGTCCACGCCTTAGCGTATTCCGTTCGGCGCGCCACGTATATGCTCAGGTCATCGATGATGTCCAAGGCGTAACACTGGCTTCGGTTCATTCTTACAAAAAAGGTTCTACGGGTAACGCTAACAAAGCGGTATGTTCGGACCTCGGTAAGAAATTGGCTGAAAGCTGCAAAGCAAAGAATATCACTGCGGTAGTCTTTGATAAAAACGGTTTCGCTTATCACGGACGTATTCAGGCACTCGCTGAAGGCGCACGCGAAGGCGGACTCAACTTCTAAGCAAAACGTTGGAGTAAGACGTGGCTCAAGAGCAAGGACAAGGTCAAGGCGGCGGCAGAGATCAAGGCCGCGGTGGCAATAGAGATAATCGTGACGGCGGAAATCGCGGCGGACGTGACGGCCAACGCCGTGACGGCGGCAACGACAACCAACGTGACGACAACCTTCAAGATCGCGTAGTGAACATCGCTCGCGTTGCTAAGGTTGTTAAAGGTGGACGTCGTTTTAGCTTCTCTGCACTCGTCGTAGTTGGCGATGGCAAAGACATGGTCGGATTCGGCCTTGGTAAAGCGAACGAAGTGCCTGACGCGATCCGTAAGGGTGGCGAGCAAGCTAAAAAAGATATGATCAAGGTTCGTAAAGTCGGTAACACGATCCCTTACGAAGTTGTTGGTCGCTACGGTTCGGCAAAAGTTCTCATGTACCCTGCTAAGCAAGGTAAAGGGATCATTGCAGGTGGTGCGGTTCGTATCATCGCTGAACTCGCTGGTATTCATGACATCGTGTGTAAGGTTCACGGTACTCGTAACCACCAAAACGTGGTTCGCGCAGTCATCGACGGCCTTAAGCAACTCGAGAGCATTGAAGACTACGCTCGTAACCTCGGCAAAGAGGCCGTCGACGTACTTCAGTCTCGCCACTGAGCAATATTAGACGCACCTTTTGGAGTCTTCTGAAATGGCAAAGATAGTCGTTAAACAAACACGTAGTCTCATCGGTAACCCCGAAGCAGCCCGTAAAGTCATGATTGGCTTGGGTCTCGGTCGTATCGGTAAAGTGAAGACTCACAAAGACAATAACTGCATACGCGGAATGATTAACAAAGTTAAGCATCTCGTTTCGTATGAACTTATCGCTGACTGAGGATGGAAAATACTATGAAAACTTTAGGTAATCTTCATCCAGCTCCTGGCTCGAACAAAGACAAGAAACGTCTTGGTCGTGGTCCTGGTAGCGGTACTGGCAAAACTGCCGGTAAAGGTCACAAGGGTCAAAAGGCTCGTAAAAGCGGTAACGTTCGCGCAGGGTTTGAGGGTGGTCAAACACCTATGTACCGTCGTCTTCCAAAACGCGGTTTTAAAAATCCTTCTCGTATCGCCTACAATCCTATAAACTTAGACGCTCTCAACGTATTCGAGGCAGGCACGACTGTGACGCCTGAACTCTTGAACGCACAAGGCTTGCTCCGCAATCCAGAGAGTCCAGTTAAACTTTTGGCACGTGGCGAGCTTAAGAAAAAGCTCAATGTCAAGTTCCATAAGGCTAGCGGTTCCGCCAAAGCGGCAGTGGAAAAAGCGGGCGGTAAATTCGAGGAGATCTAATAGTGGGACAGCGGATATCGTCTCTGACTGAGGGTTTTGGTAATCAGCTGACAAAGAAGATATTGTTCACACTTGGATTTCTCGCGCTCTATAGAATTGGTGTTCACGTTCCGATCCCGGGCGTGAACTCCGAAGCTTTGGCAGAGTTCTTCAAAAATCAAGGTGGTAATCTCCTTGGTATGTTCAATATGTTCTCGGGTGGTGCCGCCGAAAGATTTAGTATCTTCGCGCTCGGCGTAATGCCGTACATATCCGCATCCATCATTGTTCAACTTCTCACTGTAATCGTTCCTCACCTCGAGGCTCTCTCCAAAGAGGGCGACGCAGGTCGCAAGAAGATTAGTCAATATACCCGATACGGGACGATCGTTATTGCCTTGGTTCAAGGCTTCATGATCGCCCGTACAGTCGCGTCTTCCTCGGTTGGCGCTACCTCGTTCGTATCCGATCCCTCTACCACCTGGGCTGTGCTTACTGCGATCTCGCTAACAGCGGGTACCGCGTTCGTCATGTGGCTTGGTGAGCAGATTACAGATCGCGGTGTGGGTAACGGTATTTCACTCATCATCTTCTGCGGTATCGTTGCGGGACTTCCTCGCATCATTATGAGTACGTTTGAGAAGTCTAACAAAGGCGAAATGGAGATCTTCCAGATCGCAATTTTGGTAGCGATAGTACTCCTCATTACAGCTGGTGTTGTTTTCATGGAGCAGGCCGCACGGCAGATTCCTATCCAGTACGCTAAGCGTCAGGTCGGAAACCGCGTGTACGGGGGACAAACGTCTCACTTGCCAATTCGTATCAACACGGCAGGGGTTATTCCTCCGATTTTTGCGAGTTCGCTCCTTCAGATTCCAATTACTGTTGGTCAGTTCTCGCAAACGGGCTGGGTATCGACTTTCATCAACGGAGTCCTGATTCCGGGTGGATGGCTTTACAACCTTGTTTACTTGTCTCTGATCATTTTCTTCTCGTTCTTCTATACGTCGATTCAGTTTAAGCCTGACGACATCGCGGAGAATCTTAAGAAGCACGGTGGATTTGTTCCCGGGATTCGCCCAGGGGCAAGGACTTCGGAATTCCTTGGACGCGTTATTAACCGTCTGACTTTGACCGGTGCGATCTACCTTTCGGCTATCTGTTTGATTCCTTCGATCATCACGGATCAGTTCAACGTTCAGTTCTATTTCGGTGGTACAAGTCTCTTGATCATCGTTGGTACTGCACTCGAGACTTTCCGTCAGATCGATGCGCATCGTCAGTCGCTTCGTTATGAAGCGTTTATGAAGTCGACCAATATCCGTAGTCGTGGGGGTCGTCGGTGATCGTAGTACTGACCGGTGCTCCAGGAGCCGGTAAAGGGACTCAAGCCGATCTGATTTCTGAAAAGCTTGGATTCAAGAAAATTTCGACTGGCGATGCACTCCGTCGTCAGATTCAACTTGGAAGTGACATCGGTAAGAAGGCTCAGGGCTTTATGTCCGAAGGGCGACTGGTTCCTGATGAAGTTCTACTAGGGATTTTAAAGTCCGAATTAGACGCCGCAGGCAAACAACCTGTTCTTCTCGATGGCTACCCCCGCAATCTCTCGCAGGCCAAAGCCTTGCAAGAGATCGTCGGACAAGGGGCGATCAAAGCCGCCATCCATCTGGATGTTGACTATAAGTCGCTGACCGGCCGAATTACTGGCCGTAGAACTTGTCCCAACTGCGGAGCCAGCTTTCACATCATCAATAGCCAACCTAAGGTTGGCGGTGTATGTGACAAGTGCGGTGGCACACTGGTTCAGAGGCCGGATGACGAAGAGCAGAAGGTCACGACCAGGCTTCAGATTTACGAAAACGATACTCGGCCTATTTTGGACTTCTACCGGGACCTCGGACTATACCACCGAGTTGACGGGAACGGTTCCACCTCGCAGGTCTTTCAGGACCTCAGCAAATTGCTGCACACTCTAGGTGCCTAAAGGCTTTCGGAAAGACACCGCGGATGAGTGGTGTCTTTCGCCCATTTCGGGTTTTTACTTGCTGATTCGTGTTTCACTGTGTAGAGTTTCGGCTCTATTGCGCTGGTGAGGCACTTTGAGACGTTACTCCGAGGATAGTTATGGCCAAGGAAGATGTAATTGAAGTGGAAGGTACTGTTAAAGAACCCCTTCCTAACGCCATGTTTATAGTTGTGCTGGAAAACGGTCACGAGGTTCTGGCACATATCAGCGGTAAAATGCGCATGCACTTTATCCGTATTTTGCCTGGTGACAAAGTTAAGCTAGAAATTTCGCCATACGACCTCGGTCGTGGCCGCATCGTATACCGCGCGAAATAATATTTATGGTCCCGTAAGGGATTTGACCAAAAAGGTTCGATAGCCAAGTCGGCGTGAGATCGGATCCAAGGGATGAATGAGGTTTGTTCCAATGAAAGTTAGAGCTAGTGTGAAGCCCATCTGTGACAAGTGTAAAGTCGTTCGCCGCTCAGGTGTTCTGCGCGTAATCTGCGAAGTCAAAAAACATAAACAGAGACAAGGCTAAGGGGTTTATCGAATGGCACGTATAGCTGGTGTAGACCTTCCTGGTCAAAAACGAGTCGACATTGCATTGACAAGCATCTACGGCATCGGCCGTCGCAGCGCGAAAATCATCGCCGCGAAAGCTGGTATCGCCGAAAACCGTAAAGCACATGATCTTAGCCAAGACGAAGTAAACGCAATTCGTAAGGCGATCGAGAGCGAAGGCGTCCTCGTTGAAGGTGACCTTCGTCGTGACGTTTCTCTCAATATTAAGCGCCTGGTAGATTTGGGCTGTTATCGTGGTCTTCGTCATCGTAAAGGTCTCCCCGTTCGCGGTCAGAGAACGAAGACGAACTCTCGAACTCGTAAGGGTCCGAGAAAAACTATCGCCAACAAGAAAAAGTAACAGCGCAATAAAGGGAATTAAGACATGGCTAAAGCAGCTGCTGTTAAGAAACGTAAAACAAAAAAGAACGTACCTATGGGCGTGGCTCACATCCAAGCCACTTTCAATAATACTATCGTTACCATCACAGACCTTAACGGCGAAGTCGTTGCTTGGTCGACTGCTGGTGCCAAAGGCTTCAAGGGCTCACGTAAATCGACTCCATTCGCAGCTCAGGTTGCGGCGGAAGAGTGTGGCCGTAAAGCTATGGACGCAGGAATGCGTTCGATCTCGGTCCTTGTCAAAGGCCCGGGTTCAGGTCGTGAAAGCGCAGTACGTGCCCTTTCGGCTGTTGGCCTCCGCGTCAACCTTCTGAAAGACATCACTCCGGTTCCTCACAATGGCTGCCGCCCTCCTAAACGCCGTCGCGTTTAATTGGTTGGTTTCTTGGATAACTGGACAGATTTTGACTTATAGTTCTAGACCAGTAATTTTTTTTACTGCTAGAATCACAAGCACAATACCTGTCCTGTTCTAGAGCCTTAGAGGCGTAAAGATTGTTTCGCGGTCGGAACGATTAATAACGAAGCCATGACGGAGAGCGTCTATGCATCGCAACTGGCAAGACCTGATTACACCGAATAATGTTGAAATTGCCGCTTTGACTGATACATACGGCAAGTTTATAGCTAAGCCGCTCGAGCGTGGATACGGTATTACCCTCGGTAACTCTCTTCGTCGCGTTTTGCTTTCGAGCATTAGCGGCGCAGCGATCGTCGCGGTTCGTATTGAAGGCGTCGAGCATGAGCTCAGCACCATTCAGGGTATTAAAGAAGATGTCACCGACATCATCTTGAACCTGAAACAAGTCAACATCCGCTATCTTGGCGATAACGATGCTCGCATCGTTCTCAAGTCCAACGGCGAAGGCATCCTTCGTGCCGGTGACATCCAGGCTAGCTCAGATGTTGAAATTTTGAACCCTGAGCAGCATATTGCCACGGTTGGCCCAGACGGTCGTCTCCATATGGAAATGATTGTTCGTCATGGTCGCGGTTATGTTTCAGCGGATCAAAACCGTACAGAATCGATTCCAGTCGGCTACATCGTGACCGATTCGATCTTTGCACCAGTCCGCCGCGTAGCGTATAACGTTTCGAACGCGCGTGTTGGTCAAATGACTGACTACGATAAGCTGACCCTTGAAGTTTGGACCAATGCAGCGGTTCGCCCAGATGATGCGCTTGCTTACGCAGCGAAGATTCTGAAAGAGCAGCTTACCATCTTCATCAACTTCGACGAATCCGAAGAAGTTGAAAGCCGTAGCCTCGATACGCCAATCGAAGCGCGTCCTCAGTTGAACGAGAACCTCTTCAAAACTGTGGACTCTCTGGAATTGTCGGTTCGCGCGGCAAACTGTCTCGAAAACGCCAATATCAAATACATCGGCGAACTCGTTACGAAGACCGAAGCAGAAATGCTCAAGACCAAAAACTTTGGTCGCAAGTCACTTAACGAAATCAAAGATATCTTGGCGGAAATGGGTCTTTCTCTCGGCATGAAGATCGACGGTTTCGATCCTTCGATGCTTCGTCAGAAAGAAAGCGAATCTAATTAATTTCAATCGAGACTGCTTAGGTACCATTCCAGCAGTCGTAAGTAAGGATCTACACAATGCGTCATAAGCATGGATATCGTAAACTCGGCGTCGACGGCGCTCACCGTAAAGCAATGTTGCGCAACCTTGCAACTGCGCTCGTTACACATGAACGCATCATCACAACTGTTCCTCGTGCGAAAGAACTTCGCCGCGTAGTTGAGAAGATGATCACTCTGGGTAAAAAGGGTGAACTCCACGGTCGTCGCGCTGCTGCCGGCTACCTCTTCGAAAAAGACGCTGTTGCTAAAGTCTTCGGTGACCTTGCCACTCGTTTCAAAGATCGTAAGGGTGGTTACACTCGCATCTTGAAAACAGGCAACCGTGCCGGTGACAACGCTTCGATGGCTTTGATCGAACTCGTTGATTACGAACTCGGCGCTAAGAAGTAAGTATTAGAATAAGCCCACCGGTTATACGGTGGGTTTTTTTTGCCCGCTTTTTTCTGCCGGCTTTTTTCCACCGAAGGCGTTGGTATACTTTCCTTACGGAGGCATATCAATGAAGTCAGTCACCCTCATTCTGGTTGCAGCTCTTGCCCTATCAGCTTGCCAGAGCGCAAGCGATCTCGGGACCAATCTCGACACCTGGAGCTTTTCGCGTACCGGTGGAACCGTGTTCACGAGCCCTTTTCAGGTCACAACCAAACAACTTCACTTTGATACCGGAGAACTCTTCGGCAAAGATATCGTCCTTGAAGGTGATGTCGAATATTTCGGGGCAGCTTTTACCCACCTTCTCCTTGCTGACAAAGAAGGAAAGATGTTGGTCGTGACGACAAATCTTACCGACTCTTACAAAGAGTTTGGTGAAACGAAAGCAGCTCGTATCCGCGTTCTCGGACGTTTGGAGCGCGGGAAAAAGGGTCTTCCTTATTTGATGGCTCGCGCAGTCGATACGATCTCTTCCACGGCTCGCTAAGAAACAACTCATTTCAGTCGAGAGAATATCTAAGGTATATTTGAAGCTGGGCGCTGCATCCGCGGCTCTTAAGGGAGTGCCAGCTCATGATACTTTTCTTCTATGTCCTTAAAGACTTTTTTAAGTACGTGATCGGAACACTACTCCTCGTTGTATTCCTCTTTGTTTTGTTTGATTTCATTCATAAAACAACGCGGTATATCCCTCGCTACAATCCTGAGACTAATCTTCTCATCAAATACTATCTGTATTTTCTGCCAAACCTTATGGCTCAGGCACTGCCTATCGCCTCGCTCCTCGGATCGGTGGTGACCATGGTTCTCCTAAGCCGTACCAATGAGATCACAGCCATGCGCGCAACGGGGATGGGGCCTCTGCGCCTTGGTCTGCCGATTATTGTGGGCGGGATCATACTCTCATTCATCGCAATCTTTGTGGGCGAGATCGTTTTGCCGAAAGCGGCGCAGCGCATGCACTTTATTCAGGAGGTGCAGATTGAACGAGGCTCCGAAACGCAGATCACTGAAGGCGCGCGCTGGGTGAAGAGTCAACAGACGCTCTATAACTTTCGTGACTATGATCCAATTACTAATGTCATGACCGGCGTTCGGGTGATTGAAACGGGGGAAAACTTCCGCCCCAAACGTAGCCTGGAGGCCCGACTTGCGACTTACCGCGCGGACGTTCAGGATTGGTTACTCGAAGATGTGAAGATTTTATACTTCTGGCCCAAGGGCACGCTCTCGTATTCGGAGACTAAAGAAGTCATGCCTGTGAGTATTCCTGTTGAACCGCAGAAGCTCAAAAAGGAAAGGCGGCTCCCTATTGAGCTTTCTTCCATGGAGTTAACCGATGCGATCAAAAAAGGAATGGACTCGGGTATCGATGTTCAATCCTACCGCGTGGACTTTCATTCCAAGATAGCCCAACACTTTGCAGCCTTCGTGGTTTGTCTCATTGGTCTTAAGTTCGGTTATAAATCCGAACGCACGATGGAGACCGCGCGCGGCATACTTGTCGCGATCTTTATCGGTGTGAGTTATTGGGTCATCATGAGTTCCACACGAGCCCTTGCGGTGAAGGGCATCGTTCACCCAGCGATTGCCGCCTGGGCAGCAAACGTGGTGATCTTTGGAATCTCAGTATGGAATACTTTGGAAGGTCGCCGTAAAGCGTAGATTAGTAGGCTTTGATGATTTTCGAAACTTCATCAAAGTCTTTTGCAGTCGGATGATCGCCGAGTGTGGGAAGAGGATCACGAAGAAGTTGAATCGTCTTCATACCCGCGTCTCGCGCGGCATCCAGCTCTTCTTTGATATCCGATAGAAAAACAATCTCGCTCGGTGCTAATGCCAGTCGCTCAGCGATAGTCGCATAGGACTTCGCTTCGCGTTTATGCCCAACTTCTGTATCGAAGTAGCGATCGAGCATTTTCGTCAAGTCTCCGGCTTCGGAGTATTTAAACAAAAGCTTTTGCGCCTCGACTGAACCGGACGAATAGATCGAAAGGTTTTTGCCCTCCGAACGCCAGGCCGCAAATGCGTTTGCGACTTCTGAATAAACATGTCCCTTATACGAGCCGGACTCGTAGCCGGACTTCCAGATCTTGCCTTGCAGGGATTTTAGAATTGGCTGCTTAACATCTTTATCGATCCAGCTGTGCAGCTGATCGGTGACTGCCTTCAAATCCGGCTCGGAACCCTTTGCGCCGCCTAGATCCTCGTGCCAGATCTTTTGAATCGAAAGCTTAACTTCGG
>JAZKGL010000406.1:0-2077 GCA_040385935.1 Bdellovibrionota bacterium
GCGTTTCGCCTTGGGAAAAATTCCTGAATGGCGACGATAACTCTATGAGTATCGACGCTAAGCTTGGCATGGATCTGTTTATGGGGAAGGCGCGCTGCAATGTTTGCCATATGGGTTGGACGTTTTCCGATAACTCGAGCTACGATCTCGGCCTAAAGACCAACGACAAAGGCCAAGGTCGTTTGACGAAAGGTGAGGGATGGGATGACTTTAAATTTAAAAACCCGCCTCTCTTAGATATCGTCCACCGCGCACCCTACATGCATGATGGTTCGCTCGCGGACCTACAGGCTGTTATCGAGTTCTATAATCGCGGTGGTGATGTCGATCGGAAATACAAATCAGCCGATGTCCGTCCTCTCAATCTCTCGCCCCTGGAAAAGCACCAGATTTTGTCTTTTCTTAGAGCGATCTCTGCTCCCTTGCCTTCCGTCGAGCCGCCAGTTTTACCCGAATGATTTTTCATCGGAATCTTAGGGGAATAGAAGTACGATCGACTTTCATCAAAAGGGAGTCGATCGATGGCATGGCTGCGCGGGATATTCATTACTCTCCTCTCTCTGAGTTCGTTCAACTCCCTTGCCCTCGCCCAGGAATCGATTCGCGCTGATCATGTAAAAGTTTCTCTCGTGGCGCCGACGCAGCTCGAGCCTGGCGACAATCTCTTTGCCCTTCGTTTCGAAGTGGACCCCCATTGGCACATTTACTGGAAGAATCCGGGTGATTCGGGAACCGCGCCGCGCTTTGCCTTCGATGCCAAGCACGCTGCGGTCTCTGATATCCTATGGCCCGTGCCCAAACGAATTTTGGTGGGAGACTTCGTCAATCTTGGATTTGAAGGTGAGGTTTTGTTTCCGTTCACCGTAAGGCCGGGCGATACAGCGACTAGTGTCGAGATCAAAGCGGATCTTGAGTGGCTCGTCTGTGAGGAGGAATGTCTGCCAGGTGAAGGGGTTATTACTTTTACGCGGCCTGTTGCGGAGAAAGCTGTTTGGGCGGGTGAGGATCAGAAGAAATTAGGCGATGTGATGAAGGCGTTGCCCATGGGCAGCGATGTCTCGCCCTGGTCGCTGAAGTCGATGCGGATGATTGAGGGCAATCGTGTAGCTTTTGAAGTTGTGCATGCCGAAGGGAATTCGATCGAGGGTTTAACAATCTTTCCCGAGGATGGTGAGGTTTATAAGCCAAAGGCCCCTGTGATTTCTGACGACAAGAAAGCGCTAATCTTGGACGTGAACGCAAACGGCAAGGTCCCTGATGTGGGTTCGTTTTTGCTTGTGGATGAGAGGGGAGCTTGGACGCATAAAGACTTTGCTTTGACTAAGTCCGACGTGAAGATGAGTGAAGCGGGATCATTATCAACGTTTCTGATTCTTTTACTCTCAGCTTTCGTCGGCGGCATAATTTTGAATCTGATGCCTTGTGTTCTGCCGGTGCTTTCCATCAAGTTTTTTTCGCTTGCGAAGATGAATAAGGAAACTCGCTGGCATGAGATTCTTTATTACACGCTTGGTGTTTTGGTTACATTTACGGCGCTGGGTGGAATCTTTCTCGCGCTAAGGGCGACGGGCTCAGCGGTTGGCTGGGGATTTCAGCTGCAGAGCCCGCCGATCGTTCTGTCGCTTATCATGCTCTTCTTTTTGATGGGTTTGTCGTTTCTTGGGTTCTTTGAATTTGGGGATGCGATCGTTCGGAGTGCGGGGCGGTTTGAGCAGAGTGGGGCTTTTGCTACGGGCGTCTTGTCCGTGTTTATTGCCACGCCGTGTACAGGGCCATTTATGGGTACCGCGCTCGGTGCGGCGGCTACGTTACCGGCGGCTTATGCACTCACGATATTTTTCTTTTTAGGACTGGGCCTCGCGTCGCCTTTTCTTTTGCTCGCGGTGTTTCCTAATTTGAGGTTGCCGAAGCCTGGCAATTGGATGATTACGCTTCGTCAGTTTTTGGCGTTTCCATTGTTTGGAACTGTGATTTGGTTACTGTGGGTCTTGGGTTTGCAGCTTGGGACAGATGCGTGGCTTTATGCGAGTGCTTTAGGGTTGTTGTTTACCTTTACGATCTGGCTTGGCAAGAACCG
>JAZKGL010000407.1:0-18820 GCA_040385935.1 Bdellovibrionota bacterium
TTGGACCCTACTGCCAAAAGCTTTTTGTCGATGCAATCCTCAAAGATTTTCAAAATGATCTGCCGATCGAATATTTGCTGACCACGATTTCGTTGGCCTTTGGAGCGCTGCTCTTTTCGCAATCCTTTGCCGTCGCTTGTAAGTTGATCTGCTCGCGCGAAGGCGCGCTCCTAAACCGCTGGCTCTCGCGTGCGCTTTACGCGCACAGCTTAAAGTTGTCGCAAAGTAGCCGGCGCACAAGGCCGACCGGTGAGTTTGTGAATATCTTTGCCCAGGACGTCTCCGCTGTGACAATGATGGTGGACGAACTTTTGCCGATCGCCGTTATGTCTTTGATTCCATTTTTTGCCGCGCCGATCGCTGTCTGGCTGTATTTTTCGGTGCCGGTACTTCCCCTCTTTTCAGTGAGTTTGGCTAGTCTCGTCCTTCTTTTTGGAATGGCTTACAGACAAGCTCGCTTTTTTACCGCGTTCAAACGTTTGGCTTCGGATCGCCTCGCCGTGGTCAATGAGTGGCTGCAGAATATTCGTATCCTTCGCGTATTGGGCTGGACAGAATTTTTTGAAGAAAAGATTTTTGAAAAACGACGTCTTGAAACCGACAATCGTTTAGCTATGGTGACCAACGGCTCGGGGATGAGTGCTTTCTCGCAGGTGGCGCCTGGTATCATAAGTATCACAGGTATCGCTACAGTGGTGTTTACTCAGGCCACGGTGACTCCGGGTGAAATCTTTGCTCTTCTCTGGGTTCTCAGTGTCTTTCTGAGTCGTCCCATTCGATCGCTTCCCTTCAACCTTGTTATGCTACTCGATGGGTTGACCTCCTGCCGACGACTGGAAACTATTTTTCGCCTTCCAACCGAAGACTATATATTTGAAGAGGGAAAAGCGGTCAAACCTTCAGCCGATATTGCCCTTTCCGTGAGCGGTCTGTCGCTTGAACTCGAAGGGAAGACCTTGCTGGATAAAATCGATCTTCATTTGAAGCAAGGCGAGTTCGTGGCGATCGTCGGTGAAGTCGGCGCCGGCAAAAGTCTGCTCCTCGACTCACTGCTGCGCGAAGCACCAGCCACGTTCCGAAGCTATACGGTGGATGGACAAAACGCGCTTCAATGGTCCCTTGAAATCCTTCGCTCTCACTTTGCCTACGTGCCGCAGGAAGGCTTTATTATGAGCGCCAGTCTGCGCGATAACATAGCGTTCAACTACGGAGCCAAAGCCGACGATGAAGATCTTTTGAAAGCTTTAGAACTCGCCGCTTTTGCCTTTGATAAATCCACGCTCAAGGATGGTCTTGATACGGAGATCGGCGAGCGCGGGGTAAATCTATCGGGTGGCCAAAGACAAAGGGTGAGTCTTGCGCGCGCTTACTACTCGCAAAGAGATATACTCCTTCTTGATGATTGTTTAAGTGCGGTCGATGTCGATACGGAAAAAAAGCTGCTCGAAGATCTGCTTAACGGGGCCTGGAAAAAGAAAACTCGTTTGCTCGTCACTCATCGCCTCAGCGTCTTGCCCCTGGTCGATCGCATTTTGGTCATGCGCGACGGCGTCATTATCCTGGATGGTCACTACGATGAATTGATGGCGAGTTCCGATGAGTTTCGGCAGTTGACCAGCACTCTGGACCAAAAGCAAGGTAAGGCAAGGCCATGAATCAACCAGTCAGTGCTATGACCAAGAGTCGTTTTCTAGACGAAGAGGTCCGTTTCTCAGGCCGCTATTCGAAGAATGTCGTCGCGACTCTAGCCGAAACCTTTCGACCCTATCGCACAATCACTATTATGTCTCTCCTTGTGGGTATGGTAGCGCGGCTCTGTCTGCTTTCTACGGCGAATATCTCGGGATACTGGGCTGATTCGCTTTGCCAGAATGCAGCTTACTGCCATGCGCCTCCCCAAATTTTTGAAGGGTTTGGGAATAACCAATTTTTGTGGTTACTCTCGATTGTGATCGGTATTGGTTTTGTGTGTAACATCTTTTTTCGCGTCAGCATTTCGCGCACCGGAGCCAAAGCCGTCAGCACACTTTACGATGAAGTGACGATGCGCGTCTCTCGCTTTCCCATGGAATTTTTCGACAAGACTCCGGTCGGTCGAATCATGAGCCGATTCTCGAGTGATTATGCCTCCATCTTTCGGATGGCTGGTGGACCGCTTGGCGAATTTCTTGGTCTTGCCTTTGATTTGATAGCGACGCTGATCTTGATGTCACTCGCAAGTTTCTACTACGTGCCGATCGTGATACTCGCTTGTCTTGCCTACTTTGGACTCTACAAATTGCATACACCGGCTATGCGAAGCGGGCGAAGGCAGTATGCCGCCGCTCGCAGTCCTTCGGTCGCCCACTTTGCGGAGACCGTGCAGGGGGCGCGTCTTATCAAAGTTTACGGAAAATCAGTTAACTTCACAGATCGTTTCGAAACTCAGGTCGGTAGCCTTGCGCGCGAACGTCTTTCAGTTGCTTTCGCTAGCCAACATTATTCCTTTCATATGGCGATCGTCACTGCGCTTTTGCTTTTGCTGACAGGCCTCAGTGGAATTTGGCTGGTCAAAACTGGTCGAGTCTCAGCCGGATCACTGGCAACCGCATTTACCTTCATTCTGATCGTCTCAACGACGATACAGCAGTTTTTTGAGTGGCTCGCAAACTTCGAAGAAGCTCTGACTGGGGTGGAGCGTTTTGATCACTATCTTCGGCGACCCTTGGAAGCTGGAGGCGCGTTGCCCCTTAGCGCTCAGTATATTCCATCGGTTCGCCGGACGAAGTCAGCAGAAGCAATCGTGATGCCCAAGACAGCAGAACTTTCGGTCGAACATCTTTGGCTACGCTACGGGCCTGATTTACCCTGGGTCCTCAGAGATTTGAGTTTTACCCTTAGACCGGCCGAAAAACTGGCTATCGTCGGACGCACAGGAAGCGGGAAAAGCAGTCTGATCCAGGCTCTTTATCTTATGTATGTCCCCGACGAAGGCCGAATATCGATCAACGGACTTTCGCCTGATTTGTCGCTCGCTGAGGCCGAAATTCGCGAGCCTCTTAAAGCGGGTAAGATTCGCCTGGATGAATTTCGAAAAATGATCGGTCTGATTCCTCAAGATCCGACTTTATTTCAAGGGACTTTGCGAGATAATCTTATCGCCGATGAATCAGGCGCGAGCGATGAGAAAATCTGGGCCATGCTTCGGTCGATCGATCTGGAGCACTGGGTAAAGAGTCTTGGCCAGGGTGAAGGTCTAGACTATCCCATCGAGGAGCGAGGCGGAAATCTTTCGGCCGGCGAAAGACAGCTGATCTGCATGGCTCGCTGCTTTCTATCCGAATGTCCTTTGATCATCACTGACGAAGCGACGAGCGCGATCGATCCGGCTTCTGAAGAATTGCTTGTGAAAGCGCTTGAAACGCACACGCGCGGCCGAACCCTTATTATCGTCGCGCATCGCCTATCGACGGTTCGCTCATGCGATCGAGTGCTCTGGCTCGATAAAGGATCGATTCGAATGATCGGAACGCCGGATGAAGTGCTTCCCGTGTTTTCCAAAACGTCGCTGACCGAGCCCTAATCGATTTTCGTTTTCAACTCAAAGCAGCGGGCGTGGTCTGAGAGTCTTTGAAAAAGGCCACGATTTCCTCACGTCTGGCCAATGCATCTTTTCTTCCGACTTCGACCAGGCTCTGTGTATAGGCATGGTCAAAGGCTAAATAGCTCAGCATATCAGCGCCGTTCTCCTTGCCCGCGCCGATCCCTTTAAGAAAGTACTTCATAACCTTGGGGAAACGATCGAACTGGTCTGCCGCGATTTGACCAAGGTCAACAGAGGGTAGAAACAAAAGTGTGGGGATCCTTTTGAGCTTATGATCTTTACTTTTCGGAACAAACTCATCGAGCATTCCAACCGTTTCATTGATTCGCGACAGGCGTTCGTGATCAAATTCAAGCGCATCTAGAAACAAGGAATTCAAGAGAACGCCTGCGATATCCGCTAGAGAAATGTCTGGCATGACGACCTGCTGATTGATCTCCTGAGCTTCCGCATTGTTACGAGGATAACGCACGCCGATCGCAACGAGCTTGTCAGCGCCTAAATGAATAGCCGGACTGAGTGGGCTAGCTGAACGAATACCGCCATCGCCGTAGTAACTATTGCCAATTCGTACAGGTTTAAAAAATACAGGGATCGACGAGGAAGCGAGAACGTGCTCAAGGGCCAAAGTCGTTCTCACACCGATACGAGCTGAACGTGACCAGCTCGATAAGTCCCGAGAATCGAAAAACGTGACACTCGTTCCCGTTCCATAGCTGGTGGACGTGACTGAAACACCGTCGAGCACTTTGGAATCGATGTTCCGCCTCAACTGATCGAAGTCGATGCGCTCGCGAAGAAACGATTCGAGCGGCGAGGAATCCAGTAGATGGGTCGACTGCGGCTGACCTAAAAGACCACCCGTGCTCAGATCCCTAATCCAGCCCAAACCGAGTTTTCCCAGCGTCATCGGCGTTGTTTTGATCACCTGATCGGAGACGAGTTCGCTCCACATGTGGAGGAGCATGCGGACCTGCTGGGCAAAGCTCACCGAGGAGGACGCGAGGTAACTCGCATTGATAGAGCCAGCCGATATTCCGGTGATGATAGGGAAGGGCTGATCGCCATAATCATGGCCGATAATTTCTCCGATGCCGCTGAGAACCCCGGCTTGATATGCGCCGCGTGCACCGCCGCCGCTGAGAACAAGCCCGATGCGACTTTTGGATTTTTGCGGGTTTTGAGTGTTTTGAGCGTCAGTCATTCGTTTGCGCCTTTTTAATCAAACCTTCGGACTTGTTGCATGCGTCCACTGTTCCTATAATAGCTTGCAGTTCATGCATAGCTGAGGAGTTCTTGTGAAAATTTCTCGATCGCCTGCTCTCAGGGCCGTTCTGCTTCTACCTTTGCTTGGTTCGGCCTGGTCAACAGCGGGTTATGCGCAGGATGAAGGCAGCTCGGGTGACGATGCAAATGTCGGGCCTGTGCCTGAGAGTGTTTTGGACGGAGCTGAAATTCCTCCCGAGTCTCCTCCTCCGAGTTACGATACTCCTTCGCCTGATTCGGGCTCCACCGAGCAACCGCCTGTCGATACGAGCGGCGAAGCGATTCCTGCTGAAATACAGGCGGAAGTAAACGGGGACGAATCCGGTCCTCCCGTCGACGAAAGTTATAACAGCCTGAACAATCCAGGCGAGAGCTTCTTTAGCCAAGTTTATATCGGTCCGACGGTTCAGGTTGGATTCCCCAATCCTCTGACCTACGGTCTCGAAGCTTTGTTCGCACGAACGGTGAGCGTAGGCTTTAGTGGCGGCAATTACACAGTGGATGAAATCGATAAGGCCGAGCTGAAGATCAAAGGCTGGGACCTTCATGCTCGCTGGCATCCATGGATGGGCTCGTTCTTTGTTGGGGCGTCCTATGGTCGTATGGAATTGGATGGGCAGTATGAAGATACCTATACCACGCGTATTAACGGATTCGATCGGCAGGTCACTGCGCGCGTCAACGCTTCCATTGAGACCAATTATTTTGCGCCGCGCCTTGGCTGGTTTGCGGTTTGGGACTCGGGTCTATGCGTAGGTTTTGACATCGGTGTTCAGATTCCGCTTGGACCAGACACCAAGGTTATTGCGACGGTTCCGGGGGCTTCGGCGGCCGACGAGGCGCAAATCAAAGCGACGTCTGAGTACAAGGACCTCGAAGATCAGGCCGACGATACGGTAAAAGTCCTGGGTAAACGTACGATTCCCGTCGCAACGCTGTTTCGCGTCGGTTGGTTGTTCTAATATCCATGTAAATTAGACGCAAACCTTGTCACCCCGGTCGTTGTGCAAAGGCGCGAACTCAGGTAGAAACCTATCTGCTAGCGCCGTACCAATCACCGGGGGATTTTTCTATGTTATCAATCGAACACTCAGAGCTTAAATCTCAGGTTACGGCCGCGTGCTTGGAGGTTTTCCCTGAGGCTCAGGCCGTTGTGATTTGGGGCGGAGCGGCTACTGTCGATTTTGATCCGGCGCGGTCTGATGTTGACGTTATTATCGAGATTGATGCGAGCATCAGGCAGGAATCGATCCTTTCCGAACGATTGAAGAAACTGGTTTTGACCACTAAGTTTTGCCGCCTTGATCCTTTTCTCTATTTGACTGAGAATCCGTCGGTGGACCCCCTAGAGTTTATCGCTCCCTTTGGCTTTTATAAGGCCAACGCGTTTATTCCTTATATGATTCAAAATCAAAACGAAGTGAGCTTTGGCGAGAGCCGTCTTTTGCCTCGCTTGCCCGTAAAGACTCTGGCATCCACACTCTTTGCGCACTTGCCGCAAGTTATGCTTTCGCTTCGAAGACTTCGTATGGATGCTCAAGTCGAAACTTCGGCAAGCGAGATCATCAGTAAACATAAGCCAGGTATCCTCGTTGCCCTGCGCACTCTCTACGCCTTCGATCAGAGCAAGATCGGCTCAAAGGCCGACGCCCTGGCTCATTTGACGCGAAAGTTCCCTGAGTATCAGCCTTTAGCCGATCTTTTAAAGTTGAGTCCCGAAGGGCTTCAGCAGGCCTCGGACGCTTTGACTCCTGAAGGTATCCTTGCGTTCTCCAAAGATATGGCCGAGGCTCTAGAAACCGCGAAACGTCGCGAGACAGTTCATTGATATCGTCCTTTGCGCACTCGGATTAGTTTTTGGAAGAGGAATATTCTTGATGAACGACACAGCGCGTCACCCGCCGAAACTCGGAATGCTAGTTTTTATTTTAGCGACCCTTACCGCGTTTGGACCGCTGTCGATCGACATGTATCTTCCTGCTTTTCCACAGATCGCGAGTGATTTCAAGACCTCGATATCGACTGTTCAACTGTCTCTCACATCTTTTTTCATAGGCTTGGCCTTAGGTCAGGTCTTTTACGGTCCGGTCATTGATCGTTACGGCCGAAAGCCGCCGGTCTACTTCGGGCTCGTTGTCTATGGTCTGGCTTCCGTTCTCTGTGCTTTTTCACCAAACGCCGAGACTTTGATTTTTGGACGGTTTTTGCAGGCTCTCGGCGGCTGTGCGGGTATGGTCGTCTCGCGCGCTATTGTTCGTGATCTTTATGAAGAACGGGATGCGGCTCGCGTGTTCTCGCTACTTATGCTGGTGATGGGCGTCGCGCCGATACTTGCGCCGATTGTCGGTGGCTACATTACGCTGAATTGGGGCTGGCATGCAGTCTTTGGTCTGCTTAGCGTTATCAGTTTGGTTTGTTTGCTGGCTGTCTATGCTGTGCTTCCAGAAACCCGTGGACCGAATCCTTCGATCAAACTCAGCTCGGCGCTGCAGACGTATGCGAGCATTGCTCGCAACCGCCGGTTTATCGGTTACACAATCTCAGGAGCTTTAGTGCAGGCGGGGATGTTTGCCTACATTACAGGATCACCCTTTGTATTCATCGAGCTGTTTAAGATTCCTTCCGAGAGTTACGGCTGGATTTTCGGCAGCAATGCGTTTGGATTGATTGCAGCCTCGCAGATCAACGTTCGCCTTCTTAAAAAGACCTCACCCGAAACGATTTTAAAATATTCATTCGGTATCTTAGCTCTGGCTTCTGTCTGTCTGGTCGTCGCGACTATCGCGGGCCTTGGCTTTTGGGGCCTCGTCGTCCCGCTTTTCATCTACATCTCAACCCTTGGCATTACGCTTCCTAACACGGCCGCTGCGGCCCTTTCAGCAGAAGGCGCGCGAGCCGGCAGTGCATCGGCTTTTCTCGGAACCACCCAGTTCACTTTAGCTGCACTCTCATCGGCTGCCGTCAGTAGTTTTGATAACGGCACGGCGATGCCTATGAGTGGAGCGATGGCGGTCTGCGGACTCCTGGCGCTGGTGATGTATTACAAGGTCGCAGCGAAAACCCGAAGTCTTACACCTTTGTCAGTATAATTTTTTCGCTTTGAAATCTCTTCAAAGTCAGGCCGAGTAGAACCAAGGTTATGGCGACCGTAATCGCCTGAGCTGAAATAAACGCGAGGTGATCCCAGTCTTCACCTTGAAGGACTTTTCGATACGCTAGGCCCTGGCCGAATATGGGTGTGTAGGCGATGCCTTTCATCTGATCTAAGAAGAATAGAAAGCTCAGCGGTAGGCTGATCATGCCAGATATCGAGTTGTAGGCCTGAGCTTGTTTTACCGAGTTGCAAAACGATCCGATCATAATCTGCAGGCTTGAGACGAAGAAAGCGAGTGGCGACATGATAAGGACACCGATCAACAATTGAGACAGCGTGATCCCTCCTGTTCGCCCGAGAAGTTCTTGAAATATCGAAACCTCGCCGACGACCCAAAATGTAAGACCGGTCCAAAGCATTCCAAAGATAGCGACCGAAGCCACAAAGAGAAATTTTCCCACGACTATCGACGAACGAGGAGCCGCCGTGTAAAGCAAACTCTCAAGAGTCATGCGCTCGCGTTCTCCAGCTGTGGTATCGACAGCGACATGCAGTGTCGAGAAAAACAGAGCCATTCCCAAAAGGGCTACCATCAAATCATAGGTGACAAATCCGCTTTTATTGGAGCTTGCAAGAGCTTTGACCTCGGCATCCAGCGGCTGCAGAAGCTGAGGTGCCGCGCCGGCCATGATGAGGTTTTGTCTTGCGAGGACAGACCCATACTGCAGAAGATGCTTTTGTATCGTGGTCGCCGCTGCGGCCTTTTTCTCGTTGGTTCCATTCGTCCAGACTTCAAATTGCGTATGAATAGGATCGGCGACATCCAACTCATCTTTGTCTTTATACAAAAGGACGGCATCGAGATTCTCTTTGTCAAAAACCTCCTTACTGAGCGCCTTGATCGGGACGGGAATAACGCCTTGTTGCTGAAGCCAAGGCAAAACCCTTTGAACCTCACTGTGATCGACGTAACCTAAACGCTTTTCTTTATCGAGCACCTCTTTCACACGAGTGCCCATGTCACCGATAATGTAGGAGTAAAGGATAGGCATAAAAACCATGAGGATAGCCATGGTTTTTAAAGTGGCAGAATCGCGAATAAGATCTTTGGCTTCATGACGAAAAACTAAGGCTATCATCTTAAGCACGGTGGTGATCTCCGCCTGCAATAAGTTTAACAAAGGCTTCTTCCATCGATCGCTCGCCGGTTCGGGCAAAGAGTTCGGAAACACTGGCCTGGGTAAGCGACAGACCATCGTGCATAACGATAACGGAATCGGCGAGCTGCTCGACTTCCTGCATCACATGAGTGGAGAATACCAGGCAGTGGCCGGCATCGCGAAGATTGCGGAGAACGCCTCGAAAACGCCGGGTCGCCATCACGTCAAGGCCGGCGGTGGGTTCGTCGAGCAATAGATTTTGCGGATTAAAGGCGAGTAGGCGTCCGAGTAGAACCTTCATCTTTTGACCGGTGGAAAAGCCTTTGGTACGGCGATCGATGATGTCATCCATTTCCAGTAGCTCGGTGGCGCGTTTAATATTGGCCTCGATTTGGGCGCGAGGTAGATCCATCAAAGATGCATAATAGTACATGTTTTCACGGGCCGTTTGACGTTCATACAGGCCTTTGGCGTCGGAGAGAACGCCGAGGTTACGGCGAGGATAATGTTTGCTTTCGCCATCGACCGTTATAGTTCCGCCGTCGGGATTTAACAGACCGGCGATCATACGAATCGTCGTCGTCTTGCCCGCCCCGTTATCCCCCAAAAGGGCTGTGATCTGACCGTTCGCGGCATGAAAACTTACGTCTTTAACAGCCTTAACCGGACCAAACGCTTTAGCGAGATTTCTTCCTTCGATCATCTTTTGGTCTCCTCGATATAAAAGGGCAGAGGCTGCTTTTGCTCCTCGCAATTGCGATCAGATTTTTTATCGAGGAAAAATTCTTTGATCTGATTGCCGACGCAGCGTAGGTAGAAGACGTTGTGGCCCTTGTTTGGGATCACAAAGTGTTTGGCATTGGTTAAATCCGTTTTTAAAGACTTGATCAATTCAGGTGGCGTGACGGGATCGAGTTCGCCCGATAGGAGAAGAGTCGGCCAGGGTCCACGGACAGGGTCATGAATTTTAGCGGAACTTGGTTTGAAAGGATAAGACAGACAAATATCTAGAAATTCTTCGGTGCGTGCATCGAGTTTGGTGGAATCGAAGAAGGGAGCATCCTCCGTGCAGGCGATTGCGAAGTATAAGCCTTCGTAAAATGGACTACGCACGGCGCTGAAACTCGAAGCGATCAAAGGATTGAGGTTGCCGCCGGAGGCTTGGTGAAGAATAGCCGGAATGAGCGTCTGATCAAACTCTGTGTAAAGGAGCTGCAAAAGCATTCCGTCGATCATATTGATGTCGAGCGTAATCGCCGTTTTCTTGCCGGTGCGAGGATGGTTTGCATCGAGTGTGCGAGGTTTGGCGAAGTCGGAGCGGAGTTTTTGATAGCTCTCGTAAACATCCCCATAGGCCTTGGCACAGGGAAGCGCTTCGCTGCAGCGGGTGCTGAGGCGTTTGAGAACGGGCTCTAAAGCATAGGTGTCTTGCCCAATGAATGCATGCGGAGGCAAGACGCCTTCCAAAACCATTTTGTCCGTTCGATCGGGGTAGAGCGCCGCATAACGAAGGGCGAGGCGAGTCCCATAGGACACACCGTAGAAACTAAGTTTTTCATAACCGAGTTCTTCACGGATCTTGTCGAGGTCGGCTAAGGAGGCGTCGGTGCCAAAGTCAGAAAGATTAAATCGCGATCCCAGAGATTTTAAGCAGGATTTGGCTTCATCAGCCATGTACGTGCGGTCGGTAATCCGTTTGAGATCTATTGTCTCAGGACTCGGGCATTTGAGTTTGCTTTTGCCCGTGGTACCGCGAGGGTTAAAAAATATGAGGTCGTACTCGCGCGAAAGGTCTTGAATCATAGGAGGGAGTGGGATGAAACCTTCGCTCGCTGACTGCCCCGGGCCGCCAGCCAGTAAGACGAGAGGCGACTTAGATTTTTTAGCTTTGTCCGCAGGTCGAAAAACATAGTCGCTCGAAACGCCGCTCGAGGACGGTTCGGGACATTCGAGCCAAGTTCCATCTTTGACCTGGCAGGGCTTTCGTTTGTCCTTGTCTTTACTGGATTCTCTAGCATGAAGCATGGTGCCAAGAAGAATCGATGCAAGCAACGCAAGGCCCTGGATAAAAGGCAGTGTAAGGCAACCCAACATAATTGACCCATGACAGAATTGAGAGGGAAACTCCTAAAGGAATTTCCAGGTTGTCATAGGGAATATGAGAATCCAATAGTATTGCAAAATTATTTACCCGGCCTTGGAAACCGCCCACCAGCTTGTTCGCAAAGCATCAACCGCGGCCTGGTATTCATCCCAAATCAATGTCGGTAAAGTCTTTCGAGTCGGCTCGTCGAACGATGTAAAGTCGAGTTCGATCTGTTCCAGTACCCGACTTAAACGTTCTGTACCGAGATTGGCGCCCATGCCTTTGAGCTTGTGAGCGAGGCGCATGGCATCTGTCACGGTATTCTTTTCGATAGCTAAGACCAATCGATCGTAAACGGCAGGCGAATCACGTTCAAAAATCTCGATCAATTCATTGAGAAACTTGCCCTGAAAGTTGTCGAGGGAGCGAAGGATCTGCAAAGCTTCAGAATTTAAAATGTCAGAACTCGAATAGTCTGAAAGCATCTTGGATACTCCTTAGCCGAGCTTTTTTTCTTCTGCGATGTAACTCAAACTGATGCCTTTGCGGTAATGCGACTGCACAACACAAAGGGAACCGACTTCGCTTAGAGCTTTGCGGATATCAGAGATCTTGCGATCGAGCGTGTTTTCCGAGACCGCGATGCGGCCCCAGAGCCTTTGTTTCAATTCGTCGCGACTCGCGATCAAGTCGCGTTGTTCAATCAATATAGCTAGAAGCTGGGTTTCGAGTTTGGGTAGATAAGCGACCTTGCCGTTCTTGGAAACCGACGACTGCGAGGGACTGAATTCGATGTCACCGATAGTCATGACATCGATTTTCTTGCGGGCGCTCATCTCCTGAATGCGGGCATGCAAACGGCCGGTCAACTCAATAGGATTGATCGGCTTGCGGATGAAATCGTTTGCGCCGATAGCCAGAGCTTGGCCGATGAGATCGTCTTTTGGATCGGAAGTCTGAACGATGATAGGAACGAAGGGATAAATTTTACGAAGCTCCGGAATCATGTCCAGGCCGTTCGCGTTGCCTTCCAAGTGAACATCGACAAAGACGGCCACCGGGTCCATAGATCCTGCTTTTTTCATCAGGGATTCGCCCGTGGCAAATCCATGTGAGGGAATACCTGTGACTTGAGCGATTATGCGGGAAATACTCGCGTCGTCATCCAGAGTGATCGTGTAGCGTGCATTCGTATCCATAGATTTTTGACTCCCTAAAAGCATAAAAGACTTGTCGGGGGATTTCGCCGAAAATTGAGCCACGGCCCGAACTTTCTGATTTTACAGATCAGATTTCGCCTGAGAACCCTTGATGAAAAACTCGATAAAGTCGAGGGAACCAATTTCAAATCCAGGCGTTGGCCTGCCACCGTTTGATATCTTTTTTACCCGGTTCCAATTGCCCACTTCTTGTTTGTTACCATGGATAAGTGAGTTATTAGTTTTCGGGAGAGCCTGATCGTGTTCCTCTATAAATCCAGTCTTATTCGTATCTTCGCCGCCGCTGTTGGCGTTTCCTCCTGCAATGAGGCATCCTTTCATCCCGAAAGGATTCCATCACGGACGCTGCCGGCCTCGGCCGATGTTGAAAAAGCACCCGAGCCGGCGCCGGACCCATCGCCATCGCCGGACCTATCGCCATCGCCATCGCCGACACCAACGGACGTTCTCTTGCCTGCTGTCCAACCTGTTTTAGACATCGCACCGACCGATGAAGATATGCCCCCTGCTGTGAAAGAGCCTGTCATTCGTCGCGAAACGCTTCAGTTTGATGAATCGTTCACGCAAGAAGGTCTTGCCGGTTCGGCTGACATTGCGATAGTTGTCGATGATTCGGGCTCAATGGATTTAGAACAAGAAAACTTATCGACAAAACTGAGCGATCTTTTGGTTTCGCTAAAGGATGCTAACTGGCAAATCGGAGTTGTGACGACTTCGCCTAAAGTGGAAAACGGGAAAGATGTTTGCCAACTTAAGCTCATCAAGTCTACGGATAGTGATGGCGAAGCTAAGTTCTTGGAAGCCGTAAAACCGGGGATCAAAGGATTAAGCGAAGAGCAGGGCATTCGTCAGGCGGTCAATGCTTTGCAGTGCCCAGAGACACCTTGGGTGCGTCCGGATTCGACTGTGGCTGTTCTGATTGTCAGCGACGAAGACAATTGCAGTAACAATGGTCTTGATTGCGGCGACAAACCTTGGGCCACAGAGCAGTATTTGATCGATTATGTGGAGAAGGATTTAAAGCGCGTTGTCGGCAAGAATGCAGGATTCTATGGCATCATCGCCCCAGAGAAAAAAGATTGTCCAACCGCTAATAATGAAAGCATCCAATACCGAAAGCTTATCAATTACAAATCGGGCGGCAACGTGAACTACGGTAATATCTGTGATGCCAGTTATAAAGGAACTCTCGAACGCATATCAAAAAATATCGCGAAACTCCTTTCGAGCCAATTTGTTTTGAAGAAGGTGCCTGATCTCGGTTCGGCCTCGCTCATGGGCGTTAAGGCCAATGGCGATCCTTTATCGGTGGATGATTACAGTATTTCAGGCAATACGCTGACCTTTAAAATCGGCGGCGAACCTGCCCTTGGATCACAAATCACGATCAGCTACAAAGTCACGGTGATTACAACCGAATAATACGCAAAAAAAGTTGAATATCTTTCGGGACGCCTTTGATAGGCGTCCTTTTTCTATTCTTAGAGAAAACATGTGATTTTAAGCTCTTGAAAAGTTGGAGTTGAAGGTTTCATAGTGCGAGAACCAACCACAGTAAGGTGTTTCCAACTATGACAATTCAAGATGATGCTTCGTATTCAAGGAGAAGAATTTTAGGTGGACTCGGTGTGGGTCTCGTCGCTGCGACCCTTCCCCAAGCCGTTGCGCAGACTTCTGTGGGCAATCCAGTCGGAGGCCAGAGCGAAGCACTGGTTGATCCCACCAAGAAGTTTCCTAGGCCACCCTTTCAGTCGCCGCCACAAACTTGGCCTGCGCTTGCTAGCAAGATGACACCAAGACCCGATCATGGTGAGACCTCTTATAAGGGCTCGGGACGACTTCTGGGCCGGAAGGCTTTGATCACGGGTGGTGATTCGGGGATGGGGCGTGCTGCGGCGATCGCCTACGCGCGCGAGGGAGCAGACGTTTGTATCAACTATTTGCCGGCGGAAGAGCCCGATGCAAAAGAAGTTGTTGAGTTGATTCGTGCGGCGGGACGAAAAGCGGTGGCGATTCCTGGCGATCTTCGGGACGAAAAATTTTGCGTGCGATTGATTGATGAAGCTGTGAAGGCTTTAGGTGGTCTTGACATTCTCGTGAACAATGCTGCGCGGCAGCAAACAAATAAATCGATATTGGATATCACGAGCGAGCAGTTTGATTGGACGATTAAAACCAATATCTACGCTCCGTTCTGGCTAACAAAAGCGGCTGTTCCTCATTTAAAACCCGGCTCGGCGATAATATCGACAACGTCGGTGCAGGCGTATGATCCTTCGCCCGATCTCTTTGATTATGCACAAACAAAAGCGGCTAACATGAATTTTGTTAAGTCGCTTGCAAAACAACTTGGCCCTAAAGGCATTCGAGTCAATGGCGTTGCGCCGGGACCGGTGTGGACTCCGCTTCAGCTGGCCGGAGGATCGACTCCCGAGAAACTCAAGACTTTCGGTGAAGATACTCCGCTTGGACGACCCGGACAGCCGGCTGAGCTTGCATCGATTTATGTTCAATTAGCGGCTTCTGATGCGAGCTACGCAACGGGACAAGTCTATGGATCGTCTGGTGGAATTGGCCAGCCTTAAGAGTGTGACTCGCCACGCGTGGCGACATTCGCACTCACCTTTTCAAGGAGATTGCATAACGTCTGATACTCGTCAGGCGTTAGGTTCTCCGATGTGACTCGATCGAGTTCGCTCCACATTTTTACAATTCGTTTCTTCAGTTCTCGGCCTTCATCGGTCAGTTGAATTAGGTGCGAACGTCCATCCGTTGCGCTTGGAACCCTCTTCACCAAGCCTTGAGCCTGAAGCCTTTGCACGGCTTTGGTAACGGTCGATGGCTCGACCTTGAGACATTCGAGGAGCTGGGTCTGGGTTTGCTGTGCCTTATCGCAAAGGCGCATCAAAAGAATTTCCTGTCCAGGACAGAGGTTTAAAGGGCGCAAAAGATCGCCCGCTAGAGCCCTGTGGTGCTTGGCGGTCTGAAAAATTGCATAACTTAGGCGGCCACAGTCGGCGATCCCGGGCATCGGGCCTGCTGCAGACTCGTCACAACTAATTTTTATGTCTTTAGGTTTCATAGGCTTACGATCCTTGATTCCTATTTCTTTGGCCGGGGTGGTTGACAATAGTTAGCCGGCTACTTATCTTTTAGTTAGCCGGCAAAATAATTTCCGGGCAGCTCTCAGTGTAGAGCGAAATATTCAGAAAGGCCAGGGTCTCGCGATGACAAATCCAACACTTTTTTCGCCTCTGCAAAAGGGTCCTTTGAGTTTCAAGAACCGAATTTTCATGGCGCCTATGACACGCAGCCGCGCGCCGAAGCAAGTCGCGACCGATCTCATGGCTGAATACTATGCGCAGCGTGCGAGTGCGGGCTTGATCTTTACTGAGGGCACGCAGGTTTCCGAGCAGGGTGTTGGCTATATCGCGACTCCAGGCATACATAGCGAGAGTCAAATCGAAGGTTGGAAGAAGGTCACGACTGCGGTTCATGCAAAAGGTGGGTTGATCTTTGCTCAGCTCTGGCACGTCGGTCGCGTTTCGCATCCCGATTTCCATAAGGGCGAATTGCCCGTTGCGCCTTCGGCCATAGCTTTTGAAGGCCAGGCTTATACACCTGAAGGATTTAAGAACGTCGTAACGCCTCGTGCGCTCTCCGAAGGTGAGATCGCAGCTACGATTTCCGATTTTAAAAAGGCGGCTGAGCAGGCGAAACGAGCGGGATTTGATGGTGTAGAAGTTCACGGCGCGAATGGCTACCTGCCTGCGCAATTTCTTGAAGATGGTTCAAACAAAAGAACAGATCAATGGGGCGGGACGATAGAAAATCGTGCTCGCTTTTTGCTTTCCATAACGGATGCGGCTATCTCGGTTTGGGGTCCTGAGCGCGTATCGGTTCGGATTTCTCCTCGCAATCCATTCAACGGAATGAATGACTCAAACCCAGAGGCGCTTTATCTTTATGTGGCCAAAGAACTTCAAGCTCGAAAAGTCGGTATTCTTCATGTCATGGAAGGCGCTAATTTCCGTGACGCGGGCACAGACCTCGCGCCGAAAATCCGAGAGATTTATCACGGAACTTTGATTTTGAATAATGGCTATGATCAGCAGACCGGCGAGACTCAGGTGAGTAAAGGCCTAGCTGATGCGATTGCCTACGGGGCTTTGTTTATTCCTAATCCTGATTTGCCTGAGCGATTTGCTCAGAAAGCTCAGTTGAATGCCCCCGACCATGCAACGTTCTATGGTGGGGACGCTAAGGGTTATACAGATTATTCTCGACTTGCGTGAGCGAGACTTTAGCGTTCTTTCTTCGGTCGCTTCTTCATTTTGAGGAAGCGACTCTTGCTTTTAGGCTGCTAATCTTGAGTCGGGTGCGATCCCAGCGAATGTCACGGCCGACAAAATTCCATAACACGCGGTCCGCTCGGCCGACAAAGCGGGAGCTAGGGATGACTCCGTACGTTTTCGAATCAGAGCCTGTCTCCTTATTGTCGCCTAAAACATAGTATTCGTAGGCAATCAACATTCTTTCTTCGCGCGGGCCTCCGTTTGAAGAGGCGACTTTTATTGTGTCTCCTGGAATGGCATGGACTCGACCGATATGCATTTCATCTCTATCGTTTAAGTCTTCAAAGACTATGAGATCGCCTACTTTTGCTATCCTATCATCACCGAAGCCAAATTTATCGAGTCGAGCATGATCGCCCGCAATGAGGGTAGGGCTCATCGCATCGGAAGTGACTTTGACGGATTGAGAAGGATAAAGGTGAATGAGTAAAGCAATCGCTGTGCAGTAAGTGAGAGTCCATTTATTTATATTTTGAAAGTATTGGGCAGGCTCTTCATTGGCTTTGTATTGAAAGTAAAACGATCCAAACAGAAAGGTCCATTTAAGATCTAGTCGATAACCCCACTCCATTTGAAGGCGTCGGGCGCCGTAAACGATGAATGCGTACCAACTGAAATAGATCAGAATTGCGAGGAGATAACCGTTCTCAAGGTAATAAGAGTTCATGAAAAAGAGCGAGGCTATGGTTCCGGCCAAATGAAGCAGAATGATAGCTCGATGAATCATACGCTCTGCTTTCGAACGAGCGATACGGTCGAAAAACAGAATTTCGCGGTAGGTGTAGTACAAGCCAGCTGTAAGGATGGTATAAAGAACAAAACGAAGGACTGAGAATTGCAGGTCAGCTAAACGACCCGGCTTCGAGGTTTCAGGACTTTCCACAACGTTGCTCCTTATAAGTGGCAACTATGAGGAAAGTCTGGCGGGACATTTATTGCGCTCCGACCTGTCTAACGATCGCCGACTAGCGCCGAAGGCTGATTCGTCTCAACAACAACAAATTCCGTGCGGCGATTTTTCACACGATTTTCTTTGGAATCATTAGGTACGAGAGGATGAGCGGAGCCTTGACCCTGCGCGCGGATACGCTGGGGATCGATCCCAAGTTTGACCAAAGCATTCCGAACCTGAATGGCTCGTGCGGTGGTCAGTTCGATATTGGAGTTCTCATTGCCTCCGGCATCGGTATGCACTTCGATACCGAGGACACGAAGCTCCTCTTCCGCTTCCATAAACTTGGCGATCTGACGAATATCGGCCTGGGACGTTCGGCTCAAAAGAACTTTGCCGGGCATGAACTTGATTTGAGGCAGATCGAGAGTCTGACGAAGCTCGAACCCTTTTTTTGCGCCGTACCTTAAGTGAAGATCAGAGACCATACCAGCGACCGCGAGAAAGCTTTTCTGAAAGATAGGTTTCTCGCCAACATTCAAAAGAATATCGTAGAGGCCAGGGGCGACTCCGTTCTCGCCGCCATCTGTCGAAACAGGAGTTCCGGGGACAGGCTCAACTTTGAAAGTCAGACCATTGGGAACTTTGCCATCGTCGACATCGAGTTGCAGCTTGATGCCCGATTTCATCGACACGGGGTCGGGACGACTTTGGGCTTCACGAACGAGAGGCGAAAGTTTCTCCCGAAGGCTCTCGTCTATCTTAGGAGCCGCGGAAAGAAACGTCGCATATGTCAAAGATGTAGCAACGAGAGTGGCGTGGAATCGCATTCTGTCCTCACTGACATCAACCTGGCTTGCCAGCAGGTTGATCAGTTATATGACCATTGATTAATCAGGTCATAGCAAAGGCCTTTTACGCTGTCTAATAGCTTCTTTAAGAGGCAGATGCAGAAAAGTCTGTAAGCATTGAGCGACATAGGGTTAAGAGTGAGTCGTTTATTTTAGGAAAGTTTTTTGGGAGAACGCATTGCTGAAAAATAATGTCTTAGGCCGTCCAAAACTAAGATTCGTGGCCGGCTCCAGCGTCTTTCTAACTTTGGGTACAGTTTACATTTTTTCAACCCGATCAGTTCGAGTTGGCGGTTTGGACTATGGTGTTGGG
>JAZKGL010000408.1:0-1595 GCA_040385935.1 Bdellovibrionota bacterium
AGATCTGTTAGTTCAAGAACGAGGTCGTAAAATCTATAAAAGTTCACATAAATGATTGTGAACACACCGAGTCCGAAGACTATGCTGAGGACTATGGAATAGAGTCCGAGGCGGACCTGCAGTAAGGGCTGCAAAAGAAAATTGCTAAACTTACGCTTTGAGGCAGACATGCCGCGCTCTCCTCGTGATAAGGAAACTGAAGTGATATGAGTCTATTTTGCCTTGAGTCCTCTCTACTTGCAACTCGCCGCATGGACTCATTCCTGATAAATTAAACAAAAACGTTCGAAGGAATTATTGGTGATGGAGAAAACCCTGCCCTGGGATGAGGCGCGGACCTTGATTGATGTGCTGTCTGAGGTCGGTTTGAAGTTCGCCGACGAACCCGCTTTCACCCAGTCTGGTCAAACCTTGAGCTTTGCCGAACTCCTGCGTCTAAGCCGTCGCGTGGCGGCTTACCTCCAGTCGCGTGAGGATTTGCAGCTGGGTGATCGCGTCGCTGTGCAAATTCCTAACACTTTGCTCTATCCAGTTCTGGCCTGGGGAATTCTTCAAGCAGGAATGGTTATCGTCAATTTAAATCCTCAGTACACGCCGCGCGAGACGCTTCGGCAGCTCAAAGATTCTGGCGCCAAAGTTTGGTTTTGCGCGGATATCTCTGCGCATTTGATCGCCGAGGTGCGTAAAGATTATGATGTGCCACTGGTAGTCACGTGTCGCCTCTTTGAACTTCATCCTTGGCCGCAGCGCAATATCTATCAGTTCGTTCTCCGCTACAGGCGTAAGGCCATTCGTCCTTACTCCGAGCATCGAGTCGTCACCGTTCACTCGGTGCTACGCGCGGTCTCCGATAAAAAGTGGGTTCGGCCTAATGTGAAACCGTCCGATACCGCGATGCTGCAGTACACAGGCGGTTCGAGCGGCGTGAATATGGGTGCGATGCTGAGCCATGAAAATCTTGTGGCCAATCTTGAGCAGGTTAGACAATTTTTAGGCGACCAAGCTCCTTTGTCAAAAGAGATTTTGGTAGCACCGCTTCCTCTTTATCACATCTTTTCCTTCACGGTGCATTGCGCAGCAGCCGTGCTCGCGGGTTACCACACGATATTGATTATGGACGCGAGCAACATCAAAGGTATGGTGAGCGAACTTCGGCGTGTCCCTTTCACTATCATGACCGGCGTAAACACCTTGTTTTTTGCCCTGATGCGACTCGACAGTTTTAAAGAACTCGATTTTCGCAGTCTAAAGTTTGCGGTTGCAGGCGGGATGAAACTTGATCCGTCGGTGGCCCAAAAGTGGCAGACGCTGACAGGATCACCGATACTCGAAGGCTTTGGGATGACCGAATTATCGCCGGTCGCATCGTGGAATCCGATGAGTGACAATCGCCTGGGAACGATAGGGAAACCCCTGCCCTTCACCGAAATGAAACTCACTGATCACGACGGTCGCGGGATTGAAACGCCCAATACGCCGGGCGAATTATGGGTGCGCGGTCCGCAAGTGATGAAGGGATACTGGCAACAACCCGAAGAGACTTCTAGGCATATTGATCAGGAAGGCTGGATGCGAACGGGCGATCTCGCGACCTT
>JAZKGL010000409.1:0-1058 GCA_040385935.1 Bdellovibrionota bacterium
ACTTCGTGCTTCGATCAAGTCCATCCCACTACCGCAGTATCATGAGTCAAGGCATCGTCTACGGGTCCCAGTGCTCCCAAATGCAGTAACTAAATGTGTCTTGTCGAGATTTGTATAGATAGATAAGTCTGTTCGAAGCGCGGAGCGGTGAGACAAGCAACCATTGAGTTGGGCCGCAAAAAAAGAAAATTCGAGAAAATATAAAAAAAGATTCAACCAACGCGCCCTGCGAAGCAGCAGCCTGTACGGTGGGGGGATACATAAGGGGGGCAGGCGGAGCCTCTCCTCTTATGCCGCCGGAGGCCAATAGCGAAGCGCTATCCCGAGGGAAATCGCACTTTATAAAGCCCCCCAGTCTAAAACGAATGACATTGTAGAGCGGTACCGCCACCGCGTAAGGCAATAGCAATACATCTCATTTCATCCGTACAGATCGGTATGGAAGTGTCAGTGGACTTGTGAAGGAACGATGGAGCGGTATCGCCACTGCGTAAGGCGATACTTCTCTTGAATTCGCCGCTGACGAGCGAGCGCCTGCTTCTCATGAATCGCCTTCAGCTTTTTCTCAGAGACATACACGGTAAATGGAATCTCTTCCGTACTACCGGCCGACACGGTGATCGCCATGCGATTGGCGCGACGTTCCCAGTCATTGGTTGCGACTGCGTTATACTGCGAGAGATAATAGCGGCCGACAATCAAAGGCATTTCCGTAGCATCTTCGACCGACAAATCCAGAGATCGACCCATCGTGGGCGAACCTATGGCTTCGATTCGCGAGAGATCGGTAATCTGTCCGTGACGATGAAACTGGCGAGGCACGAGCTTCAAACGACCAACCTTGTAGGTCGAGTCCTGCTGCGAGGTCACACGTGTCCGAATATCACGCGAGCCCTGAAGGCTCACCCAAGCGTCATCTTCGAAAAAGAGCAAAGGCACATCAGTAATGCCTTGAGCGAACGGATAAGATTTATCGGTCTCATAAAGATAGACATCGCGGCTGCCGAGACACGACCAGTCCCAAGGCGAACAGTCCAGGTCTACCAAAACACTACGGA
>JAZKGL010000410.1:0-2016 GCA_040385935.1 Bdellovibrionota bacterium
GCTCAAAAGCAGTTAAAAAGGATTGGTTATGTCGAACGCTGCAGCGGCCCGAATACTATTCGTCTTGGATGATTCCAAGGAGCAAGCCGCCTTAGAAAAATCGTTTTCTGATACCTACACTATCGACTTTTGTTACGACGCAGCGGATACGATTCATCACATAGAGACGACTCGTCCGGAAGTGGTGGTCTTGAATTTTCAAGATGATGAGATGAGCCCACTTGCGATTGCTCACATCGTTCGAGAAGATCGGGCATCGCACTATGTAGGCTTGATCTATATCTCCCGCACCGAATCCAATGACTGGCTCGATCGATTGATAGCGGCAGGTGTTGATATCTGTCTTCCCGAGAACCGCACGCAGCTGCAAACGCAGTCGGCGATTGCCTCGGTCCTGATGCTTTGTTCGGCAAAGGCTGAGGTCCAGCAGTTCAATCAAAAGCTATTCAGCGCTTATCAGCGTCTGAAAAATCAGTCTTTCACCGATTCGGTGACAGGTTACGGCAATAGGCTGTTTCTACAGAATCAGCTTCGGCTTGAGTTCAAACGCGCGCAGCGTTACCAAAAGCATTTGATTCTGCTCCTTCTTCGCATCGACAACTTTTCGGTTGCGAGTCAACCGAGCGTCGTTGAAGAAAGTGTACTGACTCAGGTCTCCGAAACAATAGGCAGCTCAGTTCGATTCGAAATCGATTTCACTGGTCGCAGCCGTGAATCCGAATTCTTTGTTATACTGCCTGAGACCGATATTGATGGCGCGATTTCGGTAGCCGAACGTATGCGAGCACGCATTGCCAAACTTCATCAATCCCCTGACGGAAAGCATTTGGCAAGTTCAGTAGGCGTAGCGCATTTTAATGGCGATCGAGGAAATTTCGAAAACTCCGATGAGTTTTATCAGTCGGCAGAAGCCGCCGTCGCAGCCGCCCAAGATCACGGAGGGGACCAGTATATGGCTGTGGATTCACCGGCCGAAAACCAAGTCACTTCACAAATCGCGTAAAGACTCACGCGCAGCTAACGCTTGCAAGTCGCGATCAGGCTGGCTAATCTTTGACCATACGAGGCATTGCCGTGGGGGATTCGTTAGCTATGGTTCAAACGAAAGCCAACTTTATTTCGTCCTTTCCCATCTTCATCGCTGCAGCCTGTTTTACTCTTAGCGCGCAAACGAGTTTCGCGCAGGACCCTGACGATTTGCCCGAAGACAATTGGGACGGCGCCCCCATTTTATCCATCGCGCCTCGCACGATCTTTCCTCTCTACATGGGAGGTGGTGTTCAGCTTCATGCCTCGCCTCAGCTCAAACTCGGTCTTGATTTTGGAACGACGCCCGATCTGTATGCGGATGCCAACGGTTCGATGGCCTCGTTTTTCTCCGGCAAAGGTGATTATAAGCCCATAGTCGCAGCCGCTTTTGAAAACAGTTCGCTCTATCGGGTCTATCTTCGCTACGCGTTCACTGAGGAGCCCAATGGTTGGGGAATCGAACTTGGTTTCTCTCAGATCTCCTCCAAGAACGATCAGAGCGTAATCGATATTGCCAAGGCCACTGGTCTTGAAAACGATTACGTGACGGTTGAATCTACGCTTGCCGCCGCAGGCCTTCGGCCTTATATCCAAATGGAAACCAAGTTTTTAAATCTTGATGTGCTCGCAACCTACGACTACGAAATCAAACATAATCTTCGTCTGACCATCGGTGGAGGACTCTCAAAAATCATCGGCGCGGAAGTCGATTTAAGCACCAAAGCCGATCAATTTGACTCCTCTCGTACTGGCATGGCTCTTCTGAGTCTTGCCGAAACAGAGCTGTCGGACGGACTAGAAAAGTTTGGAATGACCCCTGCGCTTTCGCTAGAGATCGCCTATCAATTCTAAGACCTGCTCGCCCTTCTTTTGCAAAAATGCTATCCCTGTTTGAGTTTACCAAGGCGAATTTTGCTTCGCCGAAATGGTCAAACGAGGGATCTAAAATAGCAGTTTTTAAGGAAGAATTATGGAACAGAAAGTTGC
>JAZKGL010000411.1:0-1708 GCA_040385935.1 Bdellovibrionota bacterium
CGGAAGAAATCTTCGGACCGGTTTTGACGATTTATGTCTACGACGATAAAGATATTGAAGAGGCCATCAAGCTCTGTGATGAGTCGTCACCCTACGCACTGACCGGTGCCATCTATGCAAAAGATCGTCATGCGATCAACGCTTTGAGCGAAGCCTTCGAACACACCGCCGGCAACTTCTACATCAACGACAAGCCAACCGGCGCAGTCGTTGGTCAGCAGCCGTTTGGCGGCGCTCGTCGCTCGGGCACCAATGACAAAGCCGGCAGCGTCTGGAACCTTATGCGCTGGGTCTCCAACCGCACGATCAAAGAAAACTTCCAGCCGTACACGGATTACCGATATCCGTTTATGAAGAATTAAAGTCGTCCCTTGACGAGGGACGCGCGCTTATGTTTCGATGTTTTGTTTTTGTCTCTCTTTTGTTCACGAGGAAAGGATAATCTCATGGCCGTTTTGGTTAACAAACAAGCTCCAGATTTCACCGCAGCCGCTGTTATCAATGGCGAGTTTCAAGACATCACTTTGTCGCAGTTCAAAGGCAAGAAGAACGTTGTCCTCTTCTTCTACCCACTCGATTTCACCTTCGTTTGCCCAACCGAACTCCACGCTTTCCAAGAGAAGCTCGGTGAGTTCAAGGCTCGCAATACTGAAGTGCTAGCTGTGTCGATCGACAGCGTTCACACGCACGCAGCTTGGCTTCGCACTTCGCTTGACGACGGTGGAATTCAAGGCATCACGTACCCCGTGATCTCCGACATCCACAAGTCTATCGCTCGCGATTACGATGTTCTTCATGAAGACGGCGTTGCTCTTCGTGCGACTTTCCTTATCGACAAAGCCGGGAAAGTTCGTCACCAGACTGTGAACGATCTTCCTCTGGGCCGTAACATCGATGAGTTCCTTCGTTTGACAGATGCTCTTACGTTCCACGAAAAGCATGGCGAAGTTTGTCCTGCAAACTGGACCGAAGGCGAGAAGACTATGCGCCCTGACCGCGCTGGCCTTAAAGCATTCTTTGGCGGTTGATTTTCGATTTCGAAGTTTTAAGATTTCAATAGGAACCGGCGATCGTTCGCCGGTTTTTTTTGGTTAAGAGTTGACCAGATACAAAAACCTGGGCCTCTCGGCAGACGCGGCATCTAAAATGATCCATCATCTCACTCAGCCCGCTGCTCAACCGCAACCGTCTGACCAAGACTAAAATAAAGCCGGAGCTTCTGGCTAGGCTTCTTCGATTCCTTCTCAGCAAAACTCCACTTAGAGACAGCATCGATAGCCGCCTCATCAAAGATCTGCGGAGGACTCGACTCAGTAACCTTAACGTTCTGAACCGATCCGTCTTTAGAAACCTTAAAACTCAAAGTCACAAAACCTTCTATCTTATCCGCAGCGGCTTTAGCCGGGTACTGCGGCATAAACTTAATCTTAGGCTCGTCCTTACGATCATCGGTCCGCACGATAGGTTTCACGGTCACGTCCATACCATTGCTTCGATCAACTTTAGATTTAAGCTGTACAGCAAAGGCTTTAGCCTCTCTAATTTTGATGACGTTTTGAAATGGGAGGGAAACCAGCAAAGTCAGAAAAAAGCCTAGGATGCCGCTGACTAGATATTTCAAGGCCGCTCCTTCCTACTCGTGGGTGATTGATATTTCGGCAACCCACCGAAACTTCAATTCCCTCTTCGGAGTTTTCTTTGAAAACTT
>JAZKGL010000412.1:0-1481 GCA_040385935.1 Bdellovibrionota bacterium
ATAATCTCGGGCGCGGTGACAAGCACATCGGTCGGGTTAAAGTATTCGAGCGTCTCCTGATCTTTGGGATCCTTCGACGGCCAATCAAATGGCGAAAGCGGCCAAAGCCATGAGGAGAACCAGGTATCGAGGACATCCTCGTCCTGAGTAATCTCTTTGCTTCCACACTTCGAACACGCAGTCGGATCAGTCATACCCGTGGTTACGCCATCACACTTTGCGCAATACCAAATCGGAATGCGATGACCCCACCAGAGCTGACGTGAGATACACCAGTCTTGAATGTTGTCGAGCCAGTAAAGATAAGTCTTCTTCCAAAGCTCAGGATGAAACTGCAAAGAATCATCGCGAGCCGCGTCGGCCGCGGGTTTGGCAAGCTCCTGCATCTTCACAAACCACTGCTGACTCAGCCTTGGCTCGATGACAGTCTTTGAACGCTCGGAATGAGGAACCGTCGTCTTATACGATTTCTCCTCATCGAAAAGATTCAAAGCCTTCATCTGTTTAATCACTTCTTTTCGCGCAACAAATCGATCCTGCCCAGCAAACGGAGCCGGAAGGGTTTCAAGCATCGCGCCGGTCGTCGTCATCACATTGATGAACGGCAAGTTGTGACGTTTTCCGATCTCAAAGTCGTTCGGGTCATGGGCTGGAGTTATCTTCACCGCGCCGGTTCCGAACTCACTTTTCACGTAGTCATCGGCAATGATCGGAATCAAACGATTCGTAAACGGCAGACGAACCATCTTGCCGATCAAATGTTTGTAACGCTCATCGTCTGCATTCACCGCTACGGCCGTATCACCGAGCATCGTCTCAGGACGAGTCGTCGCGATAGGAATCTGCTCGTCGGTTCCATCAACAGGGTAACGGTAAAAATAGAGGATACCCTGAACTTCCTTACTCTCGACTTCATCATCGGAAATCGCCGTTTGCAAAACGGTATCCCAGTTGACGAGACGTTCGCCGCGATAAATCAGTCCTTCGTTAAACAATTCCACGAAAACATGACGAACCGCTTCCGAGAGCTTGGGGTCCATCGTATAAGCGAGGCGTTCCCAGTCGCAGCTAAAACCCATGGTTTTAAACTGATCGATGATGATCCCGCCGAATTTATCTTTCCAGCCTTCCAGACGTTTGAAGAATTTCTCACGGCCCATCTCCCGACGCGTCGTGCCTTCTTTCTCCAAATCCTTCTCGACCATCATCTGCGTGGCGATGCCCGCATGATCGGTGCCAGGCAACCAACATACGTTTTGGCCCTTCATACGCTGCCAACGGCTCAGAAGATCTTGAATCGAATAACCCAGGCCATGACCCATGTGCAGCTGTGAGGTCACGTTAGGAGGCGGCATGAGGATCGTGTACGGCTTTTTCTTGGAGTCGACCGGTGCGTGAAAGAGCCCGTGCTGTACGCAGTAGTCGTACCATTTCTTTTCATATTTTTTGGGATCGTAGGTTGAATCCATCTCAATCATAGG
>JAZKGL010000413.1:0-2990 GCA_040385935.1 Bdellovibrionota bacterium
GAGCAGATCGATGCGATGCGCGTGATGGCGGTTGACCCTTACAATTATTTGATAGCCCCGCGCCTGATAGCGTCTGTCCTCATGATGCCCCTTTTATCGAGCCTTATGGTCGTCGTTGGGGTCATAGCAAGTTTTGGCGTCGGCGTTTTGTTTTATAACGTCGACATCGCCGACTTCTTTGCCAAGATTGAGTGGATCATCGACACCGATGATTTAATTATGGGCGCGCAGAAGGCGATGCTCTTTGGATTCATCTTCGCAACCATCGGTTGTTACGAAGGGTTCAACGCCCAAGGCGGCGCCAAAGGTGTGGGTCGAGCGACGACCCGCGCTGTTGTTCATACATACGTTGTTATCCTCCTCTTGGACTTCCTACTGACTTATATTCAGTTTAAATTCCAAGCCGATTCTTTCAAAATTAAGTAGCTGGAGAGACTCTCATGGATCAATCCTACGTGGATTACGATCACAAACTTATCGAAAAAAAATGGCAAGACCACTGGCTCTCGCACAAAACATTTAAGACGACCGACGATAAGTCTAAGCCTAAATATTACGTTCTCGATATGTTCCCCTATCCCTCGGGATCGGGTCTTCACGTCGGTCATCCAGAAGGTTATACGGCGACCGATATCGTCGCGCGTTTCAAACGCATGAACGGATTTAACGTTCTTCACCCTATGGGTTGGGATGCTTTCGGATTGCCGGCCGAGCAGCACGCGGTGAAAACCGGGACCCATCCTCGCGACACGACGGTCTCGAACATCGATAACTTTCGTCGTCAGATTCAATCGATTGGCTTGTCTTACGACTGGGATCGTGAAATCAACACGACCGATGTGAATTATTATAAGTGGACGCAGTGGATCTTTCTTAAGCTCTATGAAAAAGGCCTCGCCTATCAAGCCGAGCAGTCGGTGAACTGGTGCGAAGAGCTTGGAACTGTTCTCGCCAACGAAGAAGTGATCGATGGCAAATCGGAAGTCGGTGATTTCCCGGTTATCAAAAAACCGATGCGCCAGTGGATTTTAAAAATCACGGCTTATGCGGATCGACTTTTGGAAGATCTCGAGGGCCTCGACTGGCCTGAATCGATCAAAGAGATGCAGCGCAACTGGATTGGCAAGAGCACCGGGGCTGAGCTTGATTTTAAAGTGAAGGGTTTTGATTCGGCCGTTCGTGTGTTCACGACTCGCCCCGACACCCTCTTCGGCGCGACGTTTCTTGTGCTTTCGCCCGAGCATCCCCTCGTCGCGCAGATCACGACCTCCGCGCAATCGGATGCCGTGAAGAAATATCAAGAAGAGGCCCTGTACAAATCTGATCGCGACCGCACAGCGACGACAGAGAAGACCGGCGTCTTCACCGGCGCGTTTGCCATCAATCCAACCAATGGTCAGGAAATTCCGATTTGGATCGCTGACTATGTTTTGATTTCCTATGGTCATGGCGCGATCATGGCTGTCCCTGGTCATGACGAACGCGATCACGAATTCGCTCGCAAGTTCGCGCTCCCGATCGTTCGCGTACTCGAAGGCGGAGAAGAAGCTGATATCACCAAAGCCGCTCACACCGGCGATGGTTTGCTTGTTAATTCCGGCTTTGTTAACGGCCTGAAGAAAGACGCCGCGATTCAGAAAATGGCGGAATGGCTCGAAGAGAAAAAGATTGGTAAGAAGACGATCACCTACAAGCTTCGCGACTGGCTCTTTAGCCGTCAGCGTTATTGGGGCGAGCCGATTCCCATTGCTCTGGATAAGGACGGCAACGAAGTTTCGGTTAAGGAATCCGAACTGCCTTTGGTTCTTCCCGATCTCGAAGATTTCAAGCCGAGTAAAGACGGGCAGTCGCCTCTCGCTAAGTCAGGCGCATGGCTCGACTATAAGCAGGATGGCAAAGACTATAAGCGCGAAACCAATACGATGCCTCAGTGGGCTGGATCGTGCTGGTATTACCTTCGTTTTATCGATCCGCAAAACAATCACGAAGCGTGGGCGAAGGATAAAGAAAACTATTGGATGCCGGTTGACCTCTACGTCGGCGGTGTCGAGCACGCGGTTCTTCACCTCCTCTACGCCCGTTTTTGGCACAAAGTCCTTTTTGATTGCGGACTGGTTTCCGGCAATGAGCCTTTCAAAAAGCTTGTGAATCAAGGCATGATCCTCGGCGAAAACGGCGAGAAGATGTCGAAGTCTCGCGGCAACGTCGTAAATCCAGATGATGTTATTGTCCAGTGGGGCGCTGATGCCTTCCGTCTCTATGAGATGTTCATGGGTCCGCTCGAGGCTGTGAAGCCTTGGAAATCGGATGGTATCGTTGGTACCCATCGTTTCGTGGCTCGCGTTTGGCGACTTTTGATCGATCAAAAGGGAGCTGCGATTCATACCGGAGACAAGGTCTCGGAAGGCTTCGATAAGCTGCTTCACAAAGCGATCAAAAAGGTCACCGAAGACACCGAGCAGATGCGATTCAATACCGCTATCTCAACGATGATGGAACTCACCAATGCCGCTTACAAAGAACCTACTCTGAGCCGTAAGGCGGCTGAGACCATGATTCTTTTGGTAAGCCCCTATGCGCCTCACATGGCTGAAGAACTTTGGTCTCTCTACGGACACAAGGCAACTCTTGCCTACGAGCCTTGGCCGAAATTTGATCCAGCCAAGACCATCGATGATACCGTGACGATCTCAATCCAGGTGAACGGCAAGCTGAGAGGCACGTTGGAAGTCTCCAAAAATGCCGAAAAGTCAGCAGTGATCGCCGAGGCTAAAGCTCTCGAAACGGTACAAAAACAACTCGGCGGCAAAGAACCGACTAAAGAAATCTATGTCCCTGGAAAAATCGTAAACTTCGTAGTGCCTGGCTAATCTTCGGGGGCCCTATGGCCCCCTATCTTTGCCTGCTATAATACATCTTAAGCCTCCCCTCCATGCTTAAGAGTCGCCATGCAGCAGAAAACCCGCATTCTCCTGGCTTCCTCCATCGCC
>JAZKGL010000414.1:0-1041 GCA_040385935.1 Bdellovibrionota bacterium
AACAAACGCTATCGCAAAATTCAAGAACGCCTCGCGTGTGGATGGCCGCAATCAGATAGGCGGGATAGGCAGGAATCGATCTTCACAATTGTCAACGTCGGCTGCTAAAAGCAGCCGACTCGCTTAAATACATCACCCAAAATCACTTACAGAGCGAACCACCGTCTTACTCTTTATCAACAAAACCACGCTTAGCCATAGCTTCCTCGCGTGCGTCCTCGATTTCAGCAAGCACGGCCTTGACGTTAGCCTTGCGTTTATCCTCTTCGATGATACCTGTAAGCGGACTATCCGGCTTGAGTTTGCCGTTCTCAAAAAGCAGCCAAATTTCTTTTGCGTAGTTGCTACCCAGTATCTCAGGAGCAAACCGACCAAAAAAGGCGGAGAGTTGAGTAAAGTCGCGTTCAAATAAACCAAACGCATTGTTTGCCGTCGCTTGAATAGCCTGCGGTAAATCAATAATCACAAGTCCGTCTTTGGCAGACAAAACATTGAACTCCGAGAGATCGCCGTGAACGAGTCCGGCACAGAGCATCTTCACAGCTTCGCGAATAAGGAAACGATGCTGCACGCGAGCCTGATCGGCTGTGAGTTCTACATCGTTTAATCGCGGCGCGGGATTACCCTCAGCATCGGTGATCATCTCGAGGAGCAGAACGCCCTCGTAATACTCCATCGGCTTCGGGACTCGAACGCCGGCACTCGCAAGCAAATAGAGCGCGTCGACCTCGGTGTTCTGCCACTCGGCTTCACGCTCTTGCCGTCCGTAGCGACTGCTGCTTTCCATGGCTCGGGCGCGACGTGTACTTCGGACTTTACGGCCTTCGGTATACTGCGTCTTTTGTTTGAAAGAGCGGTTATTCTCTTCCTTATAGACTTTCGCGCAGCAGAGTTCGCCTTTGGCGCGCACGACATAGACCTCTGCTTCTTTTCCGCTTTGCAGCTTGCCGATCACGTCTTCGATAATGTGCGCGTCAAGCAGGGGCTGAAGGCGCTTCGGAATTTTCATAGCAATTGATCCGTATCCAAACGATTAAATTT
>JAZKGL010000415.1:0-2802 GCA_040385935.1 Bdellovibrionota bacterium
GGCATAGCGAATCAGGGTGAAAAGGTCAAGCTCCGTGTGTACTTAATGGCGTAATAACTGTTGGCTAAATCGGGTTTTTCCTTTGGCCTGACCACCACTGCTCGCTGCAGACTATGCTAAAATAGTCAAAAAGCAAAAATAGGGGGTAGGTTGGCGTGGACCACGAGAACAGACACAGCCAAGATTCATCCAAATCAAATCCGTCCCAATCATCGCCTAAATCCAGCCCACGTCCTACTTTGGAGTCGGTGCGTGTGCTACGCCTTGCCGAGCGACTTTCGCTCTCACTCGAAACTATGGATAAACTCAGAGAGAAAATCTTCGGTCCTCTCGGCCGGGACGTGTCGTCGATCGAGTCGAGGCAAAAGAGCGAGCCTGAGGTCTGGGATGATCTGAAGACGCGATCAACCTCGAGTGCCCTTAAGGCCTATCCCGCCGTGGAAATGATCGACGAGAACGAGATTTCTCGCCTCAAATCGATTTACCAATCGAGCGAGCCCCTGGTGGTGCCATCGTCTGGGGCTTTAGGTCCGAAGCCGCAATCTCAGTTGACTGAGACGCGGAGGGAAGAAGGCCTTGACGATGAAATATTGCTGAGAAAAAAAATCGAAGCGTCTCCTCAATTTGCTCATTTCAAAGGAGATGCTTATCGGCTGTTTGAGAAATATCCTCGTCCAGATGTCGCAGCTCGATTGATCGAGCTTGCCTTGATGTACGGAACAGTGGATGACCTCATCGACGGCCTTCGAAATATTAATTTGGCCGCAGGCGAGTATTACCTGTTGATTACGGTCGAGATGCGCGACCAAATTCTTTTGCGACTTTGGACCGCGAAGCAAAAAAGTTTTATGGATCAGTTCTACTTTCGCAAGGATCTGATTCTAAGACTCACGCTGATGGAACAGTGGTATATCGCTTGGTCCCTTCTTGAGCAGGGGAAACACGATCATCTTTACCGCTGGTATAAACGCAGCGAGCATGAAATCTGGGCGATGCAAAAGCAGTTTGGCCCTCGATTGCAAAAATCGGAAACCGAACTCTTATTTGGAGTCGGATCCGCTGCGTTTCGCATGGATGACGAAGACTTGGCCCTCAAATTACTCGAATCCATCCCGAAGTCTGCACCTGAGTTCTCTCGCGCAATCGATTTGCTTTTGGATGCGCGTGTGGAGCGCGACGAACGCGGTCTCTCAAACTATGAAGCGCGCCTCAACCGTGAACTTGATTGGAACGCCCGACTTGGGCTCTTTGACTCTTTTCTTTTGCGTGCTCAACAGCAACAGCAGCTTGCGCCTAGAGATCGAGCGGCCTTGAACGCTTTGCTAGCGGATCCATTACGCTGGTTTCCCGAGTCGAATGAAGCGGTGAATCTGGTAGCGCAAATGCTTCTGCATTTCTCCGATCTGGAGATAGTTCTGCCCAACCTTTTGAAACTCTTTCAAAGCCACGCTTTGCAGTTTCAAAAGCCGGCCTTTGAGCATGCGCTTTGGACTCCGGTTTTGACTCACGATTTTAAACAGCCTGATCTAACTGCATACTGGCGATCGATCGCCTTGCTCCATAGTTTTGCTTTAGGCCTTGGCGAGGAAGAAAAAAAGCTGTGGCAGGCTCGCGAACTTTATTTTGAGGCGAAGACCTTCGATTCACAGTCCAAAGCCCTCCCGCTCCCTTGGACGGACCTTCATAAAGCGCTAGTACAATGGATCAGTAAGTCGGATCGCTTGGATGAAGCGGATCGCAAACGTCTCTCTAGGATAGCCAAGCTCTGTGGGGAATCGCGAGAAATCTCGGACGCCGATATTCGGGCTTATCTCGCCGATGTGAGCGAGCCCAACCTCGAGGTTCTCGAAACACTGCGGTCTCTAGCCCACGAGCGTAAACAAGAGGAGCTTGAACTGTTTATACTCGGCCGCAAAGCTGAGATTCTGCACCACACCAATGAGTCCTTGGCGCGCATTTGGGAAATTGCTGTCGCGCAGAAAATCAATGATCTAGGCTGGAGATCAGCAACTCTTCTACATGTGCGTCAGCAGCTTGGGCCTGAGGTCGAAAAATCTTGGTTAATCGTCGGCGAGAAGCGCCGCGAGTTTCCTTTGCATCATCTAAATCCTGAACAACTCAAATTGATTTGTTCGACCTTTGACGGTAACGAGCGAAAATTAGTGGAATCGATCATCAACGTTGGCCCGTTGATCCCTGAACTTCTCGCCAGCCTTAATTCAAATTTGGTGCCGCAAAAGAGAACCAAGGCCGTGAGCAAAACGGAAACTGAGGTCTTCGAGTTTCTCGAAGCTGCCGAATGGCTCCCGACTCCTAAAAAGCAGTACAGCCTCAATGCTGGAGGGCTCTGGCAAACACGTCCTCCATTCTTTTCAAACCTCACCGATGGCAAGTGGTGCGGAATCTTTGTTGGTCTTTCCCAAAGGCTGGGCCTGAATTCTTGGGACTGGCAACTCAGTCTATTGAATCAGCAAATCGAAGCTCTTATTCCCCGGATGACACGATCGTCAGAGACTTTGCAGGCGAGCAAAGTGGGCCGATGGCTTCGAAGCCTCACGCCGACGCAAAGGAAGTCCTGGTATGAACTCGCTCAAGCCTCGAAGAAGTTTGAGGACGATGAGGCTCAAGTAATCCTAGGCCGATTTCTCGCAATCTTAACGACCAGTCTCTGTCAGGATCATATTGCGGCCCTTGCGACTCTTGAACGAGTGCGCGCGCCACTGCGATTAAGATGGGATACGGAAAATTGGATAGTCTCTCTCGCCTACGGCGAAATTCGTAAGGGTTTAGGATCTCACACTA
>JAZKGL010000416.1:0-1130 GCA_040385935.1 Bdellovibrionota bacterium
GGGAATGATTTCCTCAGCGGAGACCTTCGAATTGCAAACTGATTCCATAACTTTTTCGATCGTAGTTGCCCATCTTGTCATTCGTCGTTGTCACGATTTCATAGAACGGGCTCAAATAAGTACGATCCACTCCTATAGACTTGAGGGCATAATCCGAACGCGCTTCGATTCCTGAGAGACTGATCGAAAGCATAATGCCTGTCACTAGGCCTTGATTCCAGCCGGAGGAGACAAGCTGAGTGCCTTCGTCAACTTCCTCATTCGAAGGGATATTAGGTTTCAGAACTTCCTGAACATAGAGAAATTCTGGACCAATGTATCCACGTATGACGAGCCTACGGCTCACTGGGAACGGACTATAGGCGAGTTCGAGCAAAGTCTGTACTGGAATTAAAGTGAGTTCGACTTTTTGGTTGGGATCGGTTTCACAACCCGCTGGAATATCCCTTTTAAGTGGGACTTCTAAAGCAATGGGATTCGCCGGAGTTCCGCAGTTGCTTAAGGATTTGAGCGGGTGTCCCCCGGCATTGAAGTAGCCGAATTTTGCACTCAGTCCGATATCGATTCCGTAGGTATACAGGTATCGACCCATCTGCAGATTGATCGTTTTCTCCGTTTTCCCGTAGAGCTTCTCGTAGTGATTGTACTCGCCGATCTCCGTGCTTTTGCTGATGCCAAAGCCCATAATGGTCGAAGGTTTCCTGCGAGCTGCCGTCTCAGGTATGGTCGACGGGCGATCAGGTTCGGGTATGGGATCGTTTTCGTCCTGAACCTCATTATCTCGCACCAACCCATCATCTTGCGACTGAGCCTGCAGAGAAGGCAGACCAAGAGCCAGAGACGAGAGCCAAAGAGAAGAAACGAGGATACGGTGAGATCCCTTGATCATGCTGAGCCCTTCACTGCCTGGTTCAGGTATCGATGGTATTGCCTTGTGAGTCAGCTTCGAAGATATCGTCATCATCGACGAGTTTCGTCCAACCGAAGATCCACTCTAGGGGACCACTGATGGCGTAACCGAAGAAAATGAGGAAGCCAAACAGCTGAGGCTGCGTGGCGATCAAAGCAACTATGGCGACAGCTAATACTAGCAGTCGAAATGGCTTAATTCCACCAAATTTGAGTGTCTT
>JAZKGL010000417.1:0-2808 GCA_040385935.1 Bdellovibrionota bacterium
AGTGCCTTGCTGCGGTCATTAAGAAATATAAAGCCGTAAAATCCGACAAGATGGAAAAGAAGCGTCAACTAGCCATTAACGCCTGTCGTGACCGCTATCCCGCTGCTTCGATACTTGTCGAATGCAAAAAGCAGATGACCGGGGCCTACAAGGAAGAGCCAGACAATCTGAAAGCTGGCCTCAAGACCTGCACGGCCGAATACAAAAAGTACTCATACGATGCCAAGTCAGCTATACCTATCGCAACGAAGGATGAAAAGGCCTTCTTTGCTGGCGTAGGGATGAATGAACCGACAATCATGAAAGAAAGTGAGGAGGACGACGCCGCGAGTTCGCAGTATATGGGCGAGAACTTCGGCAACTTCTCCTGCGGACCGCTCTACGGCGCAATGTTTGACAACGATCCGCCCGAGTACACGCTCTTTGGCAATGATCCGCTCCTCTTCAATCCTTTGAAATCGGTCTCCAAAGACGCGTTCATCAAAGCGATCAACTATCCGGCTAAAAAGCCAAAAAGCTTTATAACCAAAGACTTTGGCGAAATTATCCACGATCCAAAGTCCGACACTCTATTAAGCTATATGCCGAGTTCCTACTGCTTCTTTAATAGAAAGATCGGCAACATTTACGAAGCCCTGAAAGTCTACTATCTGCTCGATCGCGAGAGCCGCACGGTAATTCCTTACTTTGGGGTTGGCTTTTACCGCGAGAAAACGGCAATCCAGTCCAAAGTTTTAGCTGAGCAGATTCGCACGAGTCTTGGCACAGCCTATCAAATGACCGAACTCAAACCTGGCGTATTTGCCATCGCTACTCAGACGCAGTTTGAAGTAGATTCTGAAGGTGACCCAAAGAACATTTGTAAGAAGAATGGGTCTTCCCCCTATGTCGCCTTGGTCGTAACACGCGAAGCGTCTAATATGGCAGCCTATTCTTTATTCGCCAACACTGCTAATCTCTGCCGGTTCGGGGATCGGGTAGCCAGTCGTTTCCTCAAGAAAAAGCCTTTGTAAGTCTCATTCCAATCCGCTTTTCATCTCTCGACTGGTAAAACCATGGTCTGCCTCCCGGGAGGAAGCATGTCAGTCGAAGAAGCCAAAAAACGTATCATGAATCGTGTGGATCTCCCCGCTCTCATTGGTGAGCAGGTGGAACTACGTATGCGTGGTGGCCATCACACGGGTCTATGTCCTTTTCATGAAGAACGCTCACCGAGCTTTTGCGTCTACCACGATCACTACTTTTGTTTCGGCTGTCGGGCTCAGGGCGATGCCATCAAATATGTGCGGGAAACCCAGGGCCTAACCTACATCGAAACCCTCAAATACCTTTCCGAAAAATATGCCGTGGAAGCGCCGGAACTGGAAAAGCCCAACTTCGATAAAAGCGCGCAGCTTGCCGAGGCTGCTCTCTATAAAGTCTGTGCCGAGGCCGCTCAATATTTCCGTGAGCAGCTCGCGCGACCGATGAACGCCAAGGCGCGTGAGTATGTTGAATCGCGAGGATTTACCCCAGAATTTGCCGAAGAATATGGCTTTGGCCTCGCCGCGACGGATACCAATGCCCTCGTCAATCATCTTTTGAAAAAGGGCAGGGCGATTCAGGATATGATCACGGCGTCCCTCGCCCTATCGTCGAAGCATGATAACCGCGCCTACGATTTTTTCATCAATCGCCTGATGATACCGATTGCTGATATGCATGGCCGCGTCATCGCCTTTGGCGGCCGCTCCCTCGGTGATGAACTCCCGAAGTATAAGAACAGTATGAATACGCCTGTGTTTGATAAATCACAGGTTTTATACGGCCTTCATCGCGCGAAAGAATCGATCCGAACCCAGCGTCAGGCTATCGTCTGCGAAGGGTATATGGACGTTCTTCAGCTAACGCAGATGGGCGTTACCAATTCCGTGGCTTGCCTTGGCACGGCCTTAACTCTGCCCCATCTTCGACGTCTCGCCGCGCTCACTCCACAAGTAAACCTTGTGTTTGATGGTGATAAAGCAGGCAAAAACGCAACGCTGCGCACCGTATCCACAGCGCTGGAAGTTCCCCATGTCGAGTGCCGCGTGGTGGTTCTTCCTCCGGGTGAAGATCCCGATACCTTCACCCGAAAATTTGGTGCGGACGCTTTTCGCGACTATGTTCAAAAAGCTAAAGGGCTCTTGGATTTTGCGATCGAAACGCGCATTGCGGAAACCCATGATCTTGGTATCCCCGACTTGATTTCCAAAGAAATCGTGCCTTGGTTGCAGTCGATCAAAGATCCTTTGAAGCGTGATTTTCTTATCAATCGTATTTCCGAACTCACGGGAATTGCTGCCCAGGGCATGCAGCAGGCCGTAAAAGGCGAGGCGCCGGTTAAGAAAGCCCCACCGAGGCTTTCGCAGCTAAGCGAAGAGAAGGCCGAGCCAAGAATGGTGACAGCCTTGGCCGGGCCAGAACTCGAACTCTTTGGTCATCTCTATTGGAGTCGTATCGACGAACTTGACATTGATCAGATCGAACATATGTTTCTCTCGCAGCTCGAGCTTGAGGACGTGTGGCTCGATTTTGCGAAAGAACTTCTCCGCGCCCTCCGCAAGAACCTCAATCCCTCCGATCAAAACAAGGCGTTTTGGGTGAGTGCGGCGACACCGGAAGTTTTGGATTTAATTTTAGGTCTGGAAAAATCACGCGGCGCATATGAAACGGAATTTCGGCAACGGCAATTCGATAAACTCATTCGGGCGATTCGAAAGCGGCAACTGGACGATACGACGGCGAAGTTAAAACAGCGGTTATTTACTGTGGAAGGTGATGAAGAGA
>JAZKGL010000418.1:0-2458 GCA_040385935.1 Bdellovibrionota bacterium
CATTTGAATGGCAAAAGGCAGATTGCCGAATTTTTCGCGCGCATGCGATATTCGACAAACTGCCCTGTAGAGCAAGTCAATGATCTCTTTTGTCTCGATCAGAAATCGCAGTTAGCTGTCGGGTAGTCTCCACCGCCGCCTGCATCGACGCGAAGAGTCTTCACAGCTTCGCTATCGACTTCCAACTTCGCCCCTTCGATAGGCGTGTTGATAAAGCCGATTTTGATATTGATGCCTTCCATACGACAAACTTCCAGCGACTGGCCGTCTTCAGACACTTGGGCGAAGATATTGATCGCCTTGCCTAAAGAAACGCTCGGTGTCCCGACCACAGGTAGAGTCACGCCATCCACTTTAAAGGTCATTGCCTCGCCCGATGAAGTGATTTTACACTTGCGGCCTTCACAAAGAACGGTAGCTGACTCGTCGCGTGAATCGACAATCTTTTGCACGAGCGATTGGAATTCCCCTGGGATTTTGATCTCAGAAAGCACATCAGCAAAGACGACTTTCGTCTCACCTTCCTTAATCGTTTTGGCGAGCGTATTGATGACTTCGATCGCCTGATCGCGGGTGAAAGAATCGGTAGGAATATCGATGTTGAATCGCGGATTGACTTCGCCTTCTTGTCCACCGATGTGGATGACAGCGAAAGCAGACGAGCTAAGGAGAACTCCAGCCAAACCGAACGCGAGCAACTTTTTCATAAGGTTCCTTCTCTTGATGCTTCAATTTTTAAAGACACGGATTTATTCCCGGATACTAGGGAGCCGAAGATGGTCCGTCACTTCAATTTTACTTAAGAGATTGAATATAAAGAGATCGTTCGCGTTTGTAAGCCTTATCCCAAAAGCTCTGGAGACTGAATCGCTCTTGGGCGTTCGTCGATAAAATGAATATCGCGTAAAGGTTTGACGGGATCGTCGGCTTTGAGTTCCTGAAACCGTCTAGCACTTACGAGGACGCGGCTTTCAAGAGTTCCGACGAATTTATTGTAAGCTTCTACGCTATTCGTAATTCCTTTGCCCATGTCGAGAGCGTGCTTCGCAAGATCGGCAAGGCGGGTATAAAGTTCTCGCCCGAGTTTACTGATTTCCTCGGCATTCTTCGAAATATCCTCTTGTCGCCACGCATAGGCTGTCGTCCGCAACAGAGCGATCAATGTTGTCGGTGTCGCGATTAAAACACGGTCGGAAGCGCCGAATTCGAGTAGAGATGGGTCAGCTTGTAGAGCCGCGCTGTAAAAGGATTCGCCCGGAAGAAAGAGAACGACGAAATCGGTAGACGCATCCAGATGCTCCCAATATCCCTTTTGCGCGAGTGATTGAATCTGCCGTTTTAAAAGCAAAGCATGCTCAGAGAACTTTTTTTGACGAAGATCCGGATCGTCAATTTCCAATGCTTCCATATACGCCTGCAAAGGCGCTTTGGAATCGATCGCTATCTGGCGATTGCCTGGAAGGCGAACGATCATGTCCGGCCGCAAACTCTTTCCGCCTTCACCCACCGTGTGGGTTTGCTCGTAGAAATCGCAGTGCGAAAGCATGCCGGATAATTCAGCCACGCGCCTGAGCTGAAGCTCGCCCCAACGGCCGCGCGTTGTCGGCGACTTCAAAGCCTGAGCAAGATGCGAGGCTTCGAGCTGTAGGCTTCGCTGCGCATTCAAAAGCTGATCAACCTGCGCATAAAGGCCTTGGTAGGCCCCCACGCGCTGCTTCTCTAGTTCGCCTATGCGAGACTCGACTTTTTCCAAGGTCTGATTGAGCGGCAGAACAAGTTGATCCACTGCTTGCCGACGTAGCTCAAGATCACCCTGAGCCCTCTCGGTCTGCTGACTCAGGACGCCTTGCGCCAGTCGCATAAATTGGTCGGAGTTCTGCCTAAGAGCTTCGCCTGATAATGACTGAAAGGAGTCGCGCAGTCGGACTTCGGCATTTTCGAGGTCACGTACCCTTTCGACGTGATATTTTTGCGATTGGGAAAGCTGGGTGTCGAGGCGCACGGCCTCGAGTTCAAGGCTCTGTGCCCGGGCTTCTGCTTTTCGCCAGCGTAAGTAAAAAACCAGGCTGGATAGGAATCCGAGCGCCATCAAGGGCAGGGCGATGAACGCTTCTATGGTCATGAAAATTCCTTTTGGGGCTGCTTAAATGATGCTCAGTGCGGTGCCCCATAAATATGGACAAGGCCCGAGGCTAAGCCAAGGACAAAAAAAGTTGAAATGAAAGCCAGTGCCGGGACGGAGTTGGAAATTCGTAGCGCATATATTACCTAGCTGGATTGCATGGCTTTGTCCGAGGTGTTATTCTTGAGACCATGACAAATGCCCAAATCACTTCATGTGAGCCAAGTGGATAAACATGGCAGATGACAAGACCATAATCGCCGACCCAGGCAGCAGTATCTTCAATCCGCCTAAGAAGTCGGCCGCCTGTCTTGTACAGTACAGCGGAACGAATCT
>JAZKGL010000419.1:0-2381 GCA_040385935.1 Bdellovibrionota bacterium
GTCTGAACGGAAGTTAAAGTCATAAATCATCCTCCCAGGGACGCGCGCGGTAAGCAGTGGCTAGCGTAAGGAATCGATAGCGAGCAAGCGGCATAGTGTGGGCCAGGGTTTTAAGCGTCTTGGCACTGGTCACGATATCATCGACCAAAACGATAAGCGGTCGATCAGAATCAGCTGATTTTGTATCATGATTCTTGCCGTTTCGAAGCTCCAAAATCCCACTTTCTTCGTGCATAGCTTTCCGATTGTTATCACGGCCTAAGCGTTCATTGAGCGACAAAAAGGACTGTTTTTCAAAACGAAAAAAGCTTCGCCGCGGAGCGCTGAGTATAGGCACTCCGGTGTTTGAACTCAGTCTTTCTGCGAGGGCGAAGGCTAAATCATGTTTACCACGCCATCTCCCCCAAAAGCTCGACGGCACGGCCATGATATAGTCTGCCTCATGGGCCCAGTACTGGACAAATTCATCGGCTGCGAAGATATCGACGAGAGCCATTCCGCTTTGCCATCGACCTTTAATTTTAAAATCCAAAATGAGTTTACGAAGCAGCCCTCGGTAACGAAACAAAGAAGCCATGGGATAAGCACCGACCCAATATTTGAAGAGACCATCATCACTGGAATGATAATCATAAAGGCGATCGGAGAGATTCATAGGTTCGTAGTAGGGCATAGGGAGACTCCTCAGATTGGATGATCTAAGGGTATTCAAGGTTTGCATCTTTCACTATAGACATCGTATCGAAAGCGCCCACTTGTCCGAGGATTTATTCGTGATGATAGCCGGTGCCGCGCAGGATCGTGCTGGCCCGATAGAGCTGTTCCCAAAGCATAATCCAAGCCATATCACTTGGGAAAACGCCTTTAGATAGACAGAGGCAAAAATCGGCCTGACGACGAACACTCTCGTGCAATCCGTAAGGGCCGCCGATGACAAACGTGAGTTGCTTGACAAAAGAGGAATCAATTTTTTCTTGGAGGAATGCCGCGAGGGCAGGGGAGGTAAGCTCCTTACCGCGCTCATCAAGAGCGACGATAAGGTGCTGAGGATCTTGTCTTTGACCGCTTGCCGACCAACCGAGCTTGGAGAATATCTCCTGGCCCGCCCGCTCTTCCGATGCATGGGCTTTAACGATAGTCTCTTCGATTTTCCAAACGCCTTTAAGCCTTTTGAAAAACATATCACTCAGCTCAGAGTAAGCCCCGTGAGCCGGTCGACCTATCTTTAAAACCTGGATCTTCACGCCGGGAGACTATCGTTGAAAGTCTCAGTTTCCACGTTAGGAAAGAGTCTTTCCATGGCATAGTAATCACGAATCGAATCAAGGAAGATGTGAACGAGCACACCATCATAGTCCATCAAGATCCAGTGGCCGGTTTGTTTACCTTCCACTGCGAATGGACGGGCGATCTTCTTCTCGCGAAGATAATCTTCAATATGACTCGCGATCGCCTGAGTCTGGCGTTCGTTCGAGCCGGAAATTACGATTTGATAATCGCAAAGTCCTGATTTGCCTTCGAGGTTTTGTGCCGTAACACGCGTGGCTTTCTTCTCGAGAGCAGCGCTTGCGATCAATTTTACCAAATCCTGCGACTTCATATGTCCTCACTTATCTCCGTAAAGCTTTTGCTCACGGATGTATTCAATAACCTTAGGCTTAAGCCATTCCTTGGCTTCAGCACCCTCTGGATCGGCACGAATAACTCGGCTTTGAGCCGAAGACACTTCGCCATCGCCACCCAGGATGTATAAACAACGGCCCGCGGCAAGCAAACCAAACCGCGAAGCGAACTGCTCCTCGATTTCAGTCAACGCAGCAAAACCGGGCCGATCGATAGCTACAATATCGTATTGTCTAACCAAATCATCGGCGTTCTGCCAACCGTCCAAACTCTGCAGCTGATCAAAACCAAGCAGCAAAGCAAAACGAGATCCCGAATATTTCTGCCCGAGCACTTCCAAAGTCTTCCAACTATAGTTAGGCGCAGGTAAATCCTCTTCAACCGTATCAACAACCACGCGTCCGAGTGCAATCTCATCTGCAAAAGCGAGTTCACAAAGCGTCACGCGATCCGCAAACGAAGTCTTCACTACCTTATGCTGCCCATAGGCTCCCGCAGGAGCAAAAGCCGGGACCACAGCAACCACAGCCGAGGAGAACTTCTCCAAACACAAACGCACAACGAGTGCGTGCCCTTCATGCGGCGGATCAAAGGTCCCGCCGTAAAAGATATGTGTCGGCTCCTGATTAGATTCCAAACCGTGCGTCATCGTCAGCCCTTACAACCCAAGTGTAAGTATCTTCTTCGCGAACTGTCTCTTCATCGACCACAACATCTTCGATATCGATCTTGTGTTTTTCTTCTTGAACGATCGAGTA
>JAZKGL010000419.1:2481-5825 GCA_040385935.1 Bdellovibrionota bacterium
CGCAAAAACTCGTGACCAAGACCTTTACCATCGCTCGCGCCTTCGATCAGACCCGGAATATCCGCAGCGACAAAGCTTCGGCTATCCCAGCTACTGTTGCCGGGAACGTCAACAACACCAAGTTGTGGAGTGAGAGTGGTAAAAGGATAGTCAGCGATTTTCGGAGTCGCCGAAGAGATCACGCTGAGGAGTGTGGATTTTCCCGCATTCGGGAAACCAGCAAAACCAACATCAGCGATAAGTTTTAATTCGAGGGATATCTTAAGCTCTTTGCCGGGTGATCCAGCCGTGCTTTCTTCTGCCGCTTGATGCGTTGAGGAAAGAAAACGGAAGTTACCCAGTCCGCGAACGCCACCTTCAGCCAGCATGATCTGCTGGCCTTCTTCGAGGATTTCCGCGACCTGACGTCCGGTTTCACGATCGTAAGCGATCGTTCCAACGGGGACGCGGATCAAAAGATCATCGCCGTCAGCACCAGTGCAGTTATTCGTTCCGCCTCGGCCACCATTTTCCGCAGCATACATACGGCGGTAATAAAGGGAAGAGAGGCTGTTGAGCTGTGCGTTACCGACGAGATAAACGCTGCCGCCGAATCCGCCGTCGCCACCATCAAGACCGGCTTTAGGCTGGTATTTGGCCGCACGAAAACTCACGAGACCGTCGCCGCCGTCACCGGAACGCACATCGATTTCTGTTTGATCAATAAATTTCATTTTTTAGAAGCCTCGAAAAAACCACGAAAAAGAACATGCCGCTGCAAAGACCAAAAGTTAAGTCTGAGGCGCGAGTATCTCAAATAAATGCGAGGAAGAATGAAGCGAAAGAGCGCAGGGCTTTGAAAGGAAGAGAAAAAGCGAAAGAAAACCAAGATACATCTCAGAAAATTTGCAGAGGAAAACCTCGCGCCGCCCATTCCGTTTGGGAATCAGCCGGCGCGTAGATTAACGTCTGAAATCAAACTGGAACGATGTTAACGCTTTTGCGTTTGGTGTTCGAGCTATACTCAACTTTGCCATCGACCAACGCGAACAAGGTATAATCTTTACCTGTTCCAACGTTCTTACCAGCATGAAACGAGCTTCCGACTTGACGAACGAGGATAGATCCCGCAGTCACAGTCTCTCCGCCGTAAACTTTAACGCCGCGATATTGTGGATTTGAATCGCGGCCGTTCTTTGTACTACCACCAGCTTTTTTGGTTGCCATGTGTCATTCCCCTTTTGAACGGATATAAGTCTAAGACTTACGACTTAATGCCGCTGATTTCGATAGTCGTTACAGGCTGCTTGTGGCCGCGTGTACGCTTGTAATCTTTACGACGTTTGAATTTGAAAACGAGTACTTTGTCATTGAAGCCTTGTTTCTTAACAACGCCTTCAACAGTTGCGCCCGATAGGAATGGAGCACCAACAGTTGTTGTATCGCCACCAACGAGCATTACGTTGGAAAAGCTTACTGTATCGCCTTCATTCTTTCCTTCGATGAAGTCAACGGTGAGAACGTCACCCTTGGCAACTCGGTATTGGTGGCCGCCAGCTTGGAATACGGCAAACATAAAAACTCCCCTTACGGATTTCTTGGAGTCAGATTGCGTCCCCAAGACCCTTTTCCCAGTGAAATATGCCTAAGGCATAAATGTCTCTGAACTTACTCAGCCTAGAGAGCGTCACATATTCTTAAATCGGACCCTGACTGTCAACAGAAATCGCCTTCAAAAGCCAGCGCAGATAACGGTTCTAGCAAACACGGCAGAATATGCCCACTAAGCGGCTCAATTTGCCCGGCAGCGGCTCTTCTTCTTCATGAGAAGACCTGAGATGATGGCTAGGTATGAAATGGCATGGGGTTTTGGGAAGAGCGTAAAGTTCTCGTCCCTTAAGGCTTCGGCCCATCAAAAGGAAACTTGAGACTATGGCGAACATTAATCCATCTATGTCAAAAAGAATGGATATGGCAGACACCATCATGCCTGAGGTCTCCAAGTCAAAAGAAGTCAGCGCAAAATCCAAAGGCGGATCTAAGTTCGAAGAACACCTCGAAGAGCCGCCGATCAAGTCTACCTTGGCTCAGGCGCAAAAACAGACCAGCGGTTCTACGCGCTCCAGCACGCCCACACCTCGTCCGGCGTCCGACCACAAATCCATGCCAGACCAAACTCAATCGCGCGAGTCAAAGAGCGCCCAAGCTACGAAGGGTCGTTCATCATTAGATATGAACGAACGCAAGGCCCCGGCGCCAAAGCCTGAGGGTGAAGCACGAGCGTCCAAGGACACCAAGACCCCCGAGGTCAATGCAAAGCCACAGACCAACACTGCGTCTAAACCAGATGCCCCGGTCAAATCACCTTTGACAGGGACCGCGCCGACTAAGGCCACAGAGAATAAGCCGGCTACCGAAGGGGCCGTCATGGTTTTGCAGGAAGGCGATATTCCTGATGACGGGACGCTCGAGGCCATCGCTTACGATCCTAAAGAGCTGGAAGGCGAACCTTGGCAAAAGCGCCTTGAAGACATGATGATGTTTATGGGTATGGCGCCGCAGGCGCTTCAGCAGGAAATCCCCTCGCTCGCTCTTCTCACAGGTCAGTTGCAAAATATTGAGCCGGAAAGCATTCCGACCATTCTCGCCGAATCGCCTCTTCTTCAAAACGTTATGGCGAGCGCCGATCCCGAAGCCGTGGTTGAGCAGATCAAACCTCTCGGCCTCTGGCTCGATGATATAGGCTGGTCGCCTGAAGGCCTGGTGATCAAAGATCCGGTAGCGTTTCAAGATCTGATGAATACGCCCGTAAGTCTTAAAGATGTGATGAAGACATTCGAAGTGGATGTGGATCGCGTTGTTAAAGAAGCTAACATTCTAAAAGAAACCCTGCCGATGGATGGCGCCGCGCCGTACATCGCACGCGCGACTCGCATGCAGGCGGAATCGGGAAAACCTGTCATCGATAAAGCGGCAAACGTCCAAAGAAAAGTCAAAGGCGCTGAATCAGATAACAATGATTCGGACATCTTAGCGTTGCTAGGCGGCGCTGCTGTACTTCAAGGCGAAGTTAAGACCCTTATAAAAGGCAAAGAAGGAGCTGTCAAAGCCCCTGAAACTCTGTCCAAATCTTCCGCCTCAACGATCGACCAGTTAATTGCAAGCATGGCCGCACCGGTTTCAAGCGCCCAAGGTCTAGAGGGACTGCCAAAGGTTGCACTTACGGCCGAGAACCCGTTCCAAAACATGACTATGACCGCAAGCGAAACCATCAGCTTTGACGAAAACGGCTTCGACACATCGCCAACGCCTCGCGAGAATCGTCAAGACTGGCTCGAGAACATTCAGGCGTTTCAACTTCAATC
>JAZKGL010000420.1:0-1959 GCA_040385935.1 Bdellovibrionota bacterium
ATGCCGCCGGAGGCACCAGCGAAGCGCTATCCCGAGGGAAAACGCACCGTATAAATTAACTCAGACTTAAACGAATGGATCACTCCCAAGTTGGCTGCGTAGAATGAAGGCGTGAAGCTCCTCGATTTTTTCCCAGTCAGGCGAATCGGGAAGATTCGATTTTGGTGCTAAGACATGCTCCAGATAATTCACGCGCTGCATGATATCAGTCTCCCAATTGAGTCCTGCGGGAATTACTCCCAACTTTATCGCCTTCACAAATTCACGCGTTTTATCCGGTAGAGGAAGGGTCAAGGATCCTGTGCTTAGCATCTCCTCGGCCTCAAATATCATTCGGTAGGCATGACTTAGGCTCTTGTAATCGAGGCCTTTGTCGGCCGCGCTTTGACTTCGTGTTCCATATTTGCTCTCAAGTATTTTCAGTGAATCATACAGCCGCTTGAGATTAGCGCCGGTATCGTATCTCCTGTGAGCAAGCGTTAACAGCTCAGCTCCGAACTCATTGGTGGAGATCTCGACTTTCACAGGTCCAAGATAGTGATCATTGTCTCTTAAGATGATTTGAGAGCGAATCGGCTCATGCATTTGCGAGTGGGGAAGAGTCGGAATAAAGGAAAGAAGTTCTCGAATGAACTTTAGATTCTCTCCTTTTAACGTCGCCTTAGTTGCCTGAGCTAGAGCAAAACGCACGAAGGGTACAAAGGTTTTGCGGGATAAAAATAGGGTTCTTTGATCGACCAAAGTTTGCCAGTGAGGATCAGGAGGCTGTACATGATGTTGCGGTTTGGCATAAAGCATTTCGAGTTGAGCCGATTGGCCTTCGGCCGCTAGGCGCATAAATTGCCTGAGGGAGAAGTATTTGCAATCGATATCGGCAGAGGTGTTGCGTGGACCTTCGGATGTCTTCTCGTTCTCAATGAGTTCTATGGGATAAACATCCAGGCCTAGAATATCCCGGGCGGAAGGCAGGTAGACACCCGCGTAGTCACGATCCGAGGTCTCAGTTGCCAGACCATAGAGATGACTGCCTATAACTATTTTACAGATTTTCTTGCGTGGCATGGAGCTAACCTCGGCACTTTTGGGAATCGTCGCCTTGTAGGTTATCGCCCTTTAATGCAGTTGACTACAACCTCAGCATTGAGCGCTGACGAATTCGTTTTATCGACAAACTGGCAAGTGGGGTTGCCCGAGCGATTGCCGACTAGCATCAGGTAGTTCTTTTTATCAGCATTGTTCGGAAAACAACCTGCGAGACGCCAGCCCTCATCCTCGAGACAGTAGCCCTCATAATAACCACCTTGTTTCTCGAGCTTGGCCACAACATTGTTCTTGAGTCGATTTTTGCCTGCGTAACTCGGCTGACCGACTACGCCTGAGCGAATAGAAAAGGTCACCGGCAAAGTTTCCGCATAGAAGGGATTAGAAAAACAAAGTGCACGGTTTGTCTTACCCCCTCCGAAGATTACAGCTTGAGAACTATCCCAAGTCACTTTGTTTAGTGAAACGCCGCGTGGAATGATTTGAATGACCAAGCTTTGCTCGTCATAGGAGCAGCTACTCCTCACCAAATAACTTCCGTATGCGTAAATCCCGTCTTGATCCGAGTTGGGCATTCGGGTCAAAAGATCCACGGGTCCGTTTGTGCCCTGACGCATGAGTCTGATGTAAGGAGGGCCTATCTTATCGGAATGGGAAGGGCAGTCGCGCGGAGTTAAACTCGCCATTGAGATTTTGCTAATATCGAGGGTCGCCGAGCAGTCCAAATTATCAACAATAATATGACTGATATCTTCTTTTGCTGAGCGAAACGACAAAGCATCAAGGCTTCCTACACTGGACTCTCGATGTTTGCCGATAAAATAAATGATAAGGGAAAGTATGATAAGGGCAACCATGACCTCGACCAGAGAGAAGGCGTTTTCACCTATTCTGTTACGAGTTCGCGAACCTGATCGG
>JAZKGL010000420.1:2059-14009 GCA_040385935.1 Bdellovibrionota bacterium
CCTGATCGGAATCTCATAGCTTTCCTCGTTTCAATCCGTGCCTAGTGCATTGTCAACGACGACGAATCCATTGGCAACTGAACGTGGACTCGGCGAGTTAGGATAACACAAGGGCAACTTTTTGTTTCCTCCTACCATGAGAGCTTGTTCCGTGTTCCAGCGTGGATCGTTGAGAACTTGTTTTTTTTGTTTGGTTATCATCTGAATGACCAAGGATCGGTTCGGGCCGTCACAGCCCGTTCGAATGAGAACTCCGCTTACTTCGTAGGTCCCATCCGATAAGCGTGTGGATGGATCGAAGATCGGCAGATCTCCTAACATAGAGGAACGCATGAGTTCGAGCTTGTTCTTGCTTAGATGATCGTGAGTCGATTGACAAACGGGTGAAGCCTGCCAAGAACCTTTTTGAATACCCGATGCTGAGGCAGTCGCGCGGCAATCTATATTTTGAATGATAAGTTGTAAGAGTAAATCGCGATCACTTTTGACCTTAGAAACCTGGGCCGAAGAAAAGCGAAGATTAAGCTGCTGTGTGGTCATGAGGGCGATCATGCCCCAAAGAGCTGCCACGACCATCACGAGCACCATTGCGAAGCCAGCTTCATTCGACCTAGGTTTCGTCATCTTGTGCCTCGTTTAAGGGATCTTACAGCTTGAGTTGTTCTCCCAGCCCCATCGTTTGCCTGTATCTTTTGCTCCAGGACCGCAGTAGGGGTAGCGCACTCCGCTGTAGCCGTCACGCCAGTAGCCGTGAGCCCCGAGAATCTTACACTTGTCCTTGCCCTTCCAACCGAATCCTCCGCCGGCATCCGCTGCATTTGGATCACAGACAGCATAGAGTTTGTTAGTCTTAGGATCCTTCCAAGTCGGCGCTGAACTACCGATTTTGCAGGTGGCTTTGTCTTGCCATCCCCAGCCGCTGCCCGTGTCGCGGACACCTGCACCACAGTAAGGATACATGGCCCCGTTGTACGAATCACGGTAGTAGTTGCCACTCAGGCCACTATCGCGCCCGCCTTGACTTGGAGCATCATTGTTTGACCCTCCTCCGCCACCGTTTCCGCCACTGCCTCCTCCGCCGCCCGCATAGGGCTCTTCCGCTTTTCCTGTCGCGCACGGAACGCTTGAACGCCATTGTTCAAACTTAAGACCAGGTGCACAGTCACCGAATTTAAAAGAACTTATGAAAAGATTGTTTGGTTGACCTGTCTTCTGAGTTCCGTTTTGTTTCACTGCCTGGAGATTTTTTTCCAGGTAAGAGCGAAGAGCGGCCAGCGGACCATTTCCCTTCATTGTTTGATCGGTAATATCAAAATGGGGGATAGCTCCGTCTTGTTTACAGCTTCCGCATGAGTCAGCCACGAAAAGCTTTACCTTGTTATTAGGAGGAGCTTGGCCAGTCGCATTTTGAAATTCTTGAAGTGACGCGTTTCCGTAATCCTTAGTGCAGCCAAGGTCGTGGTTTTCAAAACACGCGCCACCGACCGTGACCTCGATAATCTTCCCGCAGGCCTTGCCTTGCTGAAACCAAGGCTCTGGTACAGCCACATAATAAATGCCTTTGTCATGCATCTTAAGGATGTCTTCTTTGACAAAACTACAGTCGGTTTTGCCGACGCCGCCGATGGGATGCTCGGTTGAGATAGCTGGATCAGCCTTAGCTGTGAACGATGATAACGAAGAGGCTAAGGACAGGGCTAAGAGTACTAAAAATTTCTTCATGTTCTCTCCTTATTTCTTGCAGCTTGCTTGATTTTCCCAGCCCCAGCCTCCACCTGTGTCTTTGGTTCCAGGGCTGCAGTAAGGGAACTGGTTACCGTTCCACGCGTCAGTCCAGATTCCATGACCGTTGTCTTTTGCCTTGGCTTTGCTGCCGCCACCTTGTGCGCTTTTCCCTTTCCAAGGATTGCCTGTGCCGGCTTTAGAATCGGGGTACTTAGAGGTTGTGCCCTCAACGTATTCGCCGACTGAGATTTCGACAGTCGCGGCGCTTGGATTCACGCGGCCTGTGTTACCGTTTGGTCCCCAGCTTTCTGCCGGTGTGAGTCCTAGACTACGGTAGAATGCATCGACCATATCCACATGCGAACGTCCCCTGGCGCAAGGATTCCACTGGCCTTTTGATTTATTGGATGGATGATCGTATGGGCAGATACCAGAGAGAAAGGCTTTTTTCGTCTTGCCCTTATAGGTTACCTTGTAGGTCGTTCCGCATAAATGCTTGGCATTTAAGACCTTAGTACAGTCGGGATTACCCCCCGATGAATTGGTTGCGGCTGGGCATTCGGCGCCGAGAACGAGTTCGTGACCTTCGATGATAGCGATCCCCTCGTCTTGGTTATAGCCAGCGGGAATGTTACATTCATAGGGCATGCTGGGTAGGTCGAAAGAGGTAACATTAAATTTTCCACTTTGAGCCAGTGCGTGCGAGGATGTGAACAAACTGACGAAAAACATGGCTAGAGAAGCTGACTTCATTTTTTCCCCTTTGGATCGTTCGCTGAGTGGTTGAAGTTTGACTATCGAGCTTTGTAACAGGTGACCTTCGATTCTCCTTTCTGAGCGACGCAACAATTGTTTTTATACGCAAACTTTGAGTTGCTATCTGCGTAGCAGGCTAGAAGAACCCAGCCCTTTGAGTTATCGCATTGGGTACCTGATCGACCCGATTTGCTTGAGCACGATCGCGTAATCTGATCCACGGTCTGAGTGTACTGGGCGACTTCCGCAGTTCGATTGGAGTCGGATTTGCTCAGACAAAGAGGACGTTTAATTTGAAAGTCTTTGCCTTGATAAATGCCGGCAACGATAGCCTCGGGCGTGTCGAATTCCACGTTGCGAGCCTTCGCCAGTCCTCTTAAGCCTTTCTCTTCCGCTTTAGTCGCACGTTTGACTCGAACTGCCTGGACGACGAAAGTGCCTTCTTTCGCCGAGCAACTCACACGAACCTTGTATCGCCCGACTTTGACGATTCCGTTGGAATCGACACTATCTTTGAAGAGCAACTCAGGCCCATTGGGTGTCTGTTTATAAAGATCCAACCAACGTGGTTTTTGGTCGACTGACGTGGAGACACATTCGTTTTGGATAGTTTGATCATCCAGCCCATTTAATTTTTGTGTGCTCTCACAGTCGACTAGATTGAGATAGCTACTGATCTCGTTATTCTGCGTGCGGATTTCCACTTCCTTTTTGAATGCCATCATGATGGCCGTTTGAGGCGAGGCCAATAGTATGATGAGTCCTAAAACCGCTATGGAAATGATAAATTCCAGAAGTCCGAATCCACTCTCATGGGCAGCTGATTGACCGCTATGGATTGTCTTCAGAAAGTTCATCGATATCCTTTTTAGGGCGCAAAAATTCCAGCTCCTCGCAAACACCGAAGTGCTTGTGAAAGGTAAGTGCAGAATTAAGCTTATAGGCTGACACAATTTTATCGGAATTTCGAACGCGCGGCTTGAGGAGGAAATTGCTTATGCAATTTGTTGTCTGCAAGTCTTTGAATTGTTGTGAAATTAAATCTTCAAGAATTGAGAAATGTCACTTAATTTTCATGAGCAGAAATTATCTGCAGTATAAAAAAGAGCTGTACCTTGCTCTCGTGAGCGAAGACGCAGCTCCTTTGAAGTCCTTGATTACCAAGGGTTACTGGTTCCCTCATTCGGATCAGGATAACGAGAGCTTGTGCCTTCTACATAGTCGCCGAGAGTGATTTCAACGGTGGCAGCCGTAGGATTGACTAGCCCTGTGTTGCCATTGGGACCCCAGCTTTCGGCAGGTGTAAGGCCCATGCTTTTATAGAAGGCTTCGACCATATCAACATGAGATCGGCCTCGTGCGCAGGGATTCCATTCGCCTTTGGATAGATTAGAAGGATGATCGTAAGGGCAAATTCCTGAGAGGAAGGCTTTTTTTGTCTTGCCTTTGTAAGTCACTCGATAAGTCGTTCCGCATAAATGTTTGGCGTTCAAGACTTTCGTGCAATCGGGATTGCCTGAGGATGCAGTGGTAGCCGCAGGGCATTCGGCTCCAAGGATGAGCGGATCGCCCTCGATGAGGGCGATGCCTTCATCTTTTGTAAAGCCCTTAGGAATATTACATTCGAAAGGCATGCTTGGTAAGTCGAAGGATGTGACCGAAAATTCTACCGATTGAGCCAGAGCAAAGCGCGAGACGAGGGAACTCAGAATGGAAATCAACAACAAGGCAATCTTCACTTTAAACCTCAACATCAATTCGTGTCCAGCAGCTCGATACTTTATGTGAACAACGTTCTCGTTGCTACTCGCATATTTTAACACAAAAAAATATCAAGCTGCGTTACCCAGGGTGCGTGAAGCACGCAGCCCATCATTGGTTCAGGTTTTTGTTTTCGGCTATTTTGAAAGGTGTAAGATATTTATCTCGAAGCCTTTGAATTCAGAAAGCGCAGCGCGTTTTCTAACCCGATGGCTTTTAATACTTTGTCATTCGCGGCGGATCGCAAGACTTCGATGGCATCATTTTGCAGATTAATATGCAAAAAAGGAAAATCAGAGCCAAACAAAAGTCGGTCTGAGCCGACAGCCGAGATCGCTTGACGAATCGAGGCCGCACTTTGCCAACTTGTATCGGCATAGAGCTGCGGATACTTCTTCATATAAATCCATGCTTCTTCAGGAGATTCGCGATTCATGTGCGAGAGGCAGACGCGGACGTCCTTATAGTCTTGGAAAAAGCCTTCGAATTCGAGGAGTGAGGGCGCTGAGTTGGTTTTGTAAATGGGGACATGAAACTGCCCGGTGTGCAAAAGAATAAAGGTGTCATGCTCTTTAGCGACTTCAAAGTATGCGCGATACGCGGGGTGATCGCCTGGGATATTATCGAAGTTTGGATGGATTTGAAATCCCTTCGCGCCACGCGCAACTAACCTTTCCATTTCGTTGATATAAGATTCTTCATTGCTTAAAGGCGGAAGTATGGGGAGATCGACGACGGGAATAAGTTCGTCATGCTCGTGCGCCTGATCAAGGACCCATTCATTCGGCGCATGGGTTCCTGCGGCGATGATGACAGATTTTCGAACGCCGTTATTTTTCATCGATTCGAGAAGATTTTGCGTTGTTCCCTGCAGGACAAGTTTGGGGCCAAGGGCGGACGTAAGCAGCGCTTCGAGCACGCGATACATCTGGGGATGAAGTCTGGCCTGAAGGCTTGCGACGCCTTCAATATCGAGTCCTTTGGCTTCAAGCGATTCTACCCATTTGATCCAGTGAGTCTTTAAAGCAGAAAACCCCGGGGGCACCGAGGTCTTTTGCAGCCACTCATCAAAGGACTTAAATACAACATTGGGAAGCTGATCTTGAAGGCGCTCGCGCACCGTTGGAAATACATGCGTATGGGTATCTATAAAGGCCATGGGTAAACCTCGAATGGTATTAAACAAAGTTTAACTCCATTCGAAGTCAGAATCTAGCAAGCTTAAATAGTCAAACTAAGCCTTTTTGCGTGTCTCTTTCGTGGCCACTGGCTTCAGTACATCTTTGAGGAAGAGTCCGGTCACTGATGCCGCATTCTTTGCCACCTGCTCAGGTGTGCCCTCTGCGACTAGTTGTCCGCCTGCTTTTCCGCCCTCAGGTCCTATATCAATCACCCAATCCGCGCATTTTATGACGTCAAGATTGTGTTCGATAACTAACACGCTGTTGCCGGCATCGACGAGCTTTTGCAAGACACCGAGGAGCTGGGCGATATCGTGGAAGTGCAAACCCGTAGTCGGTTCATCCAGAATATAAAGCGTTTTGCCTGTGTCTCTCTTGGCAAGCTCGCGAGCGAGCTTGATACGCTGTGCTTCACCACCGGAAAGCGTCGTTGCTGCCTGGCCTAGCTTGATATAGGAAAGCCCGACTTCAATCAGCGTATCCAGGATCGTCACGATCTTTGTGTGATTGGTAAAGACCTCGCGGGCCTCTTGTATTGACAGATTCAAAACATCGGCTATCGACTTACCTTTGTAGAGTATCTCACAGGTCGTCGCATTAAAACGTGATCCATGACACGCTTCGCAGGGCACAAACACATCGGCGAGGAAGTGCATCTCAACCTTGATGAATCCATCACCCTGACAAGGTTCGCAGCGTCCGCCTTTGACGTTGAAAGAGAAACGGCCCTTAGTATATCCGCGCGACTGCGACTCGGGAAGTAAAGCGTAGAAGTCACGGATCAAATCAAAGACCTTGGTATACGTCGCCGGGTTACTGCGCGGCGTTCGGCCTATCGGCTTTTGGTCGATATTGATGATCTTGTCGATGTGATTGAGACCCGTGATCTTTTTGTGAGCACCGATTTCAACGTCCGCATCATGGAGTTTCTTAGCAATCGCAGGATATAGTATCTGGTTGATCAAAGTCGATTTGCCAGCGCCCGACACTCCCGTGACGGCAGTGAAAACCTTCAGTGGGAAGTTGACGGTGACATCTCTTAGATTGTTAGCCGTCGCGCCTTCAATGGTAATTAAAAGCTTAGGATCGATCTTACGGCGAATCGCAGGCATCATGATTTGCTTACGTCCGCTCAGATACTGCCCAGTAAGGGAATTCTTGTTAGCCAAAAGATCCGCATAGGTTCCACTGGCAACGATCTCGCCACCCTGAATTCCGGCGCCTGGACCAAAGTCCACGACCCAGTCCGCCGCTTCTATCGTTTCCTGATCATGCTCAACAACGATCAAAGAATTGCCAAGGTTGCGAAGATGTTCCAGAGTCGATAAGAGCTTTTGGTTATCACGTTGATGAAGTCCAATCGAAGGTTCGTCTAGAATGTAGAGCACGCCGGTAAGCTCGGATCCAATCTGCGAAGCCAAACGAATGCGCTGCGCCTCACCACCCGAGAGGGTAGGTCCGCGACGATCGAGAGTCAAATAGCTGAGACCAACATTGACCAGAAAATTTAAGCGATTGGAAATCTCTTTGAGGAGTTCCTTGGCGATGACCTTCTGCGACTCGTTCATCTTTAAAGTACCGAGAAACTTGTGCGCGTCCTCGATCGACAGATGACAAAGGTCATGAATGGAGAGCTTCTCAATCTTAACGGCCAACACCTCGGGCTTAAGCTTTCTTCCCTCGCAGGTCTCGCAAGGTTGGGTAGACATAAACTTTTGATACCAGTCTTTCATACTCTCGGACTGAGTCGCCATATAGCGGCGCATCATGGAGGCGAGCAGGCCCTTGAATTCAAACTCCCAAGTGCCCGAGCTTTTAGCGCCCTGCCACTTAAGGCTCAATGTCTTATCGTCCTTAGGACCGTAGAGAAGTATGTCTTGCTGCTTCTTAGCGAGCTTGGACCAGGGCTTATCGTAGTCGAGACCCCATTTCTTCTCCATGGCAGCAAATCGTTCGCCCGACCACGAGCCCTCTTTGTCGACCGATCCTCCTTTAAAATAACTCGCCCAGGGAACGATCGCCCCCTCGCGTATCGACTTCGACTTATCGGGGATGAGCTTTTCCACGTCCATCGCTACGATCGTGCCTAGACCATTGCAATCGGGACACATACCCTGAGGCGAATTGAATGAGAAAAGGGGAGGATCAAGCTCAGGGTAAGCGATGCCGCAGCACGAACGCTCTTCGCTCATGCGCACATCACGAGATCCCTCAATATGAACAATGATAGAGCCCGCACCGCGTTTAAGCGCTTGTTCTACCGAATCGGTGAGACGAACCCGAAACTCTTTGGAAGCTTTAATCACCAAACGATCGACCACAACTTCAATCGTGTGCTTCTTATGCTTTTGTAAGTCCTGAACCTCTTCGAGCCGAACAATCGTGCCGTTGACACGCGCGCGCTCATACCCTTGCGACTGAAGCATCTCAATCACATCTTTATGGATACCCTTGCGATGCTCGATGATGGGCGCAAGGATCACAAGTTTGCTGCCTTCGGCCATGCCCTGAATCTGCTGAACCATACTCGCCGCATCGCCACGGCCCACGGTCTTTCCGCACTTATAACAGTATTGAACACCGATCCGGGCGTAGAGCACGCGCAAATAATCGTAGACTTCGGTAATCGTTCCTACGGTCGATCGAGGGTTCTTGCTCGCCGACTTTTGCTCGATAGAAATCGTTGGAGCTAAGCCTCGAATAGACTCATATTTGGGCTTATCCATTTGGCCTAGGAATTGGCGAGCGTAGGAGGACAAAGATTCGACATAACGTCTTTGTCCTTCCGCAAAAATCGTATCGAATGCTAGACTGGATTTACCCGAGCCTGACACACCCGTGAAGACTACGAGCTTCTTTTTGGGGATACTGAGGGAGACGTTTTTGAGATTGTGTTCTTCGGCGCCTTTGACCTCAAGGAGATCGGATTCGACGACGACGGACGAAGGCTTGGGAGCGGTGGAGGACTTCAGCAAAGACTTTTTCATATGGTCACCTCGAGCCGGTACAGGTCGAGGATGTTACCATACTTTTGTATTATTTCAATGAATTCCCTTGAGACAAATTCTCAATTTTTTCGATCGAGAAGAGAAAGTCCTATATCGCGTAGCTGGGCAGCCCGCGGGCCGAAAGCCTCGAGTTGCTGCAAAGCCAGATCCGTCAGAACTTTCGCGTGGCGCAGTGCCTCATCCCTAGACATGACACGAAGGTAGGTAAGCTTGCCGAGGTCAAGATCTTTGCCTTGCGACTTGCCCGTGCCTTCCTGATCATCCAAAACATCGTCGATAATCTGAAACGCTAGACCGATATTCGTCCCGAACTGCTCGAGTCTCTCTAAATCCTCTCGCGAAGCACCCGCACTGATACCACCGAGCACAGCGGCTGCAGCAATCAAAGCCCCGGTTTTATGAATATGAATCGAGTCGAGATCAGAACGCGTGAAATCCCCGCGGCCAGTCCAATGCATATCGAGGGCCTGACCTTTGACCATTCCTATTCCACCGGCCGCGCGCGAGAGCTTAGCCACCGCTTTGAGTCGCGATTCAGCAGGAATATGATCGGCGAGACTTAGGACTTGAAACGCATCGGTAAGCAGAGCATCGCCGGCAAGCATCGCTGTGGCTTCATCGTAAATCACATGGGTGGTCGCACGCCCGCGTCGCAGTTCGTCATCGTCCATACAGGGTAAATCATCATGGACGAGACTATAGGTATGAATCATCTCAACTGCGGCCGCAAAATGCAGAGACGCTTCTGCAGTCCCACCTGTTGCCACAGCCGCTGCCATAGTCAAAAGCGGTCTTATACGTTTGCCTTGTCCAGCTAATGCGTAGCGGCATGCTGGATGAAGGCTTTGATCATCGGCGGGATAAAGGAGCGCCTGCAGCGCCTCAAGACGTTCTTCGAAAAGCGTGCGCCAAGGCTCTAAAGTCTTCAAAGGATTCGACATGTCTCTTCGGCCTCCCAAGGGTTTGCCCACATTTCGAATACTAATTTAGAACGAAAGAATTGTCCAAGTCCGTTCAAATTCGCCAGAAATCTCAAGTTTGCGGATGAGCTAGCTCTTGGGTGCTTGCCTTAACTGCATTATGATTTGTATCAGATTTCCCAAAATTTTTTGGATTGCCATGCGGCACTGAAATTCGATAGAACACCACTCAATCGCGGAGTCTATTATATGTCCGATCTATCGCAGAAATCCCTGAATCTTGTCGATATGAGTGTGCTTCAAAGTCTGAAGGCCTATGCACGTAGCCCAGCTTTCATGCCCCAACTCGTAGGGATTTTCGAGGAGCACGGCCGCTCTTCCCTGATCGAACTTCGAATGGCCCTGAGCGATCAAGATATCGAATCGGTCCGCCGCGTGGCTCATCGATTCAAGGGAAGTTGCCTGAATATGGGCGCCCAGGCTCTCGCCAGCGAACTCAAGCAACTCGAAACGGTTTCCCCGGAAATGAAGTGGCCTGCGGATAAAGTTGAGACGACCTATCACGAGCTTAGCCAGCTCTTCGACACGACTTGTAGCTATCTGAAATCATTGAACTGATCTCGCAATTCCTTAATTTCTTCCCCAGTCATCCGAAGACCCTAACGTAAAGTCCCCATGTACGGGTTTCGGTAGGGTGGCATGCTTCCAAAAACACTTAGCTTGTTGCAAAAAGTTCGTCTGCAGGTTCAGGATCGATTCCTGCAGCCCAAGCTTGGCGACGTTATGGAGCGCGTTTCGGAAGCTTACCGAAGGCGACACTATCGGCATGTGTTCCGCGACAACGAAATCGCCTCGGTGAAGATTCACGGGAGCACATTACGCGTCCTTAATTTGAGCTACGGGGGATTGCGCATCGAGCGTCCCGGTATGAATCAGGTTCAGACCTGGCTCAAGGTTCATCAGTCGATTCCTGTTGAACTCAATCTATTGGGTGAAGTCCAAAAAACCGAAATGGTAATAACAAGTATCGATGAGGAATCCATCGGCTTCAGTCTGGATACGCGCAGTCCATTTTCCCTCCTTTTTCTTCAGCGCTATCTTTCTTTCATGGATATGGGTCTAAGTCTAAAAGCGTTATCGAAAAATAGAGTGGATAAGCTTTACCAATCGCCTCAATGGTGGTCATACGGCACCGAACGTGGACTCGTTGAAGTTCATATGAACGCTGACACCGACACGCCAATGCCTGAGATTCACCTGTATCTGGTGAGTGGTAAACATTTTGAATGCGTGAGCTTTCGAGCTAGCGGCAAGATTACGATGTCAATCAAGCCAAGAGCGGAACTCGCAACGGCTAAAAAACGTGAGATGTTAAGCAAGGCTCTGTGCGTTCTAGTCGGCATGAGACAAATCGGAAAGAGCAATCGCCTGGACTCTCACATTCGCATTGCGATCGCTCATCTCGCCTCTCACTAAACGACTTTATCCTCCTTATCATAGCTCGGCAGCACACTCTGATTGGCTATCCATTTTCGACTATAAAAATAGGTCAGCATCGAGAGAGCGGCGAGCGCCATCATACCGATGGCGAAAGGATATCCATATTTCCAATGCAGCTCAGGCATGTTGTAGGGCGACGAAGTATTAAAGTTCATACCGTAGAGACCGGAGATAAAGGTCATTGGAATAAACGTCGCGGTGATGATCGTCAAAAATTTCATGATTTCGTTTGAACGATGACCCTGCAATGACAGGTGCAAGTCGATCAAGGTTCGAGCGTTTTCCTTGAGGTTTTCAAGGAATTCAAGAATCTGCATGGTGTGATCGAAGCAGTCGCGAAGATAAACGAACGATTCTTCGGCAAACGGCGTTTCCGGATCATGGATCAACTGCGAGATCATCTGATTGTGAGTCCATAAGATTCGATGAGAGCTGTTGACGCGTGAACGCATGTTAAAAATATCGACGATAGCAACTGGCTTTAGACCGGTTAGGATATTCGTTTCCGTCGCCTCTATGCGCTGCGCATACGCTTCCGTCAAAGGAAAATAAAGGTCGATGACAACGTCGATGATCGCATAACACAAATACGTGTGATCACGATTTCTGATTTGTCCGATCTTCTTTTGAATCCGGTTTCGAATCGCTTCGAGATAATCGTTCGGATTATCCTGCAGCGTGATCACAAAATTATCGCCCAAAAGTATACTAATTACATCGCTATCGGCGTCGGCCTGGGGAACGTGCACCGTGATGTAGGTGTACTCTTCGAAATACTCGACTTTAGGCCGCTGATACTGATTCAGGATATCCTCGACAGTCAGGCGGTGAATACCGAACTCCGACAAGAGATCCTGGATGAGATCAAGGTTTTGCATTCCGATCAGACTGATCCAATGGATGCGCCCTGCATCCAAAGTTTTCTTAAGACCCTTGGCATGGTGCAGAGTTTCGTGAGGATCGACCGTCTCGGCGTCGTAACTCAAAATGAGAAGGCGAGTGGGATTCGGATCAACAGGAGCGACTATAGTCCCAGGACTTGAACCAGGCGGCGGACGATGGAAGAATTTGTGATACTTACGTTTAAGCTTCTTCTTGA